>CAZFZO010000064.1:0-1503 GCA_964523595.1 uncultured Candidatus Saccharibacteria bacterium | reverse complement strand
TCTATGAACGCAAAGAAATCAAAGACCTCATCGCTGGATTAAAAATCGCCCTCAATCCAAACGACACGTTAAGTGTCGAAAGGCTCGAAAAGGCGCTTGGCAAAAGGGTTTCTGCCGAATTAGTCCCAAAACTTAAAGCAGCCGGGGAGAAACTAGCCCCCGTCGAATTAATCAACTTTTTCCTCGTTGAAAGTCGCTACAAAGATCGACTCGAGAGCAAATTTGAAAACCCAATTGAACGCATGGAAAACGTCGCCGAGCTCATCGAGTTCGCCTCGCAATTTACCACCCTCGAAGAATTAATTGAACGCGTTTCACTTCTGCAATCAGCTGACGCTCCATCAAATGAAAAACAAACTCGTCGCACCGCGCAGATAAATTTGATGACCATTCACATCGCCAAGGGTCTCGAATTTGATCACGTTTTTATTGTTGGTGTAAACGAAGGAGTCTTGCCGCACGAAAAATCGATGCTTCGCTTAGAAGAGGTCGAAGAGGAGCGCCGCCTGATGTATGTTGCGATGACTCGCGCGAAGAAAACGCTGTATATTTTATTCCACTCATACCCATCGCGCTTCCTCTACGAAATCCCAACCGAACTCCTCCAGTTCATCAGCCCAACAGGGAATATGCACGGCCTCCCGTCAGAAGACGATATGTATATTGAGCAATAAGGAGTATTCTTACAGCATATGCCATCTCGCCTCGGACAAAACTTCCTCAAAAATAACACTGCGATTAAAACGAGCCTCGAAGCGCTCGAATTAACAGCAGGGGATAAGATTATTGAGATCGGCCCAGGAAAAGGAGCTCTTACACTCCCGCTGCTTGAGTTATGTAAAACAAAAAACTGCCAACTCACCGTCATCGAACGCGACCCAACCCTCGCGCAAAATTTTAAACAGTACGAAGACAATATGTTTCGAGTGGTTACCGAAGACGCACTCGCCGTACTGCCACATATCGTTAATCTTACTAAAGGGGAGTACAAAATTATTGGCAACATTCCGTATTACATAACGGGCCACTTAATGCGCACTATTAGTGAGCTGAAGCACAAACCGGTCATTACAGTCCTTATGATTCAAAAAGAAGTAGCACAACGCATCAGTGCGACAAAGCCAGAGATGAACCTCTTGGCAGCTGCTACGCAATTTTGGGCTGAACCAAAGATACTTATGCATCTTAAGGCGAGCGATTTCGAACCAGCGCCAAAAGTAGACTCGAGTATTATCAAGCTCACAACCAAGCCAGCCATCGAAACAATAAGCGCCAAAGCGTATTACGGTTTGATCAGGGCGGTATTTAAACAACCACGCAAAACACTTCTCAACAACCTCGGCGGCGCACCCGTTAAACTCGAAAAAGCTGAAATAGCTGAAATCATCAGTAAAATCGGGCTTAAACCCGCTGTTAGACCCCAGGATCTCACGCTCGAAAAACTACTTGAGCTCTGTGGTTATTTTTCCACTAACTAAGTGGTGAAAAAAAGTGTACAATTAT
>CAZFZO010000063.1:0-1585 GCA_964523595.1 uncultured Candidatus Saccharibacteria bacterium | reverse complement strand
CTCAGCTGGATACGAAGGTAGGCGAGGTCCCTGTTTGGATTGGCGTACGTAAGGTCTAGATGAGTTGGTGCTGGCGTGCGAATGAATCGCACGCCAGCTTTCGTGTGCGGGGGTGAGGTGCTAGCCCCAACCGGAGTCGCTTGAGTCCCAGGGCTTTCGTGCCGGCAGCGGAGGAGTTGCCGGACGAGGTTCTTCCTTGAGAGGTTGTGGTGTGACGACCAGCCAGTACGCCTTAAGGATGGTGTCGCAGAATCCGCATCCGCAGGCAGATCGACTCTTGTCGGGCTTCCACCACCGAATCGGTTTCTGTCCCTCACTGGGGACGGGTGTCAGTTCGAACCAGATGACCGGTGCGTCTTCGGAGGGTGGGGGAGCCTGCTTCCTGAGCGGCCCGAATTTGTCGCCGAAAACATTCACCCCCTCGCTCTCATTGACCCACCGATAGGGCCTCAGGTTGTCTGCGGGCATAACCACCTCATTTTCTGCACAGCTAATTCCGTGCATGGTTAGTATCTCTTCTTAGAGGTGTTTCAGTCTATTTTTTGATGAATTTGTTATTTTTATAAGAAAAATGTTATGTTTATAACAAATATATGATTAAAATTCAGCAACACGTTCAGGAAATAGTGCGAAGCAACCCGATGTTCGAGGCGGCTCTAGAGATGGGGGTAGCAAATTTTTCTCGTTTGGCACGCAAGATAAAGCCTTTGGTTGAGAAAAAGCGTATGGAGAAGGTTGGTGCCGGAGCAATCGTAATGGCCTTACGACGTCTCAAGCTTCCGAGTCGTGAGCCAGAAGACGCCATCCTTATCGATTCAATCATTCTCCACAATAATCTTGTCGAGTTTGTTTTTACGCCATCAAAAGACTTCTTGAAAACCTATGCCCAGTTCTGTGCATTTGTTGCAGAGAAAAAAGATGACAACTACATCTCTTTGGTCAATGGTCCGATGCGAGCTGCTTTGATTATCAGCGCAGGACTCAAGAAGGATGTCGTCAAATACTTTAAAGGGGAGCGGGTTGTGGCTATGCTTGAAAAGATTTCTGCTATATCCTTACGCTTCAATCAGGAGACGCCGAAGCGGCCAGGAATCTTTTATCCAATTTTGCGAGCACTGGCTTGGGATGGTGTGAGCTTTACCGAGATTGCTTCATCGCACGCAGAACTCTCGCTCTTTTTTGAAGAGCAGTACGTTGACCGCGCTTTCTCAACTATCAAAGCACTAACAGCGAATTAGAGTAGGTTAATCTTGGAGTACGTAAGGTGTAGCCGTAGATGCACGAGTCGCTATCATAGAAAACGCGACCGCGTTTTCTATGATAGACGGGGAGGGGAGAATGGGGGTGCGGGAGGCGGGTAATAAAAAACCCGGCACTCGCCGGGTATTTTATTACCAGATTAATCCGACTTTTCCGTATACCTCTTTGAGTTTCTTGCCGGCAATATCGTGGGCCTTTTGTGAGCTAGTAGTAAACACTGCAAGAACCTTTTCGGGTGTTTTGAGGAGCTCTGTTTTTCGCTCGCGAAGCGGGGCGAAGTACTCGGTGACGATGTTGGCTACTTCGGTTTTGAACGCGCCATACT
>CAZFZO010000062.1:0-1614 GCA_964523595.1 uncultured Candidatus Saccharibacteria bacterium | reverse complement strand
AGGCCAGGGCTCACCTTCGGACAAGCCGCTGCCGGCGCCGCCGTCTCGGCAAGATTACGATTCCGTTTATTGGTGTTCGATATCTCGTTATTACTCCAGAGGTTGCCGAGCGCGAAAAGTTGTCAGTGGAATACGGAGCGTTGGTTCGTGGCAATCCTGATGGGCCAGCAACCGTAAAGGGGAGTCCGGCAGATAAGGCTGGCATTAAAGCAGAGGATATTATCACTCAAGTAAATGGAGTAAAGATTCTCGAAGAGCGCTCACTTCTTTCATTGATTCAGCGATACAATGTTGGTGATACGGTTAATTTAACCGTACTACGGGGAGGTAAGGAGATTGTTGTTCCGGTTTTACTCGAAGAGCGAAAATAAATCCCGCACCACTTTTATTGCGGTACAAAGAGGGACGATGGTAATAGTTTCTGGTGTATTAAAAATATGTAGTGTAAAAGTGGTGCGGGATAAAAAAGACCCACCCATCAGCTTGCGGCTGATGCGGTGGGTCGGGGGAGGAAGCCGATCGCTTCGAGTGCGTATCGGTGCGGCTTGAGGAAGTCTTCCATCTCCTCGAGCTGCTTCTGCGAAAACACGTCAACTTCTTCGCCCTCATCACCTTCGGCTTTGAGTCTAGCGAGATCGTTGACCGTGGCAGTGTAGAGTACGAACGTGTGCTTTGAGCGGGGCTCGCTGTACGCGAGTGTGAGCTGGAAGGGCTCGACCCTCACTCCCGTTTCCTCTTCTAGTTCTCGAGTAGCGGCGACGTTTGGCAGCTCATTGGGATGGCTCTTGCCCCCCGGTAGCTTCCAGAGCGGTCGACTGAACTCTGGGTCGCGCACGAGCACGATCCCTTGAGGTGAGTGTACGAGTACGGCGACGGCGTAGTTGCTGTATCGCATCTCGGCCTCGTCCGTCGAGCGACGATTTTTGCTCATGACCTTCTCCAAGATGCGGTTTCGAGACTGGTTGTATAATAACTTAAATGTATACTCTTGTCAAGGATTGACGAAGCTGGTATACTAGCAATAATTGAATATCTTATATGGCGATGAACAATAAAAATTTCAACCGATTTACGATTAAGGCTCAAGAGGCGCTTCAGAATGCGCAGGAGCTGGCGGCGAGTAATAGCCATGGTGAGTTCCGTGCTATTCACTTGCTTTCTTCATTAATTCACGACGACCAGTCTTTGGTGCGTCCGATTTTAGTTAAGGCGGGGGTGAGCATTGATGCTCTTAGCCGCGAGATTGAGACGATTTTGACTGGCATGCCCAAGATCTTTAGCAATGCTAATGTGGGACAGCTCTATCTTTCGCAAGAGCTGATGACGGTGCTAGATAAGGCTGCGAAGGTCGCACTTTCTCAGAAAGATGAGTTTATTTCCTGCGAACACTTATTGATCGCGATTTTGGATATTGATTCGTCGGCGAGGGCACTGCTTGAACGTATGGGACTTCGTCGTGACACTGCGTTTAAAATTTTGGCGAGCTTGCGTGGTAGCTCTCGTGTTACTGACGAGACGCCAGAAAGTAAGTTCCAGGTACTTGAGAAGTATGCGGTGAATTTAACTGCTAAGGCGAAAGAGGGGAACCTCGATCCAGTGATTGGTCGCGATGAA
>CAZFZO010000061.1:332-1875 GCA_964523595.1 uncultured Candidatus Saccharibacteria bacterium | reverse complement strand
ATAGGACGCAGGATTCCGAATCCTGCAATTGTGGTTCGATTCCACACGCGAGCACAATAGCGATAATAACTCGAACTATTTCAAATTATCATTTTTCCACAGAAAATATCTCGACCGGTGGATATTCCTTCATGCTATAATCGATACCTACCACAACTATGGAACAAATCATCGCAGAAAATAATTTCGAAAAAAAGAGAGTCGTAATCACGGGAGGTACTGAGGGAATTGGTCGAGCGATCGCGCTCGAGCTTTCTTCGCAAAACCAAGAGGTAGTTATTTGCGCTAGGACGAGAGAGCGACTCGAATCGCTCGCGAAAGAGAATGCAAATATTTCCGCATATGAGGTTGACTTGGCAGACCGGCACGACGCACACGATTTTGTTCAAGATGCGATCACTGAGATGGAGGGTCTTGATTTATTGATTCTCAACGCCGCAATTCCAGGTGTTCAGCGCAAGGGAGAGACTGAGGCTGAGGCCGAAGAGCGCAGAAAGGCGATTTTTAAGATAAACGAGGTAGCGCAGGTGGCACTCACTCATTCAGCAGCAGAGGAGCTTAAAAAGAACAATGGCGTAGTAGTTTTTATGACCTCCGGTCTCGCCCGGAAGGCTTTACCTGGGGCGGAGGAGTATGGAAAGAGTAAGAAGCGGGTTGAAGAGTTTCTCGATGAGTTTATGAAGCGCCCAGAAAACAAAGGCATTCACTATTTTAGTGTGAGTCCGGGCGCGGTTGATACGCGTATGCATGATGAGATAGCTCAGTTCGGCCCGCCAGTATTGTCGACGATGTCGAAAATGGGGAAGGCGCTTGGAAAGCTTAGTGATCCAGCGATTATCGGAAAAATTATCGCTAAGATGTCAGTAGGGAGAAAAAAGTTTAACTCTGAAACAAAAAAATACGATCTACCAATCCAAGATGGCGAGATCGTTGAGATTAGTAAAGAGAATCTTGATTTTGAAATAGCAAAATAAAAAGCCCGCCCAGTCGCTTGCGCGAAAGGGCGGGTCAGAAGGGGATCTCCCCATCGGGATCAAAGTTCAATCCAGGTGAGCTCGCGGTTTCCTCGGTGCTGGTCAGCTCCCGCTCGTCGACATTTCCCTCGGGTGGCTTTGGCCGAGTGTTCACATAGAGTTCTGGATGAGCCCAGAGTTCAAACGTGACACCGGTGTGCAGGGCGCCATCTACTGATTCGCGCTCTGGCACATAGAACACCTGTAGTTCGCCGACGCGCTCTTTGAGCCCAGCGAGAGCTCGACCCTCCCATCTACTCATCTCTTGGTAGTAACGCAAATCGCCGTTAAAGACCTTTGAGAGGAGTTTTGAGAAGATTTCTCGGCGAAGACGCTCGCGGAGTTTCGACCCAAGTCCAAAGATGAGATGCCTCGGATAGCTGCTTCGAGTTAGGAAGTCGACCGCGTTAGCAAACGGCTTGAGCTGGTCGAGCGGCTTCACCCGCGCATCTCTTGTGTCAGTAAGCATCATTCCGAGTCGCTTGGCGATGCTCACGCGCCAGTCTTGTCGTTGAGTATTTAGTTGAGCT
>CAZFZO010000061.1:0-322 GCA_964523595.1 uncultured Candidatus Saccharibacteria bacterium | reverse complement strand
GATCTGCCCAATCCTGAAGGGCCGCGAAAATCGCCGGAGCAACGCGTAGGCTTGTGTCAGCAAGCATCATACTCAGTCGCTTGGCGATGCTCATGCACCAGTCTTGTCGTTGAGTGTTTAGCTGAGCCTCGGCTGCATAGAAGTCAGCCAGGAGAAGCTCATCAAGCGCACTAATATGGACGCGGATGCCGCGTTTCCACTCCCTAGTGGTGACCGACTCATCGGTCCAGCGCCCCTTACGCAGGTAGTAAAGACGCTGCTGGGGAAGCGCAAAGGTTCGGTTTTTCCACGGAGCGACGCAGAGATCTGCCCAATCCTGAAG
>CAZFZO010000060.1:0-2122 GCA_964523595.1 uncultured Candidatus Saccharibacteria bacterium | reverse complement strand
CCCCAAAACCCCAAAACCCCTTAATGTTACTGCAGATAAATATACTATATTATTAATCACAGGTTGCGAATGGAAAATACAGAGAATCAGGAAAGTGGGCAGATGACACCTGCTGTGAGCCAGGAGCTCGATGAGATGGATCGCCTCATGATAGAGACGGTTATCGATAAGTTCGGGGGTGGACCGGTTGGTATTGAAACTATCGCAGCAGCGATAGGAGAGGATCGGGATACTCTCGAAGATGTGTATGAGCCGTACCTGATGAGTATCGGTCTTTTAACTCGTACTCCAGCTGGCCGAAAAGTGACCGAGACCGCGTATCAGCACTTACGTAAGAAGCCAGCCAAATAAACATACGCTCTCATGGTCGTCATCGACTCATTTCTTCCCAACCCGGTCGGTAAAGATAGTGCAGGGGAGTATATTGTTATTAAAAATACAGACAGCTCTTCAGCGAGCCTAACCGGCTGGCAGCTCAAAGACGCGTCTGGCAAATCATTCAATCTTAACGGATTTATTTTATCCGCTGGGCAGTCGCTCAAATTTGAGAGCTCGTTAACAAAAATTAGTTTAGGTAATAGCGGCGAAACAATTTCACTTATCGACGCGTCCGGCAAAGTCATCGATAGCTTGAGTTACGCGGGCACTGCTGCTGAAGGGTATATCGTTCGCCATATTACCGAGCTTACGCCCGAGCTCAAAGCCCAGATGTTTGACGACCTCGCTTTCCAAAAACTACCTAGCCAAATCGGCGGCGGAGTCAGTTCGCAGGTCTATATATTCGGATTATGTGTCGCCATAGCTCTGGCAACTATCGCCACTATCGTGTATAACAAGATACATGAAAACGACCAATCCAAAGATAATCCATTTGTCTAATAAGATAGCGACAAAAAAGTTTGCGCAATCAATCGCCGAAAAAGTTGCTAGTTCAACTAAAAAATCAAAACACGGAACCGTTATCGGCTTAGTAGGTGAGCTTGGTGCGGGCAAGACTTCGTTTACACAAAGCTTTCTCAAGGCCTTGGGCGCGCGTGGACGTATTACCAGTCCGACGTTCGTACTCGTAAAGCCGTACGCACTTTCGGCTAATAGCCATCACACCGCGTACCACATCGACACGTATCGTATTGATAGCGACAAAGAGCTCTTGGCCCTCGGACTCAAAGATATGTTTAGTGAACCCCACAACATCGTCATTATCGAGTGGGCGGACAAGTTTAAAAAGTTACTTCCGAAAAATACGATTTGGATCGAACTCGCGCACGGAGCCAAAGACGGAGTTCGCAGTGCTAAAGTAAAAGGAATCTAAAATCAAAATCGCCATATCTTATCAGGATGTGGCGATTTTACTAAAAATTAATAAATGCAGACAAATAGGGTATGATACAACTAGTTATATGAAAAAGCTTCTTTTAATCGATTCACACGCGCTCATCTACCGGATGTATCACGCGATGGCGCCACTCACCAGTCCAGAAAACGAACCAGTTGGCGCGGTGTACGGTCTCGCCGGACTACTCTTAAAGATTTATCACGATATCAATCCAGATTACATCATCGCGTGTTTTGATCGTAAGGAGCGCACCTTCCGTAAAGAAAAGTACGAAGAGTATAAAGCGCATCGTCAGCCAATGCCCGACGACCTCGTGAGTCAGCTCGCTAAAATCCGCGAAGTTTTTGATGCATTTAAAATTAAGCAGTTCGATCTTCCAGGATTTGAAGCCGACGACCTTATCGGCACACTCGCCGAAAAGCTCAAGCGCCAACCAGGCACGCAAGTCGTAATTCTTTCTGGTGATCGTGACTTGCTCCAGCTTGTTGATGACGATCACGTCGTGGTGCGATTGATGCGCAATGGTGGTAACGAGACGATCGAGTACAACGAGGCACACATCAAAGAAGAGTATGGTCTCACGCCAGCTGAGCTTGTCGAACTCAAAGGATTAGTAGGAGATGTTTCAGATAATATCCCTGGCGTAGAAGGGGTGGGACCAAAAACAGCGACGCCACTCATCCAAGAGTTTAAAACTATCGAAGAGATTTATGAAAATCTCGTGATTGTTAATCCAAAAATCGCGAAAAAGTTTGAGGGGAAAAAAGAGATCGCGCTTATGAGCCG
>CAZFZO010000059.1:0-2250 GCA_964523595.1 uncultured Candidatus Saccharibacteria bacterium | reverse complement strand
CTAAAAGCGCCGCCAGCACAAAAGCAGCTAAGCGCGGTGCTTTTGTCGTAAGAAGGATGAGTCCGAGAAAAATCTGAACCCACCAGCCAAACATAGAATACGAATTAGTAACGGCAAGCTCTGGAGAAAGGACTACGTGCCATAAAAAAGAAATGAACAAAAAATATAAACCAGAAATAATTTGAAATAACGAACCAAAAAGTGATTGATATCTTACGCTAAACCCCGCCAACCAGTTCGGCGTACGAACACGGCGATCAAGCAGATAGCCAATTATGAGCGCAAAAACAATAATGCCAATCCAAATTAGAACCGGCGTATCCATTAATCGATATCGGGCCACTTCAGGAATTGGCGCATCAGCGGGCAATAACCACTTTACATGGGCAGACGCGAGACGAGGAAATCCCATAAGTACACCCAACAAAGAAAGAATTCGCATATATTTGTAGTATACACCCAAGAAAAATCTCCATAAACTAAAAACTGCCCGAAGGCAGCTTTTAGCAAATTTTACTACTTCAACGCTTGCGCGTCTGCAGCACTCAAAAACTTGAACTGGTTACCACCGCACTTTGAGCACTGACCCTTTGCTGAATACTTCAACGAGCCACCCTTTCCCTCTTTGCTCTCGACAACAGGATTTTTCATTACCTGCATCGTTGGCTTGTTATTGGCATCCCGACACTTCATACAGAGTGCTTTAAGCTCCATAGTTGGTTATAAATAGTTAATAAATTTGTAAAGAATACCGCTGATCCGACAATCAGCGCCTAAATCGCTCTAGGCGGGAATTCCCGGTAACTGGACCAACTATACCATAGAAAACCCCCTTCGGTAAAGTTGCTTAATATGATGAAAAGTTATATAACTTTATAGGTGTAATAGCCCTCGTAGCTCAATGGATAGAGCTACTCCGTCCTAAGGAGAAGATAACTGTTCGATTCAGTTCGAGGGCACAGTTCAGTTCCAATTAAAGCTGAACCCAAGTAGACGAAACCTGCTTTTTGATCCTTGAAAAGAGGAAAAGATGAAAACAAGGGCCATCGCGATCCTGTCGATAACCGGCAAGATAGTAGTTGGGGCGGTCCTATTGGTACTCATATGCCTAGGATCGATACTCGCCACATTCCTATTCATGAAGGCGGTAGACGCGATAGCTAGAATGATCGAGCCACTACACATTAGCGCCGAAGCCTGCTTCATAGGATTTGGCGCACTCTACCTCCTAAGTCTCGCTTTCGACCAGGAACGAAAGCGGAGAAGCAAAGAGGAGGCTTCGATCTTCAAGCCACGCGAAAGCGAAAAAAAGCTGGCAAAGCAAAGAATCAAACCGGTAGAAAACGACCCCGTAGACGCCGCTGAATTCGAAACACTGATCGAAGAATGGCTATTTACAAGCGGACTAGCGCCCGATGAAGAGCTCAGCGAGAAAAATGTTTGGGATTTCCACTTCCGCACCCGAGCCTTCCCGATCGCATTCAAGCAAGACAGAACGCGAGCCATCGAGCTTTTGTTTGGCTTTGACCTCGCGAGAATCATGAAGGTGTTTCCCGAGATCGCCCGAGCACTTCTCGCGCTGCCAAAGACAAGCGAAGAGGAAGATATCCTTGACGCAGTCAAAGAAATCCAAAGCGATCCGAGCGTTTATGCGGTCCTTGCTGAAGAGAAGGTGGTTCAAGGCGAATAGCCTGAACAACCCACCACCCTGCGCGACAACTATCACGCAGGGTGTTTTTTATTTAAACCCACGAGCGTAGTCTCCAAATTCAATACCGTACGCCTTCGCCCAAATATCAACACTCACCCACTGATCATCCGCAACACGCACCCGTACATACTGATGCGGAGAAAAAAACCAAACGAACGTCCAGCGAGTCAAAATATCATCAGAAGTAAACTTCCCGCTCGCAATTAAAAGCTCACGTAGCAAACGATTGTGCAGTGTAAAAATCCGCTACGCCCCCATAGGGTCTCAACCCTAGTCTCAAATAGTCGCCAAAAAAGAGCATACGTCTTTACACGCCCACCGCGATACTTCGCACTTAAAATATCGTATGCAACGCGTAAAGCTTCAGACTTTGTACTTGTCTGCGAAACTCGCTTAATAGCATCAACAAACATCATGCAATGTATTCAGGATAAAAATAATCACCATACTCATCACGCAAAGCTTTGAATGCATTAATTTCTGCCTGCTTTTTGATTTTACAATAGGACTCAAGCGCCCCCGTCTTGTCGCCTAGAATA
>CAZFZO010000058.1:0-2319 GCA_964523595.1 uncultured Candidatus Saccharibacteria bacterium | reverse complement strand
TGCAGAACTTTCTTTTGATTTCCATTCTGGTACCACTTGAGGCTTCCCGAGCAATTTAGCCTCAATGCCTCCCGTTGACTCTTCAAGCACTCTATCGTCGTTCGGCGAGCCGTAATAAAACACCCGTACCCCATTCTCCTGAATCACGACTTTTGAAACAACTGAGCGGAGTACTTCTCGCTGCTCGTGGGCTGGTCGAGTTGCAAAGTCCCGCTGGAATAAACGGAACACTCTGAATATGTGTTCTGTATTGATTAACTTACCACCTTTGCGCTTCTTCTCTTCGCGCATCTCGCTCATTGAATTGGCAATCTGCTCCCTTTGCCATTCCAGGTCCGCGACCTTTTCCAGTATGACTTTTGGCTTCATGCCTTCGGGAAGATCTGCGAGAGTCGTGATTAAGTTGTCAATCATCCGGTCAAGTTTTCGCTTATCCTGCTCTTTACTTGCAAGCACTTGATCTATTTCTTTTGTTAACTCTTCGGTGTTGACGTCTGAATCGCTTGCAAGCTGTGCGAGGAGCTTTTTATCTCTTGCCAATTCCATCAAACGACTAATGACCGCTTCTTCAAGACGGACCGCAGGCATTCGCTCCATCTGGCAACGATCAAGATGATTACCTTGGATATTATGCTTGCGACTATGTGCGTAGTAGAAATACTTACCACCCTTGCCGTTTGCTGATTGACCCGAAAGTTCCTTCCCGCATAGTCCACATTCGACAATTCCGGAAAGTCGGTATTGGTGAATATGATGCTTTCCGTAACGACCATTGTGAGCAAGTTTTTCTTGCACCTGGACAAATAAAGCTTCGTCAACTATCGCAGGCCAGCTTGCATCCACGAGTCGATACCGCTCTGGGTGAGGAAGGTCATCAGGTAATACGTGTTTGTTACTCGTGTTAACTTCAACTTTGCCAATAATGCGAATATTTGTGAGTAAAGAGTGTAGGGTCGTGTGTGTCCAGATCTGGCCGCCCCGTTGGCGGCCATCCTGTGTGATGTATGATTTGGTACGATATCCATTATGATTCAGATATTCCCGCGTCTTTGCGATGCTACCAAGTTCCAAAAACTTCGTAAAAATATACCGAACAGAAATGGATTCATCTTCGTTGATAACCAGACTACCTCGTTTATGGGGGTGCCGATCAAAACCAAGCAGGTTCACTCCGCCGTTTGCCAATCCCCGTTCTGCTCGCGCCCGCGCTCCATCCTTAATGCGCTGTACAATTGTCTTTCTCTCAAATTGAGCGAAGCTGATGGCCTGAATGACCATCATTTCACCAATTGGAGTTGTGGTATCGAAATTTTCCTTGCGACTGCTGAAAAGTGCGCGATGCTCTTTCAAAAACTCCCAAAAATTGCAAAAGTCTTTCACATCACGACTAATACGCGACAACTCTGTAAAAATAACCGCATTGATTCGGCCCAATTTGATGTCTTGAAGCATGCGTCGGAATGCTGGCCGATTCGTGTCTTTACCGGAGTAGTCCTTGTCGGTGTATACCTCAATGATCTCACCCCATCCAGGATCTTGCGAGTTCTTGTACTCAACATGACTCTTAATTCTCTGCGGATGCGATACGAGCGAACCCTCTTCGCGAACTTCATCGCTAGGTGAAAGTCGTACATATGCGCCAAACTTATACCGGCTGCTCTTTAAGACCGAAGATTTCATCGAAGTCTCTTGAGAAGATTTCGCCCGCATCCCGTTGCTCCTTCGCCCGACGACGGTCCTTCTTGGCGCGTTCGACGCAGGTGACGATTTGTCGGGATAGCCGTTTGATTCGCTCATTGTTTTCATCCTCCGGCAAATGTACAGGCTCAAAAATTAAGATCAGATTATCAAACAGATCCTTGACCTTTGACCCTACTGATTTTCTTCGTGAAGTCATACCATACTCCCGGCGTTAACTCCATGTTTTATAGGATATAACCCCAAATATCAGACCCACTATTATGCAGGATTTAAACTGTTTTTTCGCGGTAAATTGAGTCTTATTTTAGAGCCTCCCCAGAAAGCAGTTTACCGATGAAAGCGTCTTTGCTGAGTGAGCCGTTGGATTTTACATACTCCGCATAGCGACATTCAAGGCGATCAGCGTTGCTTAGGGAAGCATCCTGCAGCTCAAGAATGTCCTGTTCGGTCAAACGATTTAGGCCTTTAGAGATTAAGGCATCAGCACGAATCGTCCTTCCGAACGGCTTTTTATTCACTTTTGCTAACTCACTTTGTATCCGCCGTTTTGTTTCGCGCTTCACTCGAAGCGCCACCGTTGAAACATTATTCTGCTTAACTTTGATGCCTTTTTTACTA
>CAZFZO010000057.1:0-2404 GCA_964523595.1 uncultured Candidatus Saccharibacteria bacterium | reverse complement strand
AGCGCATAATCAAGCACATTCATTACCAGGAGAATCGCATCAACGCTATACCCACATTTCTGCGAAACTACCCGATAGTCATCAAAAGACGGGGCGCTTTTGCCGCTTTCAGTCGGATCCATAGATACCCTCCAGATGAACTTCCTCTAACCTAACAGAAACAAATAATCTCAGCAATTATGCCTGCTCCCGCTCAATAAGGCGCTTCTTTACGCCCCGGAGCCCGTTATATCCGCCCATACTTCCATCTGATTTAATAACCCGATGACACGGGATATTTTTATCTGTATTTTTACTCAAAATTGTACCAACTGCTCGAAATGCATTTGGCCGACCAGTATACACCGCCACCTGCTTATAGCTGAGCGTTTTACCTTTCGGTATTTTACGAACGATGTCGTATACGAGTTTAGTAAAGTCGGTCATCGTGGATGTTTGCGCATATTCTCGTCCGACCAGTTCCACCAAAGCAATAGTCCGGGTTTATGAGTTTTATTTGATGCAAAATACACCGCACAGCGTAGAACGTACAACATACATCTATCTATTTGCACACCCTGCTGCTTGCACATTTTCACGTATAGCTTTTCGGGATTTTGATTCTTAAGACAGCTCGGCCGGTCGATGCCGATAGCGCGCAAGTCCTGTTCAATCGACTTACCGACTCCGGGAATACTTCGTAACCCCTTTTCCTGTTTCATATGCCCATAATAGCGCATTTCGGACGAATAAAAACAGCCCCGCACGGGCTGTTTTTGTGACTACTTTCTTACATCCAGAAAACTAAGACGAGCGCCATTGCGAACAGGGCGACAAAGCCGTGTAGTGCGTTAAAGGCGAAGAGCTTAAACGAGCGACCTTCCCAGAGCCACTTTCCGGCGAGTGTTGGCATTGTAAAGCCAAGCCATGGCCAAAATGCGAGCTGGAGCGCGCCGAGTACGCCAACGAGTGGAAACGGTGTTACAGCGCTAATCCAGGCGAGTACCCAGGCGGTTAAAAAAGTCATAACAAACCCGAGTGACATCGCGGTACCTGGAGTCATCTTCATCGCTTTCATGCTCTCTGGCGTAAAGCCTTCGAGCGCCATCCACTTTTTTCCAAACACTGGACCGTGCCACATCCAACCAACAAAATACGCTGCGATGGTTGCTACGAGAATATGTACGTAGTTGAGTTCTACCATAAGTAAGTTTAATTAAATCTATTGTGGCTTTTTGTCTAGCTTGTCGAGACGAAGTCCTTTGAATCCAAAGTAGATAACCAGCGCGATGATGATAAAGTCGATAATGATTGAGACAAAGTCGCCCCACATTATCTTAGCTGAACCAATCGCAAACGAAGCTTCTTTGAGTCCAGCAGTCGAGCCAAGCAAGAGACCGACGAGCGGGTTAATAATATCTGTCACGAGCGCCGAAACCACTTTCGAGACCGCACCGCCGAGGATAAAGCCGATCGCGAGACCGATTACCCCCTGAGCGCGTATAAAATCAATAAATCCACGCATAAATTAGTTGTAATTTGTAATATCTTAAGTATAGCAATAAAAAAGCCCCAGACGTAATCGCTTACGCTGGGGCGACGAGCACTACTGCTTTGGCGAGAGGAGCATCTTGCTCACGTCGGGCTCGCCGTCTACCGGCTTGATACCGAGGAGCTCGAAGAGCTTGCCGTAGAGGTAGTCACCGGGAATGAGCTCGAAGTCTTCGCATTCCGAGATGATATTCTGCACACCCCTCTGCCTATCGCGCTCCGCTGGGAACGTATAGCTCGCGCGAACCTTGAATTTGAAACTCGCGCGAATACGCACCTCGATGCCGTAATAGTTCACGTACTCATCGCCCAGGGCGCACTTCAGGATACTCGCAACTCGCGACTCCTGATTGGTCTGCGAGCGGTGCGGCCAGTCTCCGCTCTTCTCAAGAGAAACTTGTGCGGTGCTCTTGAAGTCTGCGATGACGTGAGCGCGAGCGGCACGACTCTGCGCTAGCTCGGCTCGCTGCCCAGGATCTCGATACATCAACTCATCGTTCTTCTTACGGTCCTCAGACATGAGGTACTCTAGCTGGTGATGCTTCCAGTCCTTGTATTGAGCGACGCACTCTGCCTCAAGCTTGGCCTCGAGCGCCTTCGCCGTGGGATGCGCCAGCAAGAACCCTTCGAGTGTTTCGACTCCCGCATTGAGGCGGGCGATCTCCGCGTGGATGGCGGAGATGCGGTCGGGGTCGATGCCCTTGACCTTGAGAATCGTCAGTCGGTCCATGAAAAGAACTCCCGCAGGCACAGCCTGCATTGGTGGGTGTCCGGCACAGCCGAACTTTCCGAGAGTACGATAAATATGACTTATTGTCAATACTGCGTCATTACCCTTGAGAAAAAGCCCATTTTCTCCTAAACTCTATCAATA
>CAZFZO010000056.1:0-2913 GCA_964523595.1 uncultured Candidatus Saccharibacteria bacterium | reverse complement strand
GGGCTTATGGAAGTCGTTACCTGCGGGAGTAAGCGCTGCAACCTGGAACTCGAGCGAAACAAGCCCAATGATAGCGTATATCCAAAATGGCGGACTTTATCTCTACAACCCAAAGACCAGCAAGGCTGAGCCAGTCATCAAAACAAACCTTCTTGATGTTGTTCTAAGCTGGAAGCAATCAAATAAGATATATATCGAGACTAAACCATCAATAACGTATGCGGGATCAAGCTGGGTTGTAGACATCTCCAAAAAGACTATTCAACCAATCACCGTAAATCGCCAAGGACTTACAACAAGCTGGTCGCCAGATGGGGGAGTGGGCCTACGCTTTACAAGCTCAATAACCGGCAAAGACAACCTTCTCGCACTTATTAGCGACACGGGCACCGAGAAAGCGTTGCTTCCAATCACTACCTTGCCGCAAAAGTGCGTTATTGAAAAAACGAACGTCTACTGCGCAAAACCAATAAATAACTCCCTCGCTACTAAATCACCCGAAGACTACCTACAGCAAAAAACTATCGGAAACGACGAGATTATCAAACTCGATATGAGCAACGAAACTTCGATATTTCAGCAAAAAGTACTTACCGGACAAACATTCTCTCTTGATGCGTGGGGAATTCAAAAAAATGGCAACACCCTCTACTTCGTAAATCGCGCCGACGGATATCTCTATAGCCTCAACCTCCAGCAATAAAATAAAACACCCTTCGGATTGAAGGGTGTTTTATTTTATTAAATCGCTTTTACGATGACTGAACGCTCCTTTCCTTCACCCACACTCTCAGTCTTTACGTCTGGTCGCATCGAGAGCTCGGTATGCACGATACGTCGCTCATACGCATTCATCGCTGGAAGACGAACCTCGCTCTTCGTAGCGACCGCTTTCTGCGCAGCAGCCTTTGCTAGCTCGCCAATTAATCGCTCACGCTCCTTACGATAGTTGTTTACATCCACAAAATAGCCCTCTGCGCCCTCTTTGCGCGCCATAATGTTAATAAGGTGCTTGAGATGCTTTACGAGGTCAGGAACCATCTTTTTAAGCCACTCCTCCTCTCCGACAACGATACTTACATTGCGCGTCTCCGCATTAAAATCAACCTGAACGCCCGTCAGGCCCATAAGCTCAATAATCTTCTTAATTTTGTCCTTGAGTTGCTGGTTTTGCGTGTCCATAAATTGAGCGATTGATGAAGTATTGCTGGAAGATAGAGAATATCGAACCAGTAAGCCAGTAGAGACCTACCGCAGAAGACAGGCTTGGCAAGATAATAAGCGTCAGGATAGGGGCGATAAGCGACATACTCTTTGCGCTTTTCGCTGCCGCGCCCGTAGACTGCTTCGGAATAGCCATCCGCGCCTGTACGTACTGGGCGATAACTGCCAGTATGACGATAATCATATTTGGTTTAGTCAGATTTATCAACCCCAAAAAGAGATTATTGATCGTCTCTGGATGCGGGACAAACGAATAAAGGGCTGCAAAGGCTGAATCAGAAAAGCCGCGCTGGAAGATACGGTAAAGCACTAATAGGATCGGCAACTGAATAATCAGGATAAGAATTGGCGAAAATGGGTTCACTTTGTTCTCTTTCCAAACCTTCATCATAGCCGCCGCCTGACCAGCCTTATCTTCTTTCATCTCGCGCTGAATCCTCTGCATCTCTGGCTGAATCTTCTGCATGATCGCCTGGTTGCGCAGCGCCTTATAAAAGAGTGGGTACAGTAAGAAACGGATAATCGCTGTTAAAGCGATAATCGCGAGCCCAAGATCGCCAAAAGTAACGTGCTCATACAAAAGCACGAGCAAGTTAAATAGTGGCTGGGTTAAAATAACGTGGAAAAAAGTTCTCATAAGTATTTTTCAGAAAAATTTTGTAGTTCCTTAATAATAACATCCTTTGCCTGGGGAAGATTCTTTGAGTTAGCGGCGATAACGAGGATATCTTTACCTGCCAACCCAGAAACTCGATCATAAAAGTACTGGAAAACGGCTCGCTTGAAGTAGTTGCGCGCGGTCGCAAGCGGAAGGGCCGCCTTAGAAGCCACAACGCCAACCCTACCATAAGGAAGGGTATTTACGAAAATCTTAGCAGTAAAAGAGGGGCAACGATAAGTTACTTTCGCCTGACTCTGCTTGATCTGAAGAGGTATCCGATATCGTTTTGCGAGCATAAGAAGGGTTTAAAAAGAAAAACAGCACCGAAAAGGCGCTGCAGTTCTTATACGGTAAGACGTTTTCGCCCTTTCTGGCGGCGGCGCTTAATGGTGCGTCGGCCCCAAATCGTGCTGGTTCGTGCGAGGAATCCGTGAGTGCGAGCTCGCTTACGTTTTTTCGGTTGATATGTTTGGCTCATATGAGATATGCTTAAGCGATATCTTACTAGAAATTGAAGAAATATGCAAGTGCTTCTTCAAAATTTGCATCTGCGCATCTACCAGGATATGTTATACACAGAAAGTGCACAGGTTGTTCGTTATTCATAATTTGACGGGCAAACTGCTTCCACTACAATAGAAATACTTAATCGCACAAAATATGGAACGCAAAGATGAGGTGGTATTGGTAAAAACTGGGGAGGCTTCGCGTTTAGTAGATGATATTGAGATGTTATGGAAGACGGCGCTAGGGGAGATTGAGATTCAAATCACCCGCCCGAACTTCGTTACATGGTTTAAAAACAGCCAGCTTATTAAAAAAGAAGACAGTACTGCCTTTATCTCGCTCCCAAACAACTTTGCGAAGGAGTGGATTGAAAACAAATACCACAAAGTAGTACTTGGCGCGCTTCGTGGCCTTGATGAGGGTATTAAAAAGGTAGAATTCCTTGTTCATAAAAACGGCGCTCCGGCGATCCAGAAGGAGAGTGCAAAAAGACCGGATGAGAGTGCCCAGCCCTCATTCCC
>CAZFZO010000055.1:0-3167 GCA_964523595.1 uncultured Candidatus Saccharibacteria bacterium | reverse complement strand
CCTCCAAGACAACGCGTTTTCTCTCGCCGTGCACAACAAGGGCCAGGAAATTATCAACGCCCTAACCTCAATCCGCAATAACATCACCGTCCTCCCCGACGCGATTACAGCACTGAGCAACACAAACAGCACGGCAAAAGAATCCCTTGGTGCCGACCCTGTATCCGCACAAGTAAAGCTCTATCAGACCGAACAACTCCTTACGAGTCTGATCGCTTGGCTTAATAATCCAAAAGAGCAGCACCTCGCGATCCTCCTTCAAAACCCGTCAGAAATTCGCCCAGGCGGCGGGTTTACAGGAAGTTATATCGATATCGGGATTCAGAAAGCTAATCTCAACACAATTGACGTCCGCGATATTTACGACCCCGACGGACAATTAGATGCGAAAATCGTTCCACCCGAACAACTACAACTAATTACAAAGCGTTTTGGTGCTCGTGACGCGAACTGGTTTTTTGACTTTCCAACTTCAGCACGCAAAGTCACCGAGCTACTCAATCAATCGAAGATATACCAAGAACGGGAAACTGAATTTGTCGGAGCGATCGCGATCAATGTGAACGTAATCAAAGACATCTTGTCGATAACCGGACCAATCACCCTTCCACCTGAATACAACTTCACCCTTACCGCCGACAACGTACTCACTGAGATTCAAAGCGAAGTTGAGGCGGGAAAAGATAAGGCGAAAGGCGAGCCAAAGCGAATCATTAAAATCGCGACTCCACTCCTCCTTGATCGCATAGCGCAATTAAATGCAACTGAAAAATCAGCACTCATCAGCGCGCTCAAAGGACGAATCGCCTCCAAAGACATCATGATAAGCGTAAAAGATCTCGCGATCGAAACATACCTGCGCCAACTCGGAGTAAATGGCGAGGTATACCAACCAACCGCTGAAACACTAACTGAATACCTCGCTACCGCCAACGCAAACATCGCCGGTGGTAAAAGCGATGCGTTTATCAAGCAACACACCTCATTCGAGAGCCAAATCGATATGACCGGACAAATTACTAATCAGTTAGTGATCACGCGCACCCATACCGGCAAAAAACAAAAAGAAGCATGGTATCGCGCAACCAATAAAGACTACCTCCAAATCCTCCTGCCTAAAGACACCCAAATCACCAAAACAACTGGACGCGACAAATGGCCGACGATTCCAAAATGGGACTATCAAGGATTTAAAAAAGATGCGGATATACAAGCTATCGAATCAGCAACCACATTCGACAAATCTCTCGGATTAGATATCGCAAGCGCCTACGGGAAAACCATAGCCGCTCTTTGGCTAAACACGCCAGCTGGATCAACCAGTACGTTTACACTCACCTACCAGAATCCAGTACTTGTTAACCTCGACCGCCCGCAACCGTACGAGTTTGTTTATGAAAAACAATCAGGGGTAGATTCAAGCCTCGCTATCACCATCACCGCTCCGCCCGGATTTATTTTTCAAGAAACAAACGCCACAAAATACACGTATGAGAACGAAAATCCACCAGCACGCCTCATCGTCCCTCTTACCATCACCCCTATTCAGTTATAGGAGTTAAGCTCGTAAGAACTTCAACTAAGTCACTCGGCAAGTCAGCGCTAACAGTAATACGCTTTTGATCAGACAACGGAATCTCAAGTGAATCAGCGTGTAAAAACTGACGAGTAAGATCGCGAATCGGCCCAGTAAGCTTTTTACGCAAAGCCTCTTTCTTTTCGCCATAGAGCTTATCGCCGACCAATGGATTACCAAGTGACGCCATATGGACGCGCAGCTGATGCGTACGGCCTGTTTTTGGATGAAGTTGAACAAGCGTAAACTCCTCACCCTGCGTCTTATAGTATCCGCGCACCTTATACTCGGTAATCGCCTCGCGTGACATCTTGCCCTTAAAAACAGTTCGCTTTACCGAACCATCAACAATACTAATCGGCTTATCAATCACGCCTTCACGTTCACGCACCTTACCCCAAACAAGTGCGAGATAAGTCTTACTCGCCTCCTTTTCTTTAAATAAACTTTTAAGAAACGTAAACGCCGCTTGGTTCTTTGCCATCACCATCACCCCAGAAGTTTCGCGATCTAAGCGATGCACGACGCCCGGACGGGTTTCTGGCTCATCACCCACACCAGCCATCGGCGGATAATGCTTAAGCGCCCAATCAACAAGCGTATGTTCGTTGTGCTTTGCGAAACCTTTATGAAAAATACCGTGCACTAAAAGCCCCGCCGGCTTATTCAAGGCGATTACATTTTCATCTTCGTATAAGATAACTGGATCAAGATTCATATGTATCAACAATACGTAATTACTAGAGAAAAAAGAAGACCCTAACTAGCAAGGCTAGCCAGGGCCGAAAAAGAACTAACTACACGTAGAAGCGATTGAGGACACGTCGCTCGCCGTTGCTACGTGCGGGGCGACCAGCACCGTCCCCATGAAAGCGTTCGCCGCTGAAAACCCGGTCGCGTGGTTGCAGAGTGGGACGGGGCGGCAACACGCGCATCACCGGACGCTTCGCAGCCGGCAACGTACGCGGATCAGGACAGCTGATCCAGCTCCCGTCGGGAAGCAGCTTCTCGAAGAAAAGCGTCTCCTCGGGATGCTCGATAGGAAAGTTGTCGCCATCTCTCTCAACCGGGAACTCCCGAGTCAAGTGGTCAATCGACTCATGGGCAAACTGCATGCACAACCGATAGGTCGGACGGGGATCGACTCCCCAATGCCACGCAGAAAAAGCGCCCGGACGCTCACTGATCGTACACATCACCAGAGCGCCAGGCTCCGGAAGCCGATTCGGCTGACGAGAGCCGAAAATCGGCTGACCGTTAGTATCGAGCATCGTCTCCCTGAAACTCGCACTCGGGAGAACGATCACCCCAGACGGGACGCCCGGACGCGTCTTCGGGAGATCCATCAGATACCGCCCGGTCTGACTACCAATTCGCAAGCAGCCAAAGAAGAGATGTGCCATCGAAGACTCCAGCCTGGTATGAGTTGCAATCTAAAAAGAACAACCAACCGAACAAAAATAGAATAAAATGATAGTTAAGATTTGTCAATGTAATGAAAACTACTACTAAAGAGGTTGCGAAAAACCGAAAAACCGATACAATAAATAGCACTTGCGCCTTTAGCTCAGTGGTAGAGCGTTTCATTGAC
>CAZFZO010000054.1:0-3317 GCA_964523595.1 uncultured Candidatus Saccharibacteria bacterium | reverse complement strand
TGTACCGACAAAAATCAGACTCACCATCATCACCAACCCGTACCGGCTCTTGCGGAATCGCTCGAGCGTAAAAAATCCCATCAAGCGCAAAAAAAGCCAGAGCGTAACGAGACTCAAAAAGCCAGAAATAATAAATACGCGCGTACTCACCTCACCTAAGAAAACCGGAACAATAAAAACAGCAAACGAAAGTATCGAAAGATAAAACAATCCAATCTGGAAACTAATACGCGCGTAATGCTTTTTCAGTCGCTCGTTCGCAATAAACGCGACAACAAGCATCAAAAGAAACGGCCAGGTTACTGCAAGTGTCGCGCTCCGGAAGTAAAATACGAGAAAGGTACTAAGCAAACCTCCAAAAAAGAACTGTAAAATGTTGATGTACCAAAAATGAGCCTTAGTAGTGTCTTTATCATCCATCTCATCCGCCGACTGAAGATTGATAAGGATAATACAAAGCCCCACAATCACTAAGTGCGCGACGATCCAGATATTTTCCCAAAGAAAATCTACGCGTTTAAGCGTGATAATATCAAACGCAAATCCACCAAATAACGAGATAGACGAAATTGGACGCTCAAACTTTCCATACCAATTACGAACGTGATGAATCAATCGCCTCATAAATACATAGTATCACGAAGATATACGGGTGCGCCCTGGAAGGATCGAACTTCCGACCCTTGCAATGTGAATGCAATGCTCTACCACTGAGCTAAGGGCGCGACACTCAAAATATAGAAGAAAACTGCGTCGCGGTCAAAATAAAAACCGGGTCAAGTCGCGCTGCGCACAACTTGACCCGGACAGAAACCAATCAGGCGGTCTTCTCTTTCGGAGGAGACAAGGAGAAGCGCTTCGTCATCGAAGCAGTGTGAACCCCCGTTCCATTGGAAGAAGTCGCATAGACCACCTCCGTGCCATAGAGCACGGCAGCGCGAATGCGCTCCTCGCACGACGAACAGTGCTCATCCTTCTTGGGCCTCCCCGCCCGAAGAAAGTTAGAGCAACCAACGGTCACACAACGCCGACGAACAGGTGCCTCCACCGGAGCAGGCTGATCTGACTTTCGCCCACTGCAGTAGACGGACCGATCCCGCGTAAAGCTCCGAGAGCTCTTGGTCACCTGACCAAACCGGAAACCACTGCCTTCAGCCATAGCAAACTACCTCCCAGTGTCCTGAACCAGGACAAAGAGTAATATACAACAAATCTAACTTTTCGTCAAAATAACTCAACCAAAACAAAAACTCCGCCTTGCGACGGAGTTTTTGTTTTGAGAACTATTTAAGCTCGACAGTCGCACCAGCTGCTTCGAGGCTCTTCTTAAGAGCTTCGGCATCAGCCTTTGGCATACCAGTCTTTACCGCCTTTGGAGCGCCATCAACCATATCCTTGGCCTCTTTCAAGCCAAGACCGGTCGCCTCACGGAGCACCTTGATAACCTGAATCTTCTGGTTACCACCGTCCTTGAGTACTACGTCCCAAGCAGTCTTCTCTTCTGCCGCACCACCATCACCACCAGCCGCACCACCAGCAGAAACTGGCATAGCAGCCGAGACACCAAACTTCGTCTCCATCGCCTTCACAAGCTCAGCGAGTTCGAGAACGGTAAGCGTCTCAACCTTACCGATGATTTCTTCAATTTTTGTCATACAAATGAATTAATCTAAATTAATAATTAAGCTGCACTAGCCGGCGCTGGAGCCTCTTTCGGGGCTTCAGGTGCTGGCGTCGCCGCTACTGGAGTAGCAGGACCTTTCTTTGCGAGTTCACTGACAACGTACATAAAGGCACGAATCGGACCGGACATAACTCCAACCACCTGGCCGAGAAGAACTTCGCGGCTTGGAAGTTTGGCGATAGCCGTAAACTCCTGTTCGCTAATTACCACCTTCTTTTCGTTATCAAAGACACCGACAACTTTGAACGAGATCTTTCGCTTCGCTAAATCCTTAGAAAACTTATAGATTGGCGCAGCAACAGTCGTCAAAGAGTCTTTCGCAAACACAGTCGCAATCGGCGCCTTAAACAAATTTGGGTCAAACGTAACACCCTCGTTCGTAAGTGCGATCGCGAGCAAGTTTTTCTTTACGACCTTAAACGTCGCACCAACTTTACGCAGCTCGGCTTTAAGTTGATTTACGTCTTTGGTTGGCACTCCGGTAAAGTCGGCAAACACCAAGTTCTTACTCTCCTTGATGCTCTTTGCGCTAAGCGCAACGTGCTCTTTCTTTTGCAGTTTTGTAAGCATAGATATATATGCGTTATGAATCGACCTTAGCCCTGCCTTACTAACAAAAAACGGCCGTATGGCCGCAGTAGTAAGAGACAAACAAGCCTGATAAAAGGCTCGTCCTCGGAGGGATTTATGTACCAATTGGCACACCCTCTTTCTGCGGACTAACAAAGACAATATACCGTAAACCCTATAAATCGTCAAGAAATAAAAAGGTCCCGGGCGAGCGATGCTCACCAGGGACCAAGAAGAAACTACCCCGCCTTCGCCCGGTCGGCATACCGAGGACTCTTGCCCTCGCCCGCCGGAACCCGGTTCGGCTTGCCGACGAAGCGCACACCCTCGTCGTGGTCGGACTCGGACTGCTGTCCACCACCCTTCTGCGGGAACAAGCTGAACGGCTCCTGGTCCTTGACGATGGTCGCACCGTCCATCAAGACCGGAGGATCCTCGCCCGGCGCCAACGGCAGAGAGAGAAGAACCTGCCCACCCAGAGAATCACGCATGAAACCTCCCGAGGTCCTCAGCATCAAGCACTCGCTCAAGTGAGGCGTTTGCGCGTAACACATTACAAGCAAACGCCTTACTTCAACAAAAAATATAATACTCTTTTTCAGAAAAATCGCAACCAGAAAAAAATGAGGCCCCACATCATCTCCCGAAGGAGTAGATGTGGGGCCGACGGACTAGGACAGGAGCATGGAGAGCGGGACCTTGATCCCGCGGCGAGTCATCGCCGCGACGAACTTGTCCTTCGCCTCCGCGCGCAGCTCGCCATGATGCGGGGCCGATGCGAACTCACGAGCCTCTTCCCGCTCGATCAGGGGATCGAGCGCGGGAACCGCGCCAGTGTGTCCCTGCCCGAAGACGGCGATCGGACGCTCGCCATGGATCCGAGCTCCACGAACGAACCCCATCGGCTCCTCCCGGTTCAGTCGCTCGAAAGCGACTTCACCAGCAAAGAGCGCCTGGACCTCCGGAGAAGCTCCGGCGATCGCCGCCTTCACCTCTTCGGAAAGATCATCGCCCCCCACCGATACACCGTCCTCCATCGGATAATCGCTCCGATACTCCCGAC
>CAZFZO010000053.1:0-3808 GCA_964523595.1 uncultured Candidatus Saccharibacteria bacterium | reverse complement strand
GTCCAATGCCTGCAGCGAGCCAGCCGGAGCGAGAAAATGTGAGGGCGAGCCCAAACATCAAGATGCTCATTACGACAATTAGCCCCAGGCGAATATAGAAATAATTATTAGTTATAAACGCATCAAAGTTTTTGCTAATCGAACGCCGCCAGTTAAATAAATATAGTTTTTTATCCGCGCGTAGGTAAAAGTAGCTCGCGACTACCAGTCCGAGAGTGAGAAAGATTGCTAGTACATTTGGATGCAAAAATGTTCCATATGCACGTAAAAACTTGAGCCCGGCAATATCTAACTTGGCGACTCCCGCAATTTGCGCGCTGAGATGCGGCTCACCCAGCAGCCCTAAACCAAGATCGTGTTGATAGAGATACTGGAAAATACCTATCCCCGCTTCAACTACGCTCATCGCGAGAATCGTTATGAGAGTAAGGTGTAGCACGCCCTTTTTTTTAATATACCGAACACCAAATAGTATATATGCGATCGCTAGCACAAGCCGAAATGCCGCCATAAGAGCGATTATTTTATTTTGAGCAACGACAACCGATCCCCCTACGGCAGCTGCACCGACTAGTAGTAGCGTGCGATTTAGAAGGCCGAGGCGAAAAGAGACGTGTCCGCTTAAAAATGAAGAGAGTAGAAAACCGATAATTGCTATATCAGACGCGTACAAAAAGATTGCTGAATACTCGATCGGCATGGAAGCAAATGACCCGAGAAAAAGGCGCGGATTAAGTGCGATTGTAATTAGACTGAGTACCCAAAAGATTTTTTTCATCGCTTAGAATGCGAGCGCTACTAATGCACCAAAGAAAATAATAAGAAGGAAGGCGGTTAAAAATGGAGTGGCGGTTTTTGGAATTAAGACTCCCCCTTTGCCGTTCTGCTTATTTATCCGACGCCAGATTGCCATTACAAAAATACCTTCGAGCGAGAGAAATACTCCACCCACAATGCCGATAAGCGCTAAAAAGTTTTGAATACCAAGTAGGTAGAGTAAAAGTGGCGCAAACACTACTAAGATAAGCCGGAGAAACACTGGTACTTGTAGATCTTCGGCTAAGGTTCGCTCAATATCTAGGCCGACAAGGATATATGAGCTCCAGAGTGAGAGCCAACCGAGAATACCGATAAGCAACAAGAGCTGATCTGGAAGCACACCCAAAAGACCAGAAACGCCGTCAGCACTCACTGGACTCGAAAGAGTCATCGCGCCATAGATAAAGAGAGCATATACGAGCGCAGGAAGTACCGTTCCAATAATAATCGCCTTCTTGATTGCTTTTGGACGAGCTTGCCGCTCGGATTTAAACCAATCAATCACCGATGGGATGGCGACGCGACCAGAGAGCGCGAAAAGGATTGCAGGAAGTGGAAGTAAGAGACCGCCCCACTGCCCAACAATCGGAAGACTTTCTATTCCTTTGCCGTGCATCAGGCTGAATCCGAAGAGTACGGCGATGATTCCAATCATCGCGAGCGTAACTAGGCCCTCAGAAAGTGCGAGACGCTTGATATTGAAAAAAATGGCGATTGATCCAAGTATCCAAAAGATGGCGATTGCGGTTAGCGGAGAAACCGCTCCGATAATTAGCGTGCTAAATCCTTGCGAGAGCAATAAGTAGATTGTGAGCACGAGAATCATCTCGATGACCACCATGAGTACCGAAAGCCAAAATGGGCCGGCGCCAAGATACCTCGCGACGTATCCTGCGAAACGATGCCTACCTGGTGTGCGCAAAATAATATCTGCGTACATTAAGTGGATAATCGTATACGCACCCGCTGCAAGTAAAAGATATACCAAACCGACTAGCGCCCCTGATGAAGCGAATACGAATGGCAATGAAAACATACCAGCACCGATAATGCCTCCAGCTAAAATACCGATGGGAGCGAGTATACTAGTCTTCCCGAGCATTGCGCTTGGCTTTGCGGCCGTCCAAACCATCGACGACACGCTCCTCGATGAGCCACAACCCAGAAAGGACGACCAAGGTTAATATTGTTGCGTAGATTGCTACCGAGTAAAGCCCGAAGCCGACCGCCATACCAACACCTCCCGAAACCCAGAGACCGGCGCTCGTTGTTAAACCCTGAATCTTTTCGTGATTGAAAATAATGATTCCTCCAGCCAGAAATCCAATACCGACAACAATCTGACTCGCGATGCGCGAAGGATCAAATCCGGCGGTATTAAACTGGTGATACAGAATCTCTGAAACAATCGTAAATAGCGCGGCGCCCATCGAGACGAGCGCAAATGTTCGCATACCCGCGGTTTTGTGCGCAATACTGCGCTCAAGGCCGATAACCATACCAAGTAGTAATGCTAATGCGAGTTGCCCGAGCACTTGTGCGTTTGGAACTAAAAATAGATCAAACATATATTAAGCTGGGAACACCTGATCTCCCTCGTGAACTTTCTTCGCGACTTTTATACCAATCTGCTTCCCCTTCTTCGCCATCATAACAGGCTCGTGGTCGAGCTGCATCGAGGTAATTTTTTGCGTAAAGTCGGTGTGAGCACCGCGAATCTTAATCTCCGTACCAACCTTGACTGGCTTATTGAATTTAAAAATACCAACTTTAATCTTTCCGTAAAAATGAGTAATAACGCCGATTGGTTTCTGCGGTTTGACTGCCGGAGTCTTTTTCTTAAGCACCTTCTTTTTTGGTGCAGCTTTCTTTTTTACTACTTTCTTTTTAGTTGCCATACGTTATCCACTTACGTGATGATTGTTTCTAAAAACTCCCGGAGAGTGCACGATTTTCTCATTCTCCTTAATTAGGGTTACTACTTTCTTAACAATTTCTTTTGGATCGTTTGAAAAAACCGTCTTACCGAAACCGCGCTTCGCTTTTACAAGCATCTCCTTGATCATATCGGCAGCGCCACCCGTCCCCTCGAGAACGCCGTTCGGCTTTCCATCCTCAAAGGCGATCGTAAACTCATTAAGCGTACCCGTGCGACCGCAAATCGTGATTACTGCATCCGATGAGCGCGTGAGCAATAAGTTGCGCCCCGAGTACTCAAATCCGGTGTAAATAATTAAATCGTGATAGTCAGTTGGGAGATGATAGGTTTTGACGTGTGCGATTTCGCTTGCCGCCGGAGAGAGACCGATCACCATACCTCCCGCCTCTTTTGCTCCTTTAGCCGCCCAGTACGGAATACCGATAGTAGCACCTGTTACTAACACCATGCCCTGTCGAGCAACCTCGCGTCCCACCTCTTCTGCTTTTTGAGCAGCATCAATTGAGCAGTGTCCTGTTTCAGCAGCCCCAGAAACACAAATTTTGTACTTTAAATGATGCCGCGGATTCAGACGCAGATGAGTCTTTGGTTCAATTTCAGAAGATTTTTTTCGAATTGGCATACGATATAGATATTATATCACACGCACATACTGCTGTTTTTACAGCTCAACACTCATCCCCTCTGTCGGCACTACCGCTGGAACATTAATCCGCTCAGTTATTTTTTTAGCTAATACCGTAGCAGCCGCCTGCTCTCCCTGTACTACAAATACTTTTTTCGCTTTGTCTTTTAGCGGAGCGATCCAGGCGAGAAGCTGATTTTGATCGGCGTGAGCAGAATATGCGCCGATCGCTTTAATTTTTGCTCGTACTTGTACTGGCTTTCCGAAAATAGTTACCTCGCTCGCTCCGTTGAGCAGTCTGCGACCAAGTGAACCTTCAGCTTGATAACCAAAAGCAAGGAGTGCACTATTCGGATCGGATAAGTAGAGCTTCTCGTGGTACAAAATTGTTCCTCCGTGACTCATACCACTTCCCGCCATAACTA
>CAZFZO010000052.1:0-3915 GCA_964523595.1 uncultured Candidatus Saccharibacteria bacterium | reverse complement strand
AGATTGGTATAGATTTAGGAACAGCTAACACGATCGTCTTCGTTCCAGGAAGAGGGTTTATTGTGAATGAACCAACGATTGTCGCCTTAGGTTCTCCAGACAACCAAGTGCTCGCCGTCGGCCAAGAAGCTAAGAATATGATCGGCCGCACCCCGCAGGATATTACCGCGTACAAGCCTCTTAAAGATGGAGTTATCGCCGACTACTATATTACTAAGGCGATGCTTAAGTATTTTATTGCCAAAGCAACCGGCTCAT
The DNA here is from genome assembly GCA_964523595.1 of uncultured Candidatus Saccharibacteria bacterium. Classification (GTDB taxonomy): domain Bacteria; phylum Patescibacteriota; class Minisyncoccia; order UBA6257; family 1-14-0-10-44-23; genus CAYMXN01. The sequence goes on along the minus strand of CAZFZO010000052.1, from coordinate 3,657 downwards.
TTAACGTCTTCCGTCCAGACGTAGTTATCTCTGTTCCTGCTGGTATCACGCAGACCGAGCGCCGCGCGGTAACTAACGCAACGCGTGAAGCGGGTGCGAAAGAAGTCTACATCGTCAAAGAGCCAATTCTCGCCGCTCTAGGTGCTGATATTCCAATCAACTCACACTCGGGCAATATGATTATTAACATTGGAGGTGGAACGGCAGAGGTCGCGGTGGTATCCCTGGGGAGCATCGTGAGCTGGTCGTCGCTTCGTGTCGCAGGAAATAAGTTTGACCAGGCGATTATGGATTACGTAAAAAAGAAATACGGCGTCTTTATCGGTGAGCAAACTGCCGAGGCGGTAAAAATCGAAATCGGCTCCGCATTGCCAACCAAAGAAAAGCTTTCAACCAAAGTGCGTGGTCGCGATATCGCCAGCGGACTTCCAAAAGATATTACGCTCACTTCTAACGAAATCGCCGAAGCGCTCAACCCACACTTGATGGATATTGCCGGGGGAGTGCAGAGCGTCTTTAACAACACGCCACCAGAGCTTGTCGCTGACATTATGGAAAAGGGTATTATCGTTTCTGGTGGTGGTGCGAACCTCCGCAATATCGACGAGTTCTTTAAGCGTATTACTGGCGTCGCGACCTATATCGCCGACGAGCCACTCTTCTGCGTAGCTAAAGGCACCGGCCTTATTTTGGGCCACTTAGACGTGTACAAGCGAACGTTGTTAAATAAGCGTTAAATTATGAAATGGGAAAGACCAATCGAAAATCCCGAGGATCCGATTAGAAGTTTTTCTCCGACTGGGCTAGAAGAAGATTATTTCAATGCTTGGCAATGGTTGATGCTAGCACGTGATATTATCGAACATCCACGCGGCTATGTAGACGAGGCGGGCTTAGAGCAGGCAAAAAAACAGCTTCTGGATTGGCTACAAAAATCTACGATCCCAACTTACGAAGAGTATGGTCTAGCAAAATGGGGAAGTCGTGCGATTCAGCGAATAGAAGCAAGTAATCCGGATACTATTCGAGAAATTAATACCCTCGCTATAGAATTTAATGCCGCAAAAGAAAAACTTATTCAGGAAAAGGATATCAATGGAATACGAAAATTTTTCCATAGAGCCCATAAACTCATTTACGGAGAGAAATAATTTACAAGAAGATAGAAGGGGGTGCTAAAAACGCCCATGAACGATTGAAAGAACATATACAAGCGCACACTCCTCAAAATAAGAGGTAGAATAAAGGCAATGGCATCAATTAAGGAAATAGAGAGTGATTTTAAAAAGCTTGCTGAAAAAGAAACGCTTGCTCAAGGCTATATTTTCTTCGGTCCAGATACTGCGCAAGCATTTCTCGCCGCTCGCTCAATCGCTCATTTTTTAGAAACAAAAAAATGGGAGCAGGCAGAGACAGTTTTATTTGACGCGCTTATTATCGATGGCAAAAAGCAAGATCTCGGCGTCGACGTTGCTCGTGAGTTTTCATCTTTTTTATACAAAGCTCCAGTCGCTTCGCAAAAACGAACGCTTATCGTCCACGCCGCCGGCGATCTCACTACGCAAGCGCAAAACGCTCTACTTAAAATTGCCGAGGAGCCGCCTAAGCACGCACTCATCATCTTAGTGGTGCGCGATCTAGGCGTCTTGCTCCCACCACTGCTCTCGCGCTTCCAAAAGCTGTATATCAGTGCGGCTAAGGGTGCGCGGCCAGAGCGTTCAGAAATCGAAAGCCAGGCGGACGAGTTGGTGCGTAAGTTCCTTGGCGCAACAGCTAAGGGTCGCAGTGATATGATTAAAGAGTTGGCAACGAATGAGAAGGACATCCTTGAAAAAGAAAACAAGATGATGGATACTTTCGTCGACGCGCTGATTGAAGAGCTGGCGAAAAAGCCCGAACTCAACTGGCGTGCGCTCAAAGCGCTGCTGTATCGGCAGACGGCGATGGGTGACTACTCAACTAACAAGCGATTACAATTAGAATCAGTCTTACCATTTATTAGTTAATATGGATCAAATCATTAAAGAACTAGAACAGCGAATCGCCAGCGCCTTAGCCGCTTTAGTAGGTGAGGCGGGAGCGATTCGGACAAATCGTCCATCTCCAGCGCTCGTTGAGGACGTCAAAATCGACTATATGGGTCAGCAGCTTCAGATTAAGCAGCTTGGCTCTATTTCGGTAGTACCACCTCGCGAGATGGTGATCACGCTCTGGGACCCATCAGGTACCGAGCAGGTAATGAAAGCACTCGAAGATTCTAAGCGTGGATTTTCACTCGCCGCGCAAGGGAGTAGCATTCGTGTTTCACTTCCACCGCTTTCTCAAGAGCGTCGTGATGAACTTATTAAGTTATTAAAAGCGACTACGGAGAAGTCGAAGATTCAGCTCCGCGGTATTCGTGATGATGCGAACAAAAAAACCGACGCGGCAGAAAAAATGAAAGCGATTACCGAAGATCAGAAGACGCGTGGCCGTAAAAAGATTCAGGAGTTGATTGATAAAGGAAATATGGAGATTGAGAACTTACTCAAGAAAAAGGAAAAAGAAATTCAGGAATAAAAATCGCCCCCGCCAGAAGTCTGGTGGGGGCGTATCGTATCTAGAGGCCCAGCTCGCGATCGTGGCACATGCAACTGCATCCGTCGCCTACGTCGCCGGTGTGCGGCGAAACGACGCCGGATTGCATTTCGCGCCTGAACTTCTCTACGCAGTCCTTCTTGTTGCACAGGCGATCATCGCTGGAATTCTGGTGTTGCACCCGGATGCTGATCAAGCCGTTCGGCAGATGCTTGAGAACGCGACACGTGTTGGCAGTCTGGGGCATGATAGGGCTCCAAGAAAGGGACTACTTAGATATATACGTTCCTTGGCGACTAAAGTCAAAAACGATAGTAGCGCCGACATAGGTTTTCCTTTACAATGAGCACATATGTTATTTGGATTAATTGTTGTTATTGGTATCTCGCTGCTTATTATTGTCCACGAAGCTGGTCACTTTATCGCCGCCAAACAAGCGGGGTTAAAAGTTGAAGAGTTTGGTTTTGGCTTCCCACCACGCATCTTTGCGATTAAAAAGGGGGAGACCGAGTATAGTTTTAACTGGATTCCATTTGGTGGGTTTGTAAAAATTTACGGCGAGAGCAAAGAGCAGATGGAGCGTCGCGCCGCACAAACTGGCGAGATTATCGACCCGAAGCGTAGTTTCGCACATCAAAGTGCGTGGCGCCGCTTAACGATTGTCTTTGCTGGTGTCGCGATTAACTTTTTTGCTGGCTGGTTACTTCTCTCGCTCGTGTTTATGGTTGGCGCACCACAAGCAGTGGTAATCACCGGAGTCGCCCCAGAATCTCCAGCCGCACTCGCGGGTATTCTTCCGGGAGATCAAGTACTCCAGTTTAAAACCGCTTCAGATTTCGTGCGCGCAACCGAAGCCAGTCGCGGTAAAGAGCTTCCACTCGAAATTACGCGTGAAGGCAAAATATTGAATCTTGTCGTCACTCCACGACTCGAAAATGTAAAAGGGCAGGGCGCGACAGGCGTTATTATCTCTGAAGCTGGATTTGAAAAGCTCCCATTTTTCGCCTCCCTCTGGAAAGGGCTGGCAACCTCGCTCGAGGTGATGGGTCAGATTCTGCAAACATTCGGTTCGATGATTAG
>CAZFZO010000051.1:0-4165 GCA_964523595.1 uncultured Candidatus Saccharibacteria bacterium | reverse complement strand
CACCTACTACTCAATTACTAGGCATCACCTTCTAAACGTTAAAGTGGTAACGACTGAGATCCTTACGGTCTTACTCGCCATCGTTACATTCATTGAAATCATCTTCTCAACAAACATCGAAACCGTCATTTTCCGAGCAGGCGTATTCAGTCTCGTTATGAGCTTCGGCGTTCTCTTGATTAAGGGTGTACGCCGAGAAATCGAGCAAAAAGAAAAACTGCAAACCCTCACGACTGATTTAGCGATCGCCAATGAAAAACTCAAAGAACTTGATAAGCAAAAAGATGAATTTCTCTCATTCGCGAGCCACGACCTCAAATCCCCTGTTTCAAAAATGAAACAGTGGGCGAGCCTTATCTACGACAAAACCTACAGCGAAGAGGCGCAGATTCTCGACACCGCGTACAAAATTAAAAGCACAGGCGACCGAGCTATTCGTCTTGTCGATGAGTTTTTAAACATCCGTAAACTCGAAGAGGGAAAAATGGAATACAACTTCGAACTCAAAGACATGGTCTCGTTTACGCGTGGCATTGTCGAAGACTTCAAGCCAGTTGCTAAACAAAAAGGTCTCGAGCTCAACTTCAATACCAGCGCACCACTAGTAAACGCCTCAATCGATACCATTAAGATGCGCCAAGTTATCGAAAACTTGATCGATAACTCAATCAAGTACACCGAAACAGGATTTATCAACGTAACTATCGCCGAAGAACAAAAGAGCATCCTGATCACCATCAAAGACTCGGGTGGTGGCATGGATCCGGCAATCATCCCTACCCTTTTCGAGCAGTTCCACCGCGAAGCTGGCGTAGCGAAAAAGATTCAGGGCACTGGCTTGGGCTTATATATCGCTAAACAGATTATGATCGCACATCACGGCGAAATCTGGGCAGAATCCGAAGGACGCAATAAAGGCTCAACCTTCCACGTCCGTATCGCTAAGACTCAATAGTATTGACAATAATGAATCATTGAGGTATAATATACCTTAGTCGTATCCTACTCCAAGGAGGAGTCTGATGATCTCGATTTCCTGGTTGCTGTTTGTCGCTATCGTGAGTGCGGTCGCGGTCCTCGCATACCGAGTCGGCTCATACAAGCAGGGACCGCCGCTGATCGATCTCGGGCATCGCGCTTACGGAGTCGCCGATGAAAAAACGGCTCAGCTCACAGCTCAGATACTAGATTCTGTCTGCGGCTTACGCGAACGGTTCACATTCGATGCGGGACCGACGCATCAAACACTGCTGAGCGACGGACAAACCGTCATCATGCGGCTAAGCGAAGAACTTCGAACCGGAAGCAAGATGACGGGCAACGCACTCTCGGTGGTGACGCGCAACCCAAACGAAGAAGCTAAGCGCATCGTCGCAATCCTCAAAGTCCGCGGCTATACGGCTGAAGCGCTACCGCAATTCGATATGGGTCGCGATCGCCATGGTGAGCCACGACTCGTAGTGATTCAAAGTTCAGCATTCGATCACTGGGAGCTCGTACTTCGGCGCCACTCGTTCGCCATGGGCGGCATGCCCAAGACACGCAAGATCAGCTGATCTCCGAGGCCTCCTACCCTGTAGGCGGCCTCTTTTAATTACTTATCCTCATTCACTAAAAGGAGTACAATACAGCTTATGAATATCGGCAAACAACCAGAATTTACGATCGGCTGCTTTACTATTGTTATTAAAAACGGAAAAGTCCTCTTGATTCAACGCGAAGATAACGGAAAGTGGGCGATTCCCGGCGGTGGACTGCAATATGGAGAGTGGCCACAGCGCTGCGCCGCGCGCGAAATCTACGAAGAAACTGGCTTTAAAGTAAAAGTTCAAAAGCTGACGGGTATATACGTAAAGCGCAAAGCCAATAACATCGTTCTCGCCTTTCGCGGCGAAATCATCGGTGGACGACAAAAGCTATCAGATGAAACCCTCGCAGTTGGATTCTTCCCGCTCGATAAACTCCCCTCCTCGCTTATACCAACTCACCGCCAGCGCATCGAAGATGCGATCAACCCTGCCGGCCCAGCGATTCGTATGCAAAAGACGATGAACTTTAAGCCTTTTAATAAAAGAAAGAAATAAAAAAAACTCCCGCCAAAGCGGGAGTTTTTTTATTTAACGTCTTTCTTATTTTTCGCAACACGCACATTATTCTCTTTCTTTGGGGCAGCTGCCGCAGGCGCACGACGAGCTTTGAACTTCTCTACCTTACCAGCCGTGTCGATAAGCTTCTCTTTGCCAGTAAAAAATGGGTGGCAGTTCGCGCAAATGTCTACGCTAATCTTCTCAACCGTAGAGCCGAGCGTGTACACCTTGCCGCAACCACAGGTCGCGGTCGCTTTATTGAAATATGTAGGGTGAATATCTTGTTTCATAAGTGCTTTCGATTATATAGAAATGATTAAAATTGTCAATTTCTAACCCAAAGATGCCGATTTGACAACGCCTATTCAAACGATATTTACTTATTCCTGCGTGCCTAGTATAACCCCTAGGCCAACAAAGGAGGGTGCCTTGCGCATTCTCACGAAGATCGTCGTTGCGCTACCTCTCAAAAAGGTCGCGCAACGGGCAGGAGTAGAGCTAAAGCGCCTACTCCCCCAGGCAGAGATCGTAGTCGCTTCGTGTATCGACGAGGTCGAGGCGGTGAAAGCTCCGAGCGGAGTCATCATCGCCGCCGACATCAGGCGTCACAAGGACGATCCGGGGAGCATGGGGCTCCACGGCATCGCCCTGCAGCGTCACAATGTCGAGCGAGAACTTCCGACGGTCCTACTCGTAGGATACGAGGGGTTCTCCCTACAAGAGTCGCTGATGATCAGCGGGCTCTGCGCAGATCCCAGGATTGCCAACTGGACCGTGGATGCCAGAGCGTATGGTCAACAAAACGCTCTGCACGAAGCCATCCGCAGACTCGCCAACGTGCCCATCACCCCCCGCCGTCCGGTACGCCCCGCCGCCTAGCCCCCTTCTGCGCCACCGTTTCCCCGCGAAACGCTGGCGCAGTTTTATTTTCTTACGCTATACTAGATGAAGTCGATTACTTATTTATTAATTACTATTTACATTATTAACCGTATGTTGAAAGGTCTTTTGAACTGTAAGTGCGCTAAGAGTTGGGGCTCGGTCGCTCCACTTGTTTTGCGCGTCATCGTTGGTTTGAGCTTCGCATTGCATGGCTGGCAGAAAGTACAGATGGGTAACGCCGGAGTTGCTGGATTTTTTACCACCCTCGGCATTCCAGCCGCTACTTTTTTTGCCTTTGTAGTTACCTGGGTTGAGTTTCTCGGTGGTATCGCCTTAATTCTCGGCATACTCACCCACTGGGTCAGCAAAGCGTTACTCATTGATATGCTCGTCGCGATCTTTACCGCGCACCTTGGTCATGGATTTTTTGTAAACAATGGTGGTCCAGAACTCGCACTGCTTCTCGCTGCTGGCACATTCTCTTTGATGATTACCGGCCCGGGCAAGTGGGCGCTCATGGGAGGTAGTGGCTGCGCTGACGGCTGCTGCACCGATGGAAACTGCAACACCTGCTGCAAAGACAATAAGTGTTCCGGTGGCGTCTGCAAGGTAGAACCAAAACACTAAAACAATCAATTAAAAACCGCCCATTTGGGCGGTTTTTAATTTTTCACAGATACCTGCTTGACATTTATTTCGCCCCGACTATACTAGTACTCACGAGTTGAACCAAGTCTTCTTCTGCTGCAGATCTGGCTCAATAAAAGGCAAAAAGCACTCTTCGCCTTTAGACAACTGAATACAAAACATATACCAGATACATCTGCCCTGGAGCCCTATCAAAGCTAGGACCTCAAGGCAGGTGTATTCCTTTTACCAAAAAGGAGTCCACCGTCAGTTCATTGAAAAAACGTCTCTGTCGAAAGACAGTAGACAAGATAGCTTCATCATCAACCACAGCATCGGTTGTGATGAGGTAGTGCTCTCTAAAATGACTAGCGAGTCGGTTTTAGAAGCACACAATAAATTCTGTATGGATATACAGAATGACTAGATCAAATAATTTGTAGTTGTCCCAATGTCTAGTATTTGGATGTCATATGACTCCGCAAGGAACCATATGACAAATAAATACTTTTTTATGAGGATTTGATCCTGGTCCAGGATGAACGCTGGCGGCGTGGATAAGGCATGCA
>CAZFZO010000050.1:0-4395 GCA_964523595.1 uncultured Candidatus Saccharibacteria bacterium | reverse complement strand
CTGCAATGTTGGCTGTTTCGCCGTCACGAATTTCACCGACCATGACGACGTTCGGGTCTTGACGCAAAATAGAACGCAAACCGTTTGCGAAGGTTAGCCCCGTTTTTGCATTGACCTGAATCTGGTCAACGCCCGGCAGCGAATACTCAATCGGATCTTCGATGGTAATAATTGAAATCTCCGGCTTGTTGATTTCTTTGAGCACCATGTAGAGCGTCGTCGTTTTACCGGAACCAGTAGGACCAGTGGCCAGAATCATACCGTACGGCTTCTTCATCGCCTTGTGAATCACCTTCAGGTTCTGCTCCGAAAATCCAAGGTTAGCCAAACTAAAATCACTCGCCTGCCCAGCCAGTAAACGCATCACGCAGTTCTCGCCGTAATACGTTGGCGTAATGGAAACACGCACGTCGACAAAGCCAACATCCGGCACCGTCACGCGCATACGACCGTCTTGCGCTGCTTGGTGTTCATCAGTACGCATCGCCGAAAGCACCTTGATGCGAGTAATGATTTCTGAGTGGAGCTCTTTAGGAAATGAATACACGTCGTGAAGCACACCATCGACTCGGAAACGCAAACGAAGGTGCTTCTCCTCTGGGTCCATGTGAATATCCGAAGCTCGCGCTAAATATGCCTGAATAATCACCATATCCACCATCTTGATAATGGAACGAAAAGGAGCGGCCTTGTCGACCTCCTTTTGTAGCGCCTCCATATTCAGTTGTATTGAACCCTCAACTTCAGCCATGTATTTTTTACACTTACCCCGCCCCCCTTGTCATCCTGCTTGCCCTGCGTAGGATCTTACCTCTTCGCCTCTCCCCATCCCCGTTTCTAATCTATTATATCACGAAGAAGCCTATCAAGAATTGATTTCTTTCCGAAAATACCCTAGAATCTAGGAACAATTGGGAGATCGTCTAATGGTAGGACCGCGCCCTCTGGAGGCGTGTATCTAGGTTCGAATCCTAGTCTCCCAACCGTCTTTCGCCAAGGCTACAGAACGGCATGCACTTATGCTGCGTTCGAAAAAGAACAATTAGCTGAAAATTTTGAGCGATACCTGAAAACTGGATCTGGAAAAGCGTTTGCTTACAAAAGACTCGTTGATGTAGCGTTGAAAAAAGACGGTTGAGCCCCGCTGGTGCTCCAAAGCTAAATCGCTCCGAAGTTTCAACGAAGGACGATTAGCGACGGACACCTAGTCTCCCAACAACCTTGTGGGCCCTACCGAGACCCATCAAATCCTCTGATACGCCTAAATCTCAAAGAAGTCATCGGGTAAGCCCCCCCCTAGAAAGAAAGAATAGCTGAACGCGCTTACTCCACAAAATCAAAGCGGCGGAGACCCGGAGGTCCCCGCCGCACGCACACCAACTACTCAATTTTCCCGCGACGCCAGGCCCAGTACTGGGCGGGAGCGGAGACAACCTTCCCCCGCCGCCCCATGACGCTTGCGTTCTTGTCGAAGTACGGCGTCCCGTACAACTGCTCCTGCCAGACGCCATCCTCAAGCGTCTGTACCACTGTGGCCGAGTGAAGACCGAGACGAACGAACCCGAGCAGGTCGCGCACCCATCCTTCAGGCACGTAACTCGTGAGTCCGAATCCCTTGAGTTGCCCGATGACCCCTCGGCCAGAGATGATCTTGAGGTCGGACTCGTCTCTACTGGGGCGAACGTCGCCGCCAAAGCAGAGCTCGCCGCCAGTAACCGAAAAACGCAGGAATCGCTTGAGCGGCTGGTCATGACGAACCGGCTCACTCTCTCGTGGCTTGTTCGGTCGCACCAGTGCCGCGAACCGCTCGACGAGGCTATCCGGAATCGTCTTCAGCCCGTAGCCCATCGAAGTGCTGAGTTCGTTCACCGCCACACAGACTTCGTCGACTCGGCACCACTGCCACATGTTGATGGGAAGTTCGTAGACCGGCGGCATGACAGTGACCGGCTGAGTACGGTGTGGAATCGGCCGAGGATGTGGGATAGGACTGCCTTGAGACATGGTAACTCCCGCCGCATATTGCGGCCCTAGAGGAGACGTGAGTCAGCCACACGGCTAACTTCTGCCGATATGGTAGCACGACGCAAGCATTTATCAATATCGCAGCAGCTTCTCCGTACTCACTGTCTCAGTACGATATTATTCAGTCTTCTGTTCTTCTATCGCACGATCCACTTCGTCCAAGTCGCCCTCGATTGCCTCTTTGATTTCCTTCTCTTCCTTTGAAAGGATGCGGTTGTGTCGCGTGCGTTGCAATATTTCAAGATGCTTCTCAAGACGGCGCTTGAGCAAGAGAAGTACTTTTGTGTTGTCACCCTTCAAAAGAGCATTACGCATCTTGAGTTTTCCATATAGGCGTCCGTAGTGACTCCCCATTCTGAAAGCAGCGAAAAGTAGGACAAGCACGATGAGCACGACTACGAGAACGTAGAGCACAGGCACGGCGAGCGGACCCACAACGAGAAACGGCTGCTCAATTTGAACTGGAGCTGGCTCTGCCGGCACAGGAGCAGCTGGTACGATAAATGATCCCTCCGCTTTTACGCTGTTGCCAGCACGGTCTACGGCGACCAAAGCGACAGATTTTTCACCTACAGCATCAATAGCAAGACTATAGACACCACTCACAAACTCCGCCGGTTGAACCTTCTTTACCAAAGAGTCATTGACGTACACTTCGTAGTACTCAACACCAGAAGTTTCGTCTACGATATCTGCCGCGATACCGAGAACTCTCCGCTCTTCATTATAAGTAAAGGTGACGTTGTTTTTCTTTGGTGCAGCGGTATCAACGCGTACCACGTAGGAGCTTACTGGACCCCATTCTCCGCCCTTACGAGGACGAACCTTAAAGTGCCACACGCCGTCTTCTACGTTCTCAATCGTTTTTTCGTTGATAGCCGGAATATAAGTCACGCGAGGCAAACCGGCACTCTTCTTATCAATTGCCGTTTGTACTCCTGTTATACCAGCAGGAACCTGCCACTGGAAAGTCGGACTCTTTTCTTTATACCAGGCCTCTTGCGAAGGATGCGTTGGCGAGGTTATTTGCAGCGCCGCAATCGCCGGAGCTAACTCAGTCTTCACGCTTTCTTTTACTACCGTTTCTTCGCTCTGAATAATTGAGAGCGTCTTACCAAACTTTCCAGTTAGCACATCTGTACCAAACCCATCGTTTGCGCGGATAGCGGCATCAGCGAAAACAATGTCCGCCTTGCCAGCTTTCTTTGCCCTTACGACAAAAGTCGCCACTGTTCCGTTTGAACCAGCGAAGCCATAGGTAGGAATACCGCCGTTGAACGTTATGGTTCCTGCTGGGTTAGAATATGCCGGCTCCTCTATCCATAACGAAAGTATTGAGCCACTCTTGCTAACTGAAATAACCTCTAAGAGGTCTGTGGGAAATACGATTTTCGCTTCGGAATTATTTATAGAAACTCCTTCAGCATTTAAAACAACTGAAAGCGTTGCGATATTCCCCGGAGAGAGCGTTCCTGACCCAGAGTTAATCTGTAGTGTTGCCGCATGCACACCGTGAAAACCAAAAAGCAAAGCAGCGAGAACGCCAGCGTATAGTGCAGCTATTTTTTTAACGCGCATGTGTTTTTTTATATCCATATATACATGCTGCACACACAATTCCAGCGAGCAATACTAAAATTATACCATTTAAAACAGACCGAGAACTAGGCGAAGAAGTTTCTGATGTCGTTAGTTCGCCTTCCCCGACCGATAACGTAAGCGCTTCTGACTCCAAAAAATCTTTCGTCCCCTTCCCGTCATTTACATAAGCTGAGCCGCTGGTATGCACAATGGTCATTGCACCTAACGCGACAGGAGTAAAACGCAGCCTAAAGAGTAATCCCTGAGAATTAAATCCTTGTGGCACGCCGCCGACAAAAGTAATCGACTTCGTTGCTTCATTATACTGCGGCGGCGTTGGCCAGATAGGCAGCACTGACTGGCCGTTCTCAATACTCACACCTAAGCCATCAGTTGCGGGACCCGAAAATTGAATAACGCCCTCAACCACATTTATTTTTTTCTCCTGAGGGTCAAGCACAACATCAACCAGTACTTCTCGTTGTGCACTCACCTCTAATGCTGCGGTGCTAAAAGTTAGCTGAGTAGCGTATCCCAACTGTGGCAAGAGCAGAAACATCGCCAGCGATAATCTACCTATGATTTGTATGATTCGTTTGGTAAGCATAGTTATGGTCGTTTAAAGAGAGCGGGATTCTTGCCCCATTGATAGAGCAAGATGGAGAAGTCGACTGAATTCACCTTCTTGTCGCCGTTCATATCTACGTAAGGATTTCTAAACGGATACGGTGTCTTCCAGAAGGCAAGCATAATTGAGAAGTCCACCGAGTTTATCTTGCCATCACCGTT
>CAZFZO010000049.1:0-4438 GCA_964523595.1 uncultured Candidatus Saccharibacteria bacterium | reverse complement strand
GCGGTCAACGAAGCACTCAAGAACTTTTTTGAGCGCAACAGTCGCGACGCGGGAAAGATTATTGAAAAGTGTATTTTAGCCGCCAAAGCGCGCAAGGCTGCTAAGGCTGCGCGTGACACCGTACTGCGCAAAGGTGCGCTCGACGGTTTAACTCTGCCAGGTAAACTCGCTGACTGTACAAGCCGCAGCCCAGAAGAGTCGGAACTCTTCATTGTAGAGGGAGACTCTGCCGGTGGCTCTGCCAAGCAGGGACGTGATCGTCGTACGCAAGCCATCTTGCCGCTTCGTGGAAAAATTCTAAACGTTGAAAAGAGTCGTATCGACAAAATGCTTCTGAATAAAGAAGTAAAATCGTTGGTTATCGCACTCGGTACCGCGATCGCCGAATCATTTGATCTTACGAAGCTTCGCTATCACAAGATCATCATCATGACAGACGCTGATGTCGACGGAAGTCACATTCGTACGCTTTTGTTAACGCTTTTCTACCGCTACTTCCCAGAACTCGTGAAAAGTGGGCACGTGTACGCAGCTCAACCACCACTCTATAGTATTGGTCGCGGTAAAGAGTTGAGGTACGCGTATCGCGAAGAGGAAAAGGAAAAGATTATCAAAGAAATCCTCGCCGCTAAAGTGGACGCACAAAAGACTAAGGCCGGTAAGCAGGCTAAAGAGGACGAGGCGGTAGTTGAATCAGCTTCTGAAGGAGGGGAGACGGTTAAGGGTGTAAAGATTCAGCGCTACAAAGGTCTTGGTGAAATGAACGCCGACCAGCTCGCTGAAACTACGATGGATCCAACCAATCGCGTCTTAAAGCAGATCACGGTTGCCGACGCGGCTCAAGCCGATAAGCTCTTTGACGTGCTTATGGGTGAAGAAGTAGCTCCACGCGCTAAATTTATTCAGAGTCACGCCCTTTCGGTAAAGAACCTCGACATCTAATTGACTTTTTGTCCAACTTTATCGTATAATCTCTAGCAATATGTTCTCACGAGTCAAAGAATACTTTATTGGTGCCAAGCAGGAGTTTAAGTCCATCCAGTGGCCAACCTTCGCGCAAACCCGTGGTTTGACGATTACCGTCATCGCGATCGCGCTTATTGTAGCCGTTTATCTGGGTGTATTTGATTACGCGTTTAGCTATCTCTTAGGCAAAATATTAGTCGTCTAATTATAAATTTCCTATGGACGAAAAAAAGGATAAAAAGGCCCCGACAGGAGGTAAGCAGCAGGGAGGAGCTGGTCGCCACTGGTACGCGGTACACACGTACTCTGGCTATGAAGACGCAGTTGCGCGCTATTTGAACCAGCGTGTCGACAGTCTCCAAATGGGTGATAAGATTTTCAGCGTCGTCGTCCCTAAGGAGAAAAAGATTAAGATCAAAAACGGCAAGCGCCAGGAGATCGAAGAGAAGACGTTTCCAGGATATGTGCTCGTTGATATGATCCTCACCGATGACAGCTGGTACGTCGTGCGAAACACTCCACGCGTTACCGGATTCGTTGGCTCTGATACGACCACTCCACTCCCACTCTCACAGGCTGAAGTTGATAGCTTGATGGCGAAGATGGGTGGTGGCGAGAAGCGCTTTACGGTTGACTTAGCCGTAGGCGACATGGTAAAAATTACCGACGGTCCATTTAAGGATCAGGAGGCGAAAGTCAGTCAGGTAGACGAGAAGAGTGCAGTAATCAAAGTGGTTATTCCAATCTTCGGCCGTGATACCGTACTCGAACTCGACAGTCTCCAAGTGCAAAAACTATAAAACAACTATATGGCTAAACCAGTAAAATCAGTCGTCAAACTCCAGATTCAGGGAGCAGCTGCTAACCCAGCGCCTCCGATCGGAACCGCCCTCGGTCCTCATGGTATCAACCTGATGGATTTTTGTAAGAAATTTAACGAGGCGACCAAGACGATGGCCGGCGACACAATCCCAGCCGTCATCACTATCTACGAAGACCGCACGTTTGATTTCATCCTTAAGACCCCTCCAGCCTCTGCGCTTTTAAAGAAAGCAGCTGGTATCGAAAAGGGTAGTGGAAACCCACTCACGACGAAAGTAGGAAAGGTAACCAAGGCTGACGTTAAGAAAATCGCCGAACAGAAAAAGGCAGATCTCAACGCCAACAGCGATGAAGCAGCGATGCGCATCATCGAAGGTACCGCCCGTAACATGGGTATCGAGGTCAAAGACTAATAAAGTACTAAGCAAATCCCGCCACTGGCGGGATTTGCGTTTTAAGAGCTACTCGATTAATCTATCCGAGGTCAGTAGCCGGTGTCTGCAACCAGTTCTCTAGTCGCAAAGGGAGGGTCGTATGGCCGCAAAAGCTCCGTTTGTCCTCGTCAAGGACGAGGCCGACTTTGAGCGGGAGGTGCTCAAAGCAACCGGTCCGGTACTCGTACAGTTCTTCGCGGATTGGTGCGGGCCATGTCGGCAGATGAGCGCTGTGCTCGACGAGCTCGTCGAGTTTCATCCAGGCACGTTCAAGCTGGTGAAGATCGACGTAGATGAAGAGAGGAGCGGCGAACTCATTGATCGCTATGGAGCCAAGGCTGTTCCGTATTTTCTCGTCTACAAGGGTGGCGAGATTGTCGGCAGGCAGATCGGGTTTCAGATGCGTGGTTCGTTTTGGCAGTGGCTCCAGCCGCTGCTCAAGAAGTAGATTCGTACGGTCGGTTCCTTCGGGAATCGGCCGTTTTTATATAAAGAAAAGAGCAAAAGGGGCATATTGACAAAAGACATTTTTGGTGATATAATATTAAAGACAGGTTCCATAAAAGCGGGATGTTCCCGTGTTCTGGGCCTGTCCTAGTCCGAATCTGCATGAGCGGGGTTAGCTAACCACCGCGTTCCAGATTCCGGAGGTTTCAACGTGAAGAAGCTTAGCAACGGTCAGTGGCGGCGCATCGCGAAGCAGAAGTTCGAGCGGGTGACGGGGCTCCACGATGGAGACAAGGTCATCGGTACCGAGCTCCTCCAGAAGGAACTCGGGACGTACACTCGGGTCTTCCTCGGCGGGGCGCGCAAGGTCAGCTCGTTCACCGAGCTCGACTGCCCGCAGCTGCCCCAGGCGATCCTCGTCATCACGCCGCAGGGTGAGGTGCTGATGGGCAAGGGGCCCATCGTCCAGGATGACAACGTTACTAAGCGCGAGTTCGCAAAGTTCTGTCGGGAGTTCGCTCCCAACGGGCAGAATCCGGTGAGTGAGGGTGCCGTGGTCACCCTCGACATCGGAGAGCTCTTCGAGCGGCGCGCTTACCAGGACTACTTCCCCGAGGGAGTGGTGATGGGGAAGTTCGGTCCCAGGCACTGCCTGGATCCGATCGAGCAGGTCACTCGAATGTAGCACTACTCCGTGAGATCGGACAAACAACTCAATCGCGCCAGATTTCCCCCGGGAGTCTGGCGCCTTTTTATTTTCTATTGACTTTTATTATAAGAATATGTATTGTGCTTTGGTTGGTGCGCAGGTAGTCTGCGTGCTCACGGAGGGTGTCATGCCCAAGAAGGTCAGCATCAAGATCCCCGAGTGTGGTCACGGACACATCGTGACCACCGTGGACGGCTCCCACTGGGGAAGTGTCCTCGTCACTCCTACGGCGGTGATCAAGACCGCCGGATCGATCGTGAAGGTCGGCAAGAAGCTGTCGCGTGGCGGCGAACCCGTCGCCGAGGTCTTCAACTGCACCGCATGCGTCGCCGCCGGCAAGCCTGCGGGTACGCGTCCGTACGTGCCGCCGGAGAGCCGGTCGCAGTTCAGCTTCGCGGCCAAGCCGGCGCCCGAACCGGGCTACTACAGCCGGCCGTTCATCAGCGAGCGCCCCCGTCGGCCCCACTACCTGCACCGTCCGTAGCCTCGCGCCCGCCTACATCTTTCGGAAGGAAGTTGAAGGCGGGCATTTTTTATCCCGCACCACTTTTTCTCCGAAAGTGGTGCGGGATTTATTTGCAAAACAGATACGAATCCGTTATAACGAGGACAGTTCATCGCATGGAGGGTAGATATGAGCGTCTCACTCAAGAACATGTTTCAGCACGTCAAAGTGCTTTACGGTCGACGCAATCGCATCTTTCTCGACGGCCTCGGAGAGCGCATTAGCTTGTTCGAGCTCGCCCTAGGAGACCTGCAAGACGGAGTGCGTAAGCAGATTGGGAAGCCGAAGCTCGGCAAAGCGCTTTCGCGAGTGATCTCGCGCGTATTCTGTATCGCCGAACATTTCGAAAATCTGCCACTCGTTGAAATGCTAGCGCGGAAGTATCCGAGCTTCGGGTGTAGCTACTGTCAGCGCGCCCCTTGTATCTGTCCGCCCGGACAGCGCCCACAATCGACGCTGTCGACGGTCGATCTTGAGCAGATGGAGTGGGATTTGGGCAGGTGGCAGAGTCATCTCGATCAGCTCTACGGTAAGAATAACCGCGCAAAAGGCATC
>CAZFZO010000048.1:0-4532 GCA_964523595.1 uncultured Candidatus Saccharibacteria bacterium | reverse complement strand
CAGCACCCATAGAATTGAAGGTGTAGATCTCGGTGGTCGCCGTATCATTAAAAAACTCTGGACCGATGATATTGGCACACCAACGATAGTTGGCGAAGCTCTCCGTCAGTCGGGTTGCAAAGGCAAATGCAGCATTACCCCAGAGGAAATCCTTATTGCCCGCAGACACGTCTTCTGTGTAGTTGAAGCGCTTACTCGGGATGGTCTCCGGACTATAAGGCAAGCGCAATAGGAAGTGCGGCAAGGTCAAACCCACATAGCGAGAGTCTTCGCTCTGACGGAAGGCGTTCCACTTAACATATTGCGGACCTTCGTGGATCGCCTGCAGGTCTTTGATATTCGGGAGATCGTTGAAACTTTCGATGCCAAAAAACTCCGGGCCAGCTGCTGCGATAAATGGTGCGTGAGACATTGCGGCAACCGAGGCAACATGCTGCAGGAGTTTCATATCCTGCGGGCCCGGGCCGAATTCATAGTTAGCGATCATGGCGCCGTAAGGCTGGCCACCAAATTGGCCGTACTCGGCGGTATAAACCGTTTTGTACAGACCGGATTTAACGATTTCGGGCGCATCTTCAAAGTCCTGAAGAAGGTCATCTTTGCGCGCATTGACAAAATCGATACGCACATTTTCCCGGAAATTGGTGCGATCAACCATAAACTTCAGCGAACGCCATGCAGATTCCAGTTTCTGAAACTGTTGGTTATGGAGGATCTGGTCGACCTGGGAACACAGCTTTTTGTCCAGCTCGGCAATCATGTCATCGACGGTGGCCTGGGTGACACGTTCTACGCCACGCTGAGGTTCCAACAACTGGGAAATAAAAGCCTGCAACCCCTGTTTGGTAATCGAATACGCTTCGTCATCCGGACGAATACGTGCCGTTTCAACCAACTGATCCAGCAGCGATCCTGCGGGTGCACCCTCGGCTGGGGCCGCCGGATTCAGCTCTTGTTTCTGTTCACTCATGATCGGTATCCTTAAATAAAAGTCTTTGGGATCAGCTATCCTGAATGCCCAGTTCGCTCATCAAGCGTTGACGCACGCCTTCGTCTTGCACGAGTTCCTGCAGTTTTTTGCGGAAATCCGGGATATTGCCCAGCGGACCCTTAAGCGCTTTGAGTGCATCGCGCAATGCAATCATGTTTTGCAACTCCGGCACTTTGGCAACGATGGCGTCCGGGGCAAAATCATCCAGCGACTCAATGTTATATTTGACGGCAAGAACATCATCTTTCCCGGCCTTGTCATCAAGTTTGTTGGGTACCGTCATTTCAAGGGACAGGTTCTGGCTCTTGAGCACTGACTCAAAGTTATCCTTGTCGATGGAGAGAGGCTTGCGATCTTCAATAGGCGTGTCATCGTTACGCAGCGTAAAGTCACCCATGACCAGGAGTTTGAGAGGCAGTTCAACCTCTGCCTGTGCATCGCCCGTCGAGGGCTTGTAAACGATATTGACCCGTTCCTTGGGCGCTACCGAACCTTCTTTAGCCATTTGTCCATCTCCCATTTATACGAAACACCAATCGACTCGGTTGTTGCCGATAGATTACTGAGAATCATATTCGGCGCGAGCAATGGGTAAGTCAACTCAAAATGGCCACAACCCCCTGAAATGTAAGTATTGGTCAAAATCTTGCCGGCCGCCCCTCCGGACTCACTATCGCGCGAGTCCAATTTCAATGCTTTTTCCACCCCACCTGATCTATCATCCGGTAGAAATCAATTCTTACTCCTCTGACCGAACCTGATTAGCACCTCACCTAATGCGCAAGCGCTTCCGGATTTTCTTGACACTCTTTGGGCTCTGTTGTTCGTTAGCGGCGCATGCATCCCCCATCACGCTAGATACAGAACGACCCGTTTCGGGCCTCACCGGCATCGAATTTCTTGTTGACGAAACCAATCAATTCGATATCACTCAGATCCGTTCTGAACAACTTCGTGCCCGTTTCCAATCGGTGCCAGCGGACGTTCAAGAACTCAACTTCGGGTTAAGCAAAGCTACGTACTGGTTGAAGTTAACCCTACAGCGCACCGAGGGCACTTCAACAGACTGGGTTTTAGACATCCCATTTTTCGGCCTAGACAAGGTGTCGCTCTATAGCCCTGACGGCCGCACATACCATAGCGGGCTAATGGAAAGTGTTTCTTCCCAACCTTTACCATCACGCTTCTTTGCGTTTCCGATTCACGTTAACACGAGCCCACTGACCTATTACATCGAGGTTCGGTCTGGCTACCCGATATCCATTCCGCTCAAACTTGTTCCCCAAAACCAATTCTTTCACTCCGAGCAGCTCTACACGCTCGCGCAAGCAGTCTATTTTGGCGGTTTGATTACCTTGGCACTATACAACCTACTGATTTTCCTCTCCCTGCGTGATCGTAGTTTTTTACTCTATTTTCTTTTTGCCACATCTATGGGCTTAGGGATGTTTTCGGGGAACGGGTTTGCTCGTGTCTATTTATGGCCCAATCTTGTCGCCTGGGACCAGATCTCGCAAAGCTTTTTCTTTGCACTATCAGGCGCATTCGGATTGAAATTCGCTCAAAGTTTTTTGAACGCCTCTCAACTTAAACGAGCATCCCATCAGGCCATCTCGGTCATTAGCTATGCCTACCTTCTGGTTGCAATCCTTATGCCGTTGTCTATGTTTTATGGCTTTGGAATTCGTCAGCTTTATTCTGCATTCTTTGGCCTGACGATACCAATGGTTATGCTTTTGTTTATCGTTGTTCTTCAGGCGATCCGTAATCACCAGCACTCTGCGCACTACTTCGCAATTGCTTGGGGTTCATTGTGCGCAGGAGCGATAATTGCTTACCTCCGGATTATGGATCTTGTCCCGAGCAATATCTTCACAAATTACGCCTTACAGATTGGGTCGGCCTTCGAAATGGTGCTGCTATCTCTTGCGTTGGCTGATCGCATACACAGCGAAAGATTAATGCGCGAACAGGCCCAGCGTGAAGCGCTCGCATCGAAAGAGGCTGCATTACGCACACTGAGAGAATCCGAGGCCAGGTTAGAACACCTTGTCAAAGAACGTACCAATTATCTCGAACTTCTTCTCGAAAATGAAAAGAATGTCCGTGCCCAATATGTGCGTTTCGGTGCCATGATCTCGCACGAGTTCAGAAACCCCCTGGGGATTATCGAGACGCAGCTAAAACTATTGAAGCACGAATTCCAGCTCGGCATTAACCAGTTTGAAAAGCGCTACAAGACACTGGTTTCTGCCACGCAACGTCTCGCAATTCTCTTCGAGCGTTGGGTACAGAGTGATCGCCTCAACAACATGATGGAGGTCATTAGGCCAACACGTATTGAACTTAACGCTTGGCTATCCGATTTGATCCGTAAGTACCGATCGTATCAAGCCAACCATCGAATCCTTTTACAGGTACCGACCCAAGAAGTTCACGCTGAATTTGATGAGCAACTGCTACAGACTGCAATCCTAAACCTCATCGACAATGCCTGCAAATACTCATCGGAGGATACCGACGTGAATGTCACATTGAGTGTTTCCGATAACGAATTCAGCATTTGCGTGACCGATATAGGCATCGGCATCGACCCAGGCCATCACGAAGCGATCTTCAAAGAATATTTTAGAGTTAACGAAAATAGCCCGACCCGAGGGATTGGTCTGGGGTTGGCCTTCGTCAAGAAGATTGCAGAACTTCATGGCGGCCGGATCGAAGTCGCCAGCCGTATCAGCGAAGGTACCAGAATGTGTCTGAGGATTCCTTATATTGCCGAGCGACTCAAACTAGGTTCAGATCATCGTTAAAGACATAACCTGTACCGTAAACCGTCGCAAGCGGGAAGTTTTGAACTCCGATATCTTCAATTTTCTTTCGCAAACGACGTACCAAAACTTCCAGCCTGCGTTCATCGTAGACTTCAGGCTTGGCTCCTAGCGCGCATATGATCTCATTGCGTTTAACGGTGATGCCAGACCGATCGACGAAACAGGACATGAGCTTTAATTCATTACGCGTCAGAGTGACATTCAAACCATTTGGAAATTTAAGCGCCCAGCGCTGCATGTCAATTTGATAAGTGCTTTTCTGGTCACGCAGCATTCGGCGCGAGAATTTATGTATCAGCGCTACTAGCTCTTCGATTACTACTGGCTTGACAAGGTAATAATCGGCATCAGCCTCCAGTCCGCGCACTCGATCCTCTAACTGACCCTCACAAGTGACAATCACTACCGGCGAAGTCCGCGAGGATTTGTGTATGCCCAGAATTTCTAACCCATCAAGATGTCGTAGTCATGTTGATCACTCCAAGCTTTGTATTCGGCAATGGAGCCAACTCCGAAGCACTTAAAACCCTCAATCGTTAATAGATCTATCAGCCCATCTCTGAGGTCGACCTCATCATCAACTAAGAGAATTCTAAGCGTCATAAGCGAAATTTTTTTGTAATTACATGCACAGTATGCCGATAATTGGAAAATGAATCCTTACAAATTCCGACATTTTGATTGGGCAGCAAGATCTGTATCTTTAAAAC
>CAZFZO010000047.1:0-4656 GCA_964523595.1 uncultured Candidatus Saccharibacteria bacterium | reverse complement strand
GGAGGGCATGGCGGTGGCGGGTCTCTGACTCTCGGTGGGCGCATCCTCGCGGTCAGTGGAGTCGTCGTGATGATCATGATGAACCCGACGAAAAGTTCTTCTTCGTCGGAGAAGGGCGAGCCGGCAGCAGTGGTCGGCGCCGAGGCGGGGATAGTCAATGTCTCGGGTCGTCGCGTGAACGGTGCAGTTACGCGCGATCAGATTCCGACGACTATCGAGCAATTCGGTTTTTCGGAGCTGACTCCTGGCGAGGAGCGCGCTCTCGTGCTCACGCTCTGGGCCGCTCCGACGAAGTCGAAGTGGGTGAGGGTTCCGAAGGGAGCGCGCTCGGTCGAGCTGTATGACACGCCGGCTCTTGGCGGGTACTCGGTTGAGTTCGGCAATGGCGAGGTTCGCTCGCTAGGCGCTGGGGCTCGACTCGAGCTCTACGGAGTTGGGTGGTTCCGCGTTTGGGATAACTCGTCCCGCGCGGAGGAGCACACGGTGGTTGTGATCGCGAAGGGTTCGTAGGTTCGGGCGGTTAACGCGGATGCGCAGCATCCGAGTTAACCGCCTTTTTTATTTGAAATTAAAACACCCTCGCGAGGCGAGGGTGTTTTAATTTAGTTCAGACAAGTTATTGCTGAGTCGTACCGGCGCTTTGAATTGGAACACCGACGAGCTGGGCTACGACGAAGCGTACGCCTTGCGCCAAGAGGGCGACAGCGATTGCTACGACAGCGTATACGAGGATCTTGTGGGCTGAGCCAATCTTTTCGTTGTCACCACCAGCGGTCAAATACTTGAAGGCCGCAAAGAGGATGAAGAAAACGGCTAAGATTAACAAAATCGTAAATATCCAGTTAATAAGGGTATTGAAGATTTTGATAAAGCCACCAAAGTCTTTTACGCCTTCTGGGAGATTTTGTACGCTGCTAATTCCACTTCCGCCTTGTGCGAACGAGAGAAGTGGCATAGCTGCAGCAACAAAAGCGAGCGCAAGAGACGATGTAAATTTTTTCATAGTGATTCTTATATGTATATCATTCTTCGACCTTTCGCTATGAGTATCAGTATAGCACAGCTAGGATTACAGCCCATTCACAGAACTACTCGCACCTACTAATTGCGCAACAATAAAGACGAGTCCTTTGGCTAAGATGGCGACGCCAATCGCAACTGCGGCGTAGATGATAATCTTGTGCCCTTTACCAGCTTTTTCAGTGTCACCAGCAGAGGTGAGGTAGATAAACGCAGCGTAGATAATAAAGATGACGGCGAGCAAAAGGAGGATGGTAAACATCCAGTTGGCGACGATGCGAAGTAAGTTGACGATACCATTGCCACCACCCGTGAGGCTGGAGTTTTCAGGAATGGTAAATGGCGCTGGCTGAAAGGCGGCAAAGGCGAGAACGGGAAGTAAGAAGCTCGTAAGCGAGGTTATGATTTTTGTTTTCATAGTTTTTACCAGAATGGGTTAAAGTTGCCTATATTAACGTCTGGTGCGTAATTTGGTCTCGCGTTGTATCCAACAATACTGCTTACGGCGTAGACGATTCCTTGCGAAAGGATGGCAACGATGATCGCAATAGCGGCGTAGATAAGAATCTGATGAGCCTTGCCAGCTTTTTCAGTGTCACCAGCAGAGGTGAGGTAGATAAACGCGGCGTAGAGGATGAAGATAACCGAGAGGACGAGGAGAATAGAAAACATCCAGTTGGCGATTGAGCGAATCGCAGCAAGTGCGCCATATGCACCATTTGGTACGGGGTCGGTTGGTAGTGGGGTTGGGCCAGCGGCAAGCGTAGTAAGTGGAAGGAGGGTGAGGGCGAGCGTGGCAAAAAAGTTCTTCATATTATTTCACGACGCTGGTTACGATAGTACTAAATCCACGTGCGAGAACGGCGACGGCGATCGCGACCGCGGAGTAGAGAAGCATTGTTTTGGCTTTACCGTATTTTTCTGGGTCACCACCACCGGTTAAAAAACTAAAGGCGGCGATGATAATCATAATAACGGCGATGGCGAGGAAGAAGGCGAACATCCAGTCGGCGATGTCATAGATCGCTTGAATAACGCCTTCGCCGGTCGTAATAGCCGCAAAACTTACCAGCGGAGTGGCGAGTGCTGCCAAACTCATCGTAAAAATGGTTTTTTTCATATTATTTTGATAAGACATTTTTAACGATAAGTGCGATGCCGTCGGCGAGGAGTAGGATCGCGTACCCGATGACCGTGTAGAGAATAGTCTTTTTACCGTTGTTAAACTTTTCTGGGTCACCTTGCGAGAGGAGCATTTGAAACGCGCCAATAATTACCATTAAAACAACAACTGCGGCTCCGGCTTTGACTAAGAAGTCGAGGATGTTTTGGAGAATCTGGGTAATGGTCGTGCTTTTGCCAAGCGGGTTGGCGTCGGAGAGGTCGATCTTAGGAACGGGAACATCAGCTACGCTTGGGCCTGGATTAGTTGGGATTCCTCCACCTGACGAGTCGCCTCCTGCAGCGAATGCTTCAGGAACTGCGAAGAGCTTAACAATAAGATTGGCAAACATAGATTAGTTAAAGAGAGGGTCGTTTACGGTTGTTCCGCCTGGACGAAGGTCGGATGGGACTTTAAGCGCGTTAAAGACCAATTGAATAATAATGTATGAGAAGAGGAGAACGACAACGCCCATAAGTGCGACTTTAATGCGTTTCCAGCCACCACTTACTTTTTCGCTATTCCCAGCTGCTGTCATTATATCAAACCCACCCCAGCCGATAAAGATAGCGGCTAATGGGAAGGCGATGATAGTAAGCCAGTTGATGATGTTTTTAATTAGTGTGATGAATTGATTGGCGTCACACGGAGGGCCATTTGGTCCAGGCGCCGACCCTAGGGGCAGCGCTGGGTCACATTTTGGCAGGATAATGCTGGTTTCTGCGGCGTGAATAGGGGCGAGGTTGATGAGAAGTAGGCCAGCGAGAATAGCGACTGCGAACAGTATTTTTTTATAATGACGTTTCATAAAATTAATTATTTTGGTTGGCACTCGCTTTGATACGAATGAGGTCGGAGATCGCCTCTTCGCTGGTCTTAAGCGCTTTGTCTGCAGAAGCTTGTCCACTGACTACCGCATCAATTGCTTGCGAGAAGCTCGTGGTAATCGCGTTGTTGTCTATCTGGCTCCAGCCGCGGGCGGTAAGCGTTTGGCGTGCCAAAATGCCCGTGAGGCCGGCCTTGGTTTGCGCAGGGGCGCTAAGTGAGCGGATCATTGGGGAGTTTTCGGTGGCGGTGAGGTACGCGCTATTGGCGGCCGAGTTGGTCGTAGCAGCAAATACAAAGTCCCAGGCGAGTGATTTGTTCGCGCTCTTTTTGGAAACGGTTAAGCCCCAGTAGTCGGCGTAGTTGATGCTCTTGGGTGCGTCGGTTTTCTGGAGCATTGGTGCAAAGCCGATATTGAGGAATGGGTTTTTTTCTTTAATGAGGGCGAGATTGCGTCCGTAGTCAAAAATAATCGCGGTTTTTTCTTGAGCGAAGCTGTCGATTGAGTTACCAAAGCCGTTACTCCACGAGTAGCTTGATTGAATTGGGTTGGCAAAATTTGTGTAAAAGCGGAGTGATTCGGTACCGGTGCGTGCGTAGGTCGCCTCGGTAAACTGGCTGTCGATCATCTGTACGCCGTTTTGCAGCATTATCAGGCTTAAGATATCACTCGCGTTGTGAATGCTTTTAGTTGATCCACCGAGGGCGACTGCGGCTCGGGTGATTTTACCCGTTGTGTCGAGTTGGCGGAGCTTTGGAATCATCGCGGTTAACTGCTCCCAGGTTTGTGGGGGTTGGGCGATGCCCGCCGTGTCAAAAAGATCTTTGTTATAAAACATTACGAGCGAGTCGCTAAAGAGTGGCATCGCGTATATATTGCCTCCGGCGACAAAGTTTTGTTCAGCGACGGTTGGGAAGTACTCGCGGAAGGTGTCGAGTGGGACTTGCGTAAGGCTGGTTGGAGCGACTTTGTCGAAATGTTTTGGAAGCCAGCTGTTTTTAAACATAAAAACGTCTGGTCCGGTGCCGGCGGCGAGTGCGTTGATGAGGTTTGACTCATAATTAGCCTCGTCCATTTGGCGATAGGTTATTTCAACGCCCGGATTGGTGATGTTGTACTGGGTAACTAGGGGCGCAAACTCATCTTCGGTGTCTTCGACTCCCCAAATCGTTAACTTCCCGGTTAAGCCATTGGAGTTAGAGGTGCTACGCAGACCAGGAATTATCCCGAGTGCGAGCAGGGTGATGATAATGATTAATCCAAGTACGACGCCGATAATGGCGAGTTGATTTTTTGTGAGTGACATTGTAATAAGTATATCATTTCTCGCTCTTTTTTCGTCTTAACAGGGGATAAAATTAAAAACCACCGGTTGCTTGCGCTACTCGGTGGTGGATGAGATGCATCTGCAGTGTTGCTTGAAGTACGACATCAGGTCGAACTTCCAGCTGTCCGCTAGCTTCTGGGGCGGGCTCGGCAGTGGCGCCTCTGGAATCTCGAAAATCGCCTTTTCGTAGTCTTCGCCATCATCAACTTCGATTTCTATCTGAGCCCCTGGTTCGACGTCGTACCAGCTGCTCAGATAGTCGGATTTCGAGTGGCGCTTGAGCTCTGCCGTAGTGCAAAGATCTCTGCGTATCGCTTCCTC
>CAZFZO010000046.1:0-4733 GCA_964523595.1 uncultured Candidatus Saccharibacteria bacterium | reverse complement strand
CGAATGCCGCGTTATACCACTTAACTACGGGCCCATTATAAGAAAAAGAACTATTTTGATGCCGCGTTATACCCCTGCCTGCGCAGGCAGGACTTAACTACGGGCCCAAAGACCTAATTGGTCTTGCTTAGGTTATCAAAATAGAGCGAAAAAATCCACTCTTAGAGCATCTGCTCTTCACCCACCTCCCTCTTTACTGGCGCAGGGAGCGTAAGGCGGAAAAAAGCGAGGCGGACGAGGATGGCGGTAAGTATACCGATGATCGCGCCGGCAAGAATATCGAGCGGATAGTGTACGCCCGCGTAAATGCGACCGATACCGATTAAAAAGGCGAATACGTACAACCAACCCCCTACCCGACGCGAGACGACGAGGTAGATAATCGTCGAAAGCAAGAAAAAGGTTAGCGCGTGGCCTGATGGCATCGCGGCAGTCTGATTTATATCAATAAGTGGTGCGAAGTTTCCACTCACAAACGGTCGGTCGCGGTACAGGAAAAAATTGATCGTGTACTTGATGAGTCCGTAGCCGATGAAAAACGAAAGAAGTGAGTACAGGACGGCGGCGATGCGACGCTGACGGTCTTTGATAAACAAGATTGCGCCGATGAAGAATAAGACAAAGAAGTATGCGAGGTATTTTGCTAAAAAGATTCCGAGTACATCGAGTGCGTCACTACTTCCAGCTAACGAGTGAATGAGATTAAATAATGCGATATCCATATAGGTTTAAGTATAGCAAAACCGCCAGCCTTTGGGGCTGACGGTTTTACCTACGTTAGTTGTTTTTCGAAGTTGGCGAGATCAAACCGAGGAAGCGAGCGCGCTTAATCGCGATTGCGAGTTTGCGCTGCGCCTTTGCCGGTGCGCCCGAATATTTCGGATCCAAGATTTTACCCTGGCTCGAAATAAAGCGTTTCAAAAACTCGACGTTCTTATAGTCGATGTTGTCGAACACTTCTGGATTAACGTGCGGCTTAGTTTTTATCATAGGTGCTATTCTATCAGAACTTGTCAATTAAATCAAGGGTAGAGCCAATTAGGGCCTAAAACGGCAGGTCTTCAGCCTTAATCTCGTCGTCGATGTTTATCGTTGGAATCTCCTCGACTGCGGCCTTCTCTGGAGCGGCTTCAGCCGCGTTATTACCAAAACTGCGCCCTCCGGTAGCTCCGCCAGCCTTTGGCCCGAACTGGACCCGTTCAGCGACGATTTCGGTCACTTTACGCTTTACCCCAGTCTTGTCTTCGTAGTCACGGGTTTGCAAGCGTCCTTCGATATACGCGATTTGTCCCTTGAGCAAAAACTTACTAGCGATCTCTGCCTGGCGTCCCCAGACTACGATGTTGTGATACTCCACCTCTTCTTGTTTCTGGTTGTTCTTGTCGTTCCAGACGCGGTTCGTGGCTACTGAAAACGTCGCAACCTGCTGTCCGCTTTTGGTTGAGCGGAGCTGTGGGTCAGCGGTTAGACGGCCGATAATTAAGACTTTATTTAGGTTCATCCCGGTTAGAAAGTAAGTCGTCCCAGAGGGATCGACGACATTGGTTTATATTTGACCGTTCTTTTTTAAACTATCTCTTGCCCGTAAAATCTTACTTCTAACGGGACAAGTATGCTATAAGCTTACAGCTTTCAGCTATCACCTGCAAGGATTGCGCTAAACGAAGCAAGGGCGACCCTTACGGGTCGCCCTTGCTGATACTGACTTAGTACGTTGTTTACTTGAGGATCTCTTCGAGCTGCTTCTCAAGGTTTTCGTTGCTCAAGGAGTCGAGCTGACTGACTGGAGCGGCAACTTCTTTCTTCTCCTCTTTCTTGCCACGGGTCTTTTCCTTTGGAGGAATGACTTTCGTAACAAGTGAGCGGATTACAGAGTCTAAGAGGTTGAGCGCGTTAGCAAGTTCTTTCATCTTGTTCGCGTCATCCATCGTAAAGTGCCAGAAGCTAAACTGCGCGCTCTTCTGCTTTTTGATGACATAGGCGAGCTGGATTTGGCTTACTGGGCCCTTATTAACAACCGTAGCGCCAAAGCTGGCGAGGGTTGCTGCTAACTGCTCATCGGTCGCACCGGTTTTGAGCAAGAAAGCGATTTCGTATACTTGGGTTTTGTCGGACTGTTCTTTCATATTGATGGTCTTTAAAGTAGCAAATTAGTGGCTTCGCGTCAATCCCAGCGCCCTACCTTTACGATATGGCGCGGGATGTACGCATTGTTTTTTATGACTCCACCTTCTCTTCAGCTCCCTCGTGTTCACTGTCTAAGAGGTCACCTTTGAGATAGTTTTTGCCGACCGGAATAATACGACCGATGATGACGTTTTCCTTCAAACCACGGAGCACATCAACCTTACCCTCGATAGAGGCGTTGATAAGTACGCGAGCGGTCTCTTGGAACGACGCAGCAGAGAGGAACGACTCGGTTGAGAGAGCGACTTTGGTAATACCAAGCAAAAGCTGTTTAGCTTTGGCTGGCTGCTTACCAGCTTTCTTCATCTGGCGGTTAACCTCTAAGAAGCGGCTCTTTTCAATTACCTCACCCTCGATAAAGTCGGTGTCACCAGCTTCTTTGATCTTGATACGGCTAAACATCTGGCGGGCGATGATTTCGATGTGTTTGTTGTTGATCGAAGCACCTTCAGAGATATAAATCTTCTGAATACCGGCGACGATTTCACGCTCAACCTCACCGCGACCCTTGAGCTCAAAGACCTCGCGGAGGTCGACGTTTCCTTCACAGAGACGATCACCCTTCTTTACCTCGTCACCAATCTTCACGAACAAGTTGCTCGTGTGCGGCATTGAGTACTCGATGAGACGCTCTTTCTTACCAGTGGTTGTGCGAAGTTTTACAATACGGAGCAAATCCTGGTTTTCGATATCGGTAATAACACCGTCCTCTTCAGCCAAGAACGCTTTTCCTTTTGGAGGGCGGACTTCAAAGATTTCGACTACACGTGGGAGACCGTTCGTGATGTCAGCACCGGCAACACCTCCGATGTGGAATGTACGCATCGTAAGCTGTGTACCTGGCTCACCAATCGATTGGGCTGCGACCACACCGACCGCCTCACCCTTTTCAATCTCTTTGTTTTTACCTAAGTCGAAACCGTAACACTTGGAGCAAATACCGTATAAGGTCTTACAGGTAATTGGCGACTTCACCTTTACCTCGGCGATTTCGGCAATACCGTCGATAACTTCGGCGTTCTTACGGTCAATTACTTCGTTAGCGGCAACGATCACCTTCTTACCATCTTTAATATCCTCTAACGCGGTGCGTGAGAAGAGACGGTCAGCAAATGAGTGGTTAAACTCTTTACCATCAGTGCGGCGCATCGTGATACCTTCTTTCGTGCGGCAATCCTCTTCGCGAATAACGAGGTCTTGTGATACGTCGACGAGACGGCGAGTTAAGTAACCAGCTTGAGCGGTCTTAAGCGCTGTGTCAGTCGTACCCTTACGAGCACCGTGCGTAGCGATAAAGAACTCAAGAACGTTGAAACCTTCGGTGAATGACGAGCGAATTGGAAGCTCGATAACCTCGGACTGTGAGTTTTGTACGAGACCCTTCATACCCGTAACCTGCGTGAGCTGTGTCCAGCTACCACGAGCACCAGAGTCGACGATGTTATAGACGGAACCGTATGGGTTAAGCGTCGTTGGAACGAGCTTAGCTACACGAGTTCTTACATCGGTCCAGATTTCGATAACGCGAGCGCGGCGCTCGTTGTCCGTTAACAAACCTTGGTTGTACTGCTCGATAACAGCCTGCACTTTCTGATCAGCCTCGGCCATAATCGCCTTTTTCTCGGTTGGAACGACGAGGTCGGACATACTCCAGGTAATACCGGACTTAGTCGCGTACTCAAAGCCCGTAGCTTTAATAGCGTCTAAGTAATCCGGAGCGGCGTCACCGTAGTTTGCGATAATGCGGCTAACGAGCTTACCAAGATCCTTTTTGTTGAGCTGCTTGTTTACAAACTCGTAGTCTGGAGGAAGTGCGGAGTTGAAGATGATGCGACCAAGAGAAGTCTCGAGGCGCGTACCATTTTCCGCGATGATAATTGGCGCGTTGATTTCGATCACGCCAAATTCGTATGCCAAGCGAGCCTCGTTGCGGCTGCTAAACAATTTCTTCGCACCCTTCGCCTTTTCGTTAATCTTAGTTAAGTAGTAGCAACCAAGAACGATATCTTGTGCTGGGGTAACGATCGGGTCTCCGGTAGCTGGCTTAAGTAAGTTGCGAGAAGAAAGCATAATGTCTTTCGCCTCACGCTGCGCTTCAGCTGAAAGTGGCAAGTGGACGGCCATCTGGTCACCATCGAAGTCGGCGTTAAATGCCGGACAAACCATTGGGTGTAAGCGGATAGCTAAGTCTTCGGTCAAAAGTGGCTCAAACGCCTGAATACCAAGACGGTGAAGTGTTGGAGCGCGGTTTAAGAGCACGCGGCGGTCTTTGATAACCTCTTCAAGGATTGCCCAGATTTCTGGACCAGCTTGCTCAATTAAGCGGTTGCTGTTTTTGACGTTGTGCGCCATACCACTCTCGATCACTTTCGCGATCACGAATGGGCGGAACAACTCGAGCGCCATTTTCTTTGGAAGTTCACACTGGCTCAACTTAAGCTGTGGACCGACGACGATAACGGAGCGACCAGAGTAGTCGACACGCTTACCGAGCAAGTTCTGACGGAAACGTCCCTGCTTACCTTTGAGGTAGTCGGCGAGTGAAC
>CAZFZO010000045.1:0-5750 GCA_964523595.1 uncultured Candidatus Saccharibacteria bacterium | reverse complement strand
TTGAGGGCGATTTTTAATCCAGCGATGAGGTCTTTGATTTCTTTGCGTTCATAGAATTTAAGACCGCCAAAAATCTTATATGAGAAGTTGTACGAAATGAGTGATTGTTCGATTGCGCGAGATTGAGCGTTAGTGCGGTAGATGATGGCTATCTCCGCGTTTGGGTTTTTGGTAAACAGGTTGTCGATTTCAGAAGCGATCCAGGCGGCCTCAACATCTTGATCTTCAGCGGCGACGAGGCGGACTTTTTCCCCGTCAGGATTTTCGGTCCAAAGATTTTTCTTTGTTTGGACGGTATTATTTTTAATTACCGCACTGGCGGCAGAGATAATATTGCCGCTTGAGCGATAGTTTTGTTCGAGGCGAATTATTTTAGCGTTTGGCCAGTCGCGCGAGAAGTTGAGGAAGTTTCTGAAGTCGGCTCCGCGGAATGAGTAAATAGCTTGAGCATCGTCGCCTACGACGCTGACATTATTGTGCTTTTGTGCGAGTAGTTTAATGAGCTGATATTGTGTTGTGTTGATGTCTTGATACTCGTCGACGAGGATTTGCGAAAACTTAAGTTGGTATTTTTCTAGAATTTCTGGATTTGCCCGAAAGAGTCGAACTGGTTTTTCAATTAAGTCGTCAAAATCAAAGGCGTTATTCTTTTTGAGTTCATTTTCGTAGCGGTGGTAGACTTCGGCGAGCGTCTGCATCCACTCATCCCCTCCTTCTACGAGGTCTTCAATGCTTGCGAGCTCACTTTTTAGATTAGAGATTTTTTTCAGTACCACGGCTGGTTTAAAACGATCGCCCGAGAGATCCATTTGCTTGGCGATTTTTTTAATAATGCTTAACGAGTCGTCATCGTCAAAAATAGTGAAGTTTTTTGTGCGACCCAAGTGTACGGCTTCTTCTTTGACGATGCGGGCGCCAAATGAGTGGAAGGTTCCAATAAATGGGATTCCTGGAGTTGGAAATGGACCGCCCCAAGCTGGTTTTGGAGCGTCTTTGCCGAATACGCGCTGCCGCATTTCTTCGGCGGCTTTGTTCGTAAAGGTGATCGCGACTATTTCTTGTGGACGGACGCCTTTTTCGATAAGCATTTTTAGGCGGCCCGTGAGGGCGCGGGTCTTGCCCGAACCAGCTCCTGCGGCCATTAATAGCGGTCCGCCGAAGTGGTTAATGGCTTCTTCCTGGGCTTTATTAAAGGATTTTTCCATGATTTTGGGTTAATTTGCCATTTTAAGATTTTATTGTATTGTATCTTCCGAAAGTCGTCTAAATATGCTAGTATATTGTCTATTAGTACTTTAGCTAGAAAACTGAATATTGCCAAAAAATTCCTATCCCGCATCCTGTCTAGCACTCTTGCTTTACCGGTTGTCCTGATGCTCGCGGGCGTTATTTTAGATTTGGCCGTTATTATTCATCCAAGTGGTGCGCAGGCTGTATATGGAGGTCCAGAAGTAGCTGTTCCGCTTGGAGAGTCGTTTTTCGACAGCGCGTATATCGCAGATAACTTTCCTGATGACCTCGCACTTTCTACTAGTGATCAGACTGCTGGCTTTTTACTTCTCGATGAGTCAGCAGCTTTTGGTTCAAATGGACCACTTGCCGGAAGCTTAGCTAATCGTGATGGTGTACTCACCTATCGTATTCAAAAGGGAGACACGCTTTCTTCGATTGCGGCGAGCTTCGGTATTTCGCTTAACACTGTACTTTGGGCAAATCGTAGTTTAAGTGCGACCGCACTTAAGGCTGGTTCGCAAATTGCGATTTTGCCTGTCTCGGGCGTTTTGCATCGTGTAAGTGAGGGCGACACCGTTCAGTCAATCGCTGCGCTCTATGGAGTTCCAGCTGAACGGATACTCAAGTATAACAAAAATGTAACACTCGCCTCGATTAATCAGGACTCGGTGATTGTTCCGGGCGCTAAGCCGCAGCAGAATGTCGCTCTTAATTCAGCGACGAAGCTTCCGAAACTTACTGGATATTTCGCTGCCCCAACTAAGGGATGGATTTTTAAAACGATTCATGCGAAGAACGGCGTTGATATCGCTAATGTGTGTGGAACTCCTGTATACGCATCAGCTGATGGCTTGGTTGCCGAATCTTCTGATGGATGGAATGGTGGATATGGTAACCATATTATTGTTGATCATCCAAATGGGACGCACACGCACTACGCTCACCTTTCGAAGCGTATCGTTGATGCGGGAGACTATGTCTCCCAAGGCCAGCTGATTGGTGAGGTTGGTAATACGGGAAATGTACACGGGCCAACGGGATGTCACTTGCATTATGAGGTTTGGGGCGCAGTTAATGAGCTAGGCGAAAACTAGTTTCGTAGGAGGAATTTTGATAGTATATAGATACCATAACAATATGATTGATCAAAAAGTACTCGCACAGCTAAAGAGTAAGCTCGAATTTGCAAAAATTGAATTAGAAAAGGAAATGGCTGAACTCTCCAAGAACCCAGATATGGGTAGCGATGTTGATGCGTTTGACGAAGAGACTGATGAAGCGGAGGAGTTTTCGGCTAATATGGGTATGCTTGAGTCGGTTAAGGAGCGCTACCAGTCAGTAAAGGATGCGCTTACAAAGATGGCTGCTGGTACCTATGGACGCTGCGAGCATGACCAGAAAGAGATTGAATCAGAAGTGTTGCTTGCCGATCCAGAATCTCGATACTGCAAGGCGTGTAAGGCGAGAATAAACATAAAGGCTTAAGCGTGTAAGCTCTATGACAAAGACTAACTTTTCAAAGGTCTTGTCGGCAGAGCTTGAAGGTATTGAGGCGCGTGCTATTGAGGTGGAGACCGACGTATACGTCGGTCTCCATTCGTTTTCAATCGTCGGACTAGCTGATAAGGCGCTTTCAGAATCAAAGGAACGTATTAATGCGGCGCTTAAAAATAGCGGTATTAAGCCGCCGAGCAGGGAGAATAAAAAGATTATTGTGAATTTAGCGCCAGCGGATATCAAAAAGACAGGATCACAGTATGATTTACCGATCGCGCTTGGATATTTACTTGCGAGTCAACAACTTAAGCCATTTGATGGATTTCAAAAACTTTTTGTTGGCGAGCTTGCGCTTGACGGAGGTGTTCGGCCGGTAAGCGGAGTGCTTAATATCGCTCGCCTTGCGCGCGACCGCGGAGTGCGGGAACTATTTGTCCCACTTGAGAATGCGGCGGAGGCGGCGATTATACCCGATCTCGAGGTCATACCCGTTGAGCACTTAACGCAGCTTATCGCTCACCTGGAGGGACGAAAGCGTATTACTCCTCAGCCGGGTACGCGCATTGATCGTGAGCAGATGACTCATCCAGTTGATATTGGGGACGTAAAGGGGCAGGCGCATGCAAAGCGTGCACTGATGATCGCTGCTGCCGGCGGTCACAACCTGCTTATGGTTGGTCCGCCGGGTACGGGCAAGACGATGCTTGCGCAGTCATTAACTTCGATACTTCCCCCGCTGGAACTCGAAGAGATTATCGAGGTGAGTCAGATTTATAGTTCGGCGGGACTTTTAAAAAATCAGGCGTATGTCGCGCATCGCCCATTTCGCTCGCCTCACCAGACTTCTTCGTCGGTTGCGATTATTGGTGGCGGTCAGACTCCGCGACCGGGAGAGATCAGCTTGGCGCATCGTGGTGTTTTGTTTCTTGATGAGCTTCCAGAGTTTCGCCGTGATTTACTCGAAGCGCTTCGCCAGCCGCTTGAGAGTGGCAAGGCGATTGTGACGCGCATTAAAAATAATCTCACCTTCCCTGCTCATTTTATTTTAGTGGCGGCGATGAATCCGTGCCCATGTGGGTACTATGGTGATAGTGAAAAAGCTTGTCAGTGTTCAATGAATGAGATTTTGCGCTATCAAAAAAAGATTTCTGGTCCCCTTTTGGATCGTATTGATTTACAGATTCATGTTCCGCGAACAAAAATCGGAGAGCTGCGGAGTGTTCAGGTTGGTTTAAGCGATGAGGCGAAGCGAATCAGAGAACAAGTTCTTTTGGCGAGGCGGAAGCAGCGTGAGCGACTTGGTTATAAAAAGCATGTTTTTACGAATGCCGAGATGAGCTCTAAGGATGTAGATGAGTTGGTTAGTCTTACGGCTGATGCAGAAGATTTTATTAAGCAGATATTTGATAAGTCGATGATTAGTGCACGTGGGTACTATCGGAT
Organism: uncultured Candidatus Saccharibacteria bacterium; assembly: GCA_964523595.1. Lineage (GTDB taxonomy): Bacteria > Patescibacteriota > Minisyncoccia > UBA6257 > 1-14-0-10-44-23 > CAYMXN01. The sequence continues at coordinate 1,577 of CAZFZO010000045.1, read as the reverse complement.
TTTAAAAACTGCGCAGACGATTGCAGACGTTGAAGGAAGCAAGGTCGTAAGTAAGCCGCATATCGCCGAAGCATTTAACTATCGTTTGCGCGAGCAGGCTTCTTAAACAATAAAAATACCGCCCTTGGGCGGTATTTTTATTGTTTCTTATAAACCTAGTAAGCGCAGAGACTCTTTGAGTCCTTCGAACGAAGTGTTAATTACGAAGTAGTTATTAACGATCGCGTAGTTAAACGAGGCTCCATTGCTGCCCGTTGCGTATCTGTCGGAAATGGTTTTGTAGGTTCCGTTTTTAAACGGGGCGAGTTTTCCAGGGTTGCTGACGTAGAAGTTTGTTAAGTCGTTTGTTTCAAGTAGAGCGACCCACTGGGCGAGTGTTTCAAGGTTAGCTCCAGACTTTAGCTTGGCGATGTAGCCTGGCCAGGTTCCAGCGTTGTTCTTATATACATAAGCGGTAAAGTCGTCTTCCATCCAGGTGCTCGCTTGGGCTGCGTCTGGGAAGCTTGGAAGTAACGCCGTCAGATACTTCGCAAAAGCGAGTTGGCCTTTTTCGTCGCTCATGAGAACTTCGGTAAGTGTTTCGTTAGCAGCGTTATCGCCTACTGACTTAAGGATTCCATTGATTGATGTTAGGTCGAGTGTGGTTGGTTGAGCTGGAACTTTGCCGGCTGGTTCAAATACAAAGGCCGAAGTATGCACAGCGAGCGTCGGGGTGACTGGGGCGGCTGGCGTTTCTGGGGCGGCTGGCGCAGCTGGCGTTACCGGTGTTTGCGCTACTGGCTGTGGGGCGAGCATCGGATAGATAACGTAGTAGCCGAGTGCCGCAAGTCCAATAATGACTACGAGGGTGATAATAATCCAAAGTGCTTTATTTGATTTTGGTTTGTCGACAATCACCCCGAGGTTACTCATTTGATTGTTTGTTTCCGGCGTAAAAACAGGGTCTTTTTCATCAAATACCGAACTAGCTGGCGCTGGTTTTACTACTTGATTAATATCTGACTGCATCGTGCGTACGTCAGTTTGTGGATTGAGTGATGGTGGGACTTGTTGATTAGGTTGCTGTGGGTTAAGTGGGTCCATACAATACTTTTATATTTAATAGTAATTATTCTGATGCCGGGACGGTGACTGGCGAAAATGACTTCATGACCATTGGATAAAGAACGAAGTATCCAAGAGAGAGTATGATGAGCAGTATGCAGATGAGTATGATTTTCTTTCCCTTGCCGCCGCTTTTTATTACGGCGATCTGACTATCTTCCTCGATACTGTTCTCTATTTTTGATACAGATTCTGGCCGTGGTTCGACCTCTCCCCTGGCGACTGAAGCGATATCTGATCGCATCGTGCGGACCAGCACTTCTGGCGCTGGTGGTGGGGGGACGTTGGTATGTTGTTGATCGCTCATATGATTAGTCTACTACACGTCTTCATTTTCCGCTTCTTTTGGTGTGTACAACAAAAAACCGCTCCTAAAGGAGCGGTTTTTTGTTTATTTGTTCTCGAGGGCTTTGAGCGAAAGGCCGATTTTGCCATTTGGCTCTACTTTCATGATTTTAGCTTTGACGATGTCA
>CAZFZO010000044.1:5471-5805 GCA_964523595.1 uncultured Candidatus Saccharibacteria bacterium | reverse complement strand
TCCCAGCAAACTCCTGCCAGGCCGATGCGGTATAGATATACAAACAGTGATCAAGTCCACGAGTAATAACCGCCGCAGTGTGAAGCGCAGAACGAAACTTCACCGGTATCGCGAGCCGGCCCTTATCGTCTATTGAGTGTTTGTATTCTCCGATAAACATATTCAAATTTGTATAATTTTTACGACTCAATCTTGTAAAAATTATTTACAAAATTGAGTATCCCGAACGGATGTGAGGGACAACCCTTCATCGCTAAACGCGAGTTCAGGGTGCTCAATTTTGTAGATAAGCTTCGCTTATACAAAATTGGCACTTATCCCCAGAAACCCGACT
>CAZFZO010000044.1:0-5461 GCA_964523595.1 uncultured Candidatus Saccharibacteria bacterium | reverse complement strand
TTTGTATTCTCCGATAAACATATTCAAATTTGTTTTACCCTCTCTAAGCGAAGCTTCTCTGTTTTTGACAATTCTCGCTCACCCCCCAAGCGAAGAATTTCATTTTCGGGCAACTCTCGGACCGCGACGGCGGGAGAGGTAGCGAGCTTTCCTAGCAAGGAAAGAATCGCGGTGACCGAAAGTGAAGTTCTGAACGAGACTTATCCCCAGAAACCCGACTTATCCCCACAGTTATCCACAAATCCCCACTTACCCTCAAATACTAAGCCCATTCCCCCACTCTGTAAAGTGTGAATAACTCTACGCTGTAATATGCGCTGATCAATAAATAACAAAAAACCGCCAAAATGGCGGTTTTTCCTAATAACTCAGCAACACTCCCTACTTATTCTCTAAGGACTTATTCAAAAGCGCCTTAGCTTGATCAAGCGCACGCTTAAAGGTATCAAACGCCTGCTGCTGAGCATTTTTGCGCACCCGGATAATGTCCTCAGCTTCTTTGCGTACATCCTTAAACGCATCCGCAGCATCTTTTTCCTGATCTTCGATCAAACGAATCTGTTCCTTGAATTGCGTTTTTAAAACTGACAGCTTAAGTGATTTCGCGCAATCACTTTTAATACGACCAACCAACTCCTGAACTTGCGCATCACGCTTAGATTGATACGCAGCAAAAGCCGCATTGCGCTTCGCGACTAAATTACTCAAAGTGACCTGCTGATTTTTTTGAACATCAATCAATTGATTGAAATACTGCTCAGTAGCTGTGCGCATTGAAACTGAGAAAGCATCAACAGCTTGCTTTTGTGTATCAGTGAGCTTAAGCGAGTTCAAACTTAAAACTACTTGATCAAGCGCAGCCAAGCGTTGACGCTTTGTTTCGGTGTATTTCGCCGTCATATCCTGCTGAGCCGCAACCACCTTTTGAAGTTGCTTATCCTTTGATTGATCAACAACTTTACTACGCTCAGCAAGTGTCTGCGTAAAACGATCAAGCTGGTTATACAGCAAATCACACTTATCAGAACCAAAAAGATCGATGCTAGCTGCTTGAGCAAGATTCGTCACTAGTACACCGCCAATGAGTAAAAGAAAAAATAATCGCTTCATATGTATTAAATGCCACTTTGCATAAAGGCTTGATCATACGAATCAGATGATGGGTCGAGCGCCGCCATCATCATCGCATCTTGAGAACTTTGATTCTGGGCATCAGCAGTAAACAGAGACTCAAAATCAGAAACATACGCATCTGCCGGAGCAGACTGACTAACACCTGCCGCCGACTGCGCCGCGGAATCCGAAGTAACAGCAAGTGGAGCCATCATCTTAGCCGCTGGAGCAAGTGAGGTCAGGGCGCTGTTCTCAGCCGCCGGCTCACTCAAAAGCGAAATCGCTGGCTGCTGTGTTTGCGTATACGAAACACCAACAAAAATCATAATCGCTAAAGCGACTGGTACGGCAAAGCGAACAAAAAGCGGAAGCGCAAAGATACGCTGAGCCAATGAGGTTCGTGGATAAGTTGGAAGCTCGCGCATAATACGCTGTAAAAACTCTGGAGTTGGCGCAATCTTTTTACTCGCTTTATCTACCTCGCTCATCGTCATAAAGAAATCAGTGAGCGCGGATCGATCGGCTGGATACAAAGCCAAAATTTCCTCTTGTGTCTTACCCTGCTCAAGAAGTGCGAGTGCGTCTATTAAAATGTTCTCGTTAATCTCGTTCATGAATATGAGTACGTAATACTTTAAGTCCTCGACACTGCAACTGTCTAACCGCGTCAACCGACTTCCCGATACGCTTAGCGATCTCGTCAGCTGATAAATCAAAGAAGAACTTCAACTCAATAACTTGCCTCTGGTCATCGCTTAAGTGTACAAGTGCCGCCTTAATGGTATTTGCCCGGTCCCCTTGGATAACTGAGCTCAGTGGAGAATCCTTTGCATCTGGAATCTGGCTAATCGCATCCTCGTTATCTGCAAACGAAACATCTTTTTTCTTACGCCAATAATCAATAACTGTATTACGAGCAACCGTATAAAAATATGCAAGCGGATCAGTCGTCCCAACCACAATATCATCAAGCCCATTAAACACCTTCATAAAAACGGTTTGGGTAAGATCCTCTGCTTCTTCGCGCTGTTTAACGCGAAAATACACGTAGCGAAATACTGGCGTCAGATAACGTCCGTAAATATCACTAAAAGCTGAAGCATCCCCCGCTTGGGCACGCCGCATCAGCTCACGAACATCCGTCTGATTAGTTTCTGCCTCGTTCATATATATTCAACGTATACATCCGCCAAATATGACGGTGTAAGTCTATGAAGATTTTGTAGTACGCTTTTTAGGCTTAGCCGCTGGAGTAAAAATCCGAGCGACGGTACTAAAGAATGATTTCATCGTTTGCCCGCTCTGCTTAACCTCACTGCGCAAATCTAATAAATCTTTGCTGAGCACATCCGCTCCTTTACGAATCGTCTCCATGATACGCCGCGCATCACGCATAAAGTACCAAAAATTCACGAGCGCAATAAGTGCAACAATACTTAAAACAACGACGGCGATCGCGGTAATAAAAAAGAAAACGTCTGCGTGTACAAGCGTATTCATATATCCCTAGTATAACACGCAAACTAACTAGCGTGCTCGCCTAACATATTCCACAGCGCCTCAAATAGCGAACGCTGCGTCTTAGCAAACGCGCTACTCTCAAACACCAGCATCATGTTCTCGCCGGAGGGAGAGATAAAAGCGACGCTATCACCAAAAATAATTGTGGTAAACGGAGCGTGATACGTATGAGGCAAGATACGCGAAACCCGATTTTCTTGCTTATCTTTCGCAACAATCTCCTTCGCATACTCTGAAAATGTAATGAGCTGGCGGCTGCGAATCCCGCGCTTAGTTTTTTCCTTAATAATCTTACCGGTGATATACCCCTTACGCACAAATCCGAGCATCTCCTGAGGATCAGTGATAATTAAATACTCACTAATCCCCGAATCAAAAATCATTTGCCAAATCTTCTTAAACCCCTCTGAACCATCAAAAAAAACTAATCGTGGTCGCTTCATCGACTCATGCGTCAAAATATCAAAATCCTCGAGGTGCTTAGTAAAAAGCTCTGTCGCCTCTTGCATCTTTGTAAGCAGCTTAGCTGGTTTCTCCGCGATAAAACGAGTACGTCCCGCCGCTCGAATCATAAACGCCGCCCCTTTTGCATGAAGTGAATCTAAAATAAGATACGCCGTTGGTCGCTTAACTCCCGCCTTAGCCGCAACCTCTAACACCGTCGCCTCGCCAAGTTCAAGCAGAGCGAGATAGAGCTTCGCCTCTTTATCATCAAGACCAACACGCTTAAGCAACAAAATAAGCTGTTTTTTCGTCATACCGTAAGCCTACCACAGGTACTTTAAAAATGCCAAAAAAGTGTCAGAAATCCTGACAGATGCCCTTGGAAGTACGTATTAAAAGCCTACAGTAGAGGTAGAACGTTAACAACAAAGGAGGTCGATATGACCATCTTCGAATATCTGCTCGTAGCCCACCTCATCGGTGACTGGATGCTCCAGACGGAGTTCCAGGCTCTCGGCAAGGCGAAGAATGGCTTCTTCAATGCAAGCCTGACTGCGCACTGCCTGAGCTACACCCTGTGCTTTGTCCCGGCCATCTGGCTGACGCCAATGCACTACAGCTGGCTCCTGCTCATCTTCAGCTCACACATGTTTCTCGACCGGCGCTGGCCCGTCATCTGGTGGATCAAGACCATCAAGCGTACGAGCGAAGATACGATCAAGAACCTCTTCTGGCTCGTAATCGCGGTTGATCAGGTCATGCACATCCTCGTGCTGGCCATCATCGCCCACTTCACGCGCTAGAAACAACCTTGGCGTCAGCTCACGCTGACGCCAAGGCCACCCTTTCAAAATAAGGAGGTTATATGAACCTCGCCTGCATCTACCTCAAGCATCTCATCGATGCCGACGCACCGCTCTACGCGGTTTGCCTCCCGGGTGGCTATGGCTACGCTGCGCTTAGCAGTGAAGCCATCAGCCGTATCCCGAAGAGTCAGCGCCAGAGCGAGCCGTGCGCGAACGGACTCAATATCCACCGCGCATCCTGTGGGCGCAACTGCGACAGCTTCACGATTTGGAAGGAATTTAAGAAGGAAGACTTCGCCTTCTCAATCAGCGAAGAGGCCGCAAGCACCTACCTGCCGGGACTGATCCAAGTTCTGGCACAGTGCTGCATGTAAATAAAACCACCCGCCAACTAAGTACGTATGGCGGGCTTTTACGTCTCCTCTTATTTTTTTACTACAAACTTAATTTTAGGCATCGCACTCACCTCCTCAACATCAAATCTAAGTCGCCCAATCACATGCCCCGCAACGGTCTCGATATTCACCCGCCACTGCCCTGGAGCAATTTGCTCTTTCACTGAAAAAGTACGATACCCACCCTCACGCCCACCTACTACAGGCAATTCGGTTCGATCTGCATCAACCCACTGGTATCGATTAACATCAAAATATTGCCACTGGTGCACTACATCAAAATGGAACGAACCAGGAGAAAATACCGCGCTATACACATACACCGGAGAACCAGAGACGATGTGAATCGTATCATGTAAGGCGAAATAGCTCGTCCACGACTCATCTTCGGCTTCGGCCACGTAATCCCCTTCGCCATTTGGCGCGATCAGATGATATACACCCGCATCTTTAAGTGAGAGCGGAATCGGTGGAATAAGCCGGAAAAAATAAAGCACATTTGTACCGACAAAAATCAGACTCACCATCATCACCAACCCATACCGGCTCTTACGGAATCGCTCGAGCGTAAAAAATCCCATCAAGCGCAAAAAGAGCCAGAGCGTAACGAGACTCAGAAAGCCAGAAATAATGAAAACGCGTGTACTCACCTCGCCGAGAAAAACAGGGACGATAAAAACAGCAAACGAAAGTATTGAAAGATAGAACAATCCAATTTGAAAACTAATACGGGCGTAATGCTTTTTTAGTCGCTCGTTCGCAATAAACGCGATGGCAAGCATAAATAAGAATGGCCACGTTACGGCCAGCGTCGCACTCCGGAAGTAAAATACGAGAAAGGTACTGAGCAAACCTCCAAAGAAGAATTGAAGAATGTTGATATACCAAAAATGCGCCCGTGTAACGTCCTTCTCGTCCATCTCCTCGGGAGACTGGAGATTAATAAGAATAATACAAAGCCCTACGATCACTAAGTGCGCGACGATCCAAATATTTTCCCAAAAAAAATCAACACGCTTAAGGGTAATAATATCAAATGCAAATCCGCCAAATAACGAGATAGACGAGATCGGACGCTCAAATCGCCCGTACCAATTTCGCACGTGATGAATCAATCGCCTCATAAATACATTTTAACCATTATTAATTAGATAATCAGCCTTTTGATCTGGTCGATACTTA
>CAZFZO010000043.1:0-6016 GCA_964523595.1 uncultured Candidatus Saccharibacteria bacterium | reverse complement strand
CGTGGATCACGTCAAAGTGACGATGCAAACCGCGAGCCCTAAGTTGCTCGCGAAGTTTCAGGCTCTGCGCGACACCCGCGCCGAGTTTCCTGTGAACGCGCTCGAAGCGTACGACTTCATTCAGAATCGCGCCGAGTATGAGGCTTTGCGGGACTTGATGAAGATGCGTCCGCAAGACAAGCCATCGGTAAACGAGCTGGGCGATTTCTGTGAGACGCTAGCTTTTTTCCTGGGGGACGCGATCGAAGAAGACCTGAAGATGACACATGTCAGCGTTATGCCGTACACAAAATCAGGTCGACTCCGGTGGCTAGAGGGGCGTAGTGGATTTGACGAGGCGAACGAAGACGCTGGTCTTGTCGAGGTGCACTACGAACTACTCGCCTCAGTTTTCTTTCAGCAAGTCGTTAGCAAGAAGGATGTTCCTGCCAAGGCGGATGCCCAAGTGCGTCGTACGTTGATGAGTAAGATGCTCGTCAATTTCTTTCGGTGGCTGCGCACCGCTCCCGCTAGGTGGATTCAGCCTCTGGGCGGAGAAAAGCTTCTCACCTTTGAGGAGCTCAAGGAGTACGCCGTAGCACACAGCTGGTCTGATGTGTATGAGGATGTTGATCAGAACTATCACACCGACGAAGCGCTCGTCAGAATTATCAGTAGCTTTGGCCGATGGGGGCAGAAGTTTGCGGGGCTAAGTATTAGCGAACGCCGACTGTACTCGGCACACGGCTTAATCGAGCAGGCAGTTCGCGAACACACGCTTACCTATGTGCAAGTCGAGCGCCGTATCGCTCTCGCTTTGGCCTACGAGGCTTCGGAGCAGGCAGAGGATAATAAGTCGGCAGAAGAGCTGTATGAGCTTGCCCTCTCGATTAGGAGGGGTTGCGTGACATTTTCCAAGGGGCAGCTTGAGCATTTCATAGAGAATAGCAGCGATCCAGCGAACAACCCCATTGTTCGTCAGGCGCGCGACATTCTCTGGCGACATAAGCGCCTACTGCTCATTCTTCAAAAGAATCGCTCCTGGCTGATGGAGATGCTCTCGAAGTAGATAGTGTTTGTCCGACCCGGTCGCCGCAAGGTGCCCGGGTTTTTCTTTTTGACATTGACTCGAAATGGATAAATTGATACAAGTAGGGTAATTCCTCGCCGTACGGCAGGTCGTCAGCTTACCCGCTTTTGGCGGGCCGGGCTGATCAGGGCTAGCTCTTTCTTGCCAAATAGAGAGAGAAATTCGGAGGTGCCGTATGGCATCAACTAGAAAGATCATCGTAAAGGGTCCGAGCCAGAACGAGCTGATGTTCAATCAGTATGGACGTTCTGACGCAGAGGACAACCCGACCAAGGCGCTCGTGTTCACTCTCGAGGACGGGAACGTCCTTGGTGTGATTCCGCAGATCTACCAGCACGTGCATCGGCGGGACAACTCCGTCGATTGGCTGATCATCGGACAGGTGGCCACTGGCGGGATCGTCCTCGTCCAGTACTCCACGCAAACGAGAAGGGGTTGGTGCAAGGATTTTGGTGGGCGGATCCTTCCGATGCTGACCGAGATCGACCCCGAGGCGCTGACGGTGCCGTTCGAAGAAGCGGCGCGTCTCCTGGGCGTTTCGCGGCAGCAGCTTGCAGCGCTTAGCTTTTCCAACGAAGTCGAGGTCTATCAGACGCCGAGTGGCGCGCGCATCCGCCGTGCGAGCATCGAGGCGTATGTTGGCAAGCGCGAGCTGGCTGGCAGGCAGCCTCATGGCGGGGCCACGCACAATTTCTTCAGCTGACACTCCTCCCGGGTGCGACGCAGGTCGCATCCGGGTTTTTCTTTTTATAAGAAGAACCGCTACAATAATACTAATGACGTATCAGGTTAAGCTTGATCAATTTAGTGGCCCGCTCGACAAACTACTCGAGTTAATTGAAGCGCGGCAAATCGAAATCACGCAGTTAAGTCTCGCCAATGTTACCGGAGACTTTATTAGGTATGTCGAGCAGCTCGAAAAGGAAAAGGGTATAGACGTAAGCGTGTTGTCAGACTTTATCGCGGTTGCTGCGCGCTTATTGTTAATCAAGTCCAAAGTCTTATTGCCATCGCTTGATTTAACCGAAGAAGAAAAAGTTGATATCGCCGATCTCGAGCATCGCCTACGTGTCTATCGCGAGTTTAAGCTCGCTGCCGCGGGACTCAAAACACTTTGGGATAAAAAGCAGATCGCCCACGCCCGCCCGCTCTTATCTGCGTTAGGGGAGAGCTCATTTTTCTATCCACCAAAGGGCGTGACGAGCAGTCATCTCGAAAGCTCCTTAATCAAACTTTTCACCGTACTCGAAGGTTTATTCCCAGAAACGAAAACAATTCGCGGCAAGGTTGTTACCCTTCAAGAAAAAATTAGTGAGCTCACCGAACGACTTTCTAAAGCCGCTTCGCTCACGCTAAGAGGAAAGATTAGTAAAAAAGATCAGCAAGAAGTAATTGTAATGTTTTTGGCGGTACTGCATATGCTCGCTAATAAGCTCGCCAGCGTCGAGCAGGGAGAGGCGTTTGGTGATATTATTGTAAAGAAGTCAGATCAAGAAGCCGCCACTGAACAAGCGCCGGTTATTTCTGAATAATCTATTTATGGAAGAAGCACAGCAACAAAATCAAAACGCGTCCGCACTCGAAGCACTCCTTTTTATTTACGGCGAGCCGCTCGAGCTTAAAAAAGTAGCCCAAACGCTTGGACTGAAAGTTGAAGAAGTTGTGCAAGCCGCTGAATCTCTTCGGCAGTCGCTTAAGGCTCGCCAGAGTGGTTTGCAGTTGATGCAAAATGGTACGCAGGTTCAACTAACTACCAGTTCGGCTTTTGCGGGGTTGCTGGAAAAGGTAGTAAAGTCCGAGCTCTCTGAAAACCTAACGCCAGCCGGGTTAGAAACTTTGGCAATTATTAGCTACGCTGCTCCGATTAGCCGTGCCGAAATCGATTATATTCGTGGCGTAAACTCAAGTTTTATTTTGCGCAACTTACTATTACGCGGTTTGATCGAGCGCAGTACTGATCCGCAGCGTGGCAACGCGTACGTATATGGTCCAAGTTTTGATTTCCTTCGCTATGTGGGTGTGAGTAGGGCGGAAGAGCTTCCGGATTACCAAAAGTTCCGTGATCTCGCAAAAAATGTGCGCAACGCGCAGGTGACTCAAACCGCCAACTCCACAGCGCCAGCTCAACAGCCAACTCCACAGCCAGCTGACGCATTTACGGGTGTACAAATGACCGTTTCAAAGTCATCAATCGAAACTCCAGCAGTAGAGACGCCGCAAAAAGTACCAGCCCAAGCAACGATCAAGGAAGAGCCAGCTCCAATCGCTCCAACGCCTTCACCTGACTCAGACGAAGCCGAATTGCTTGACGAGCCCTACGAGCAAGATGGTATTAATTAGGGTATGTCCAAAGCGCCGCTGTATAGCCTCGCCTTTGCCGGGGTTCTTCTTCTCTCTATCCTAATTGGATCGGGCCCTTTAAACTCACGCAAAGCAGCTCCAACCGTCGCAACGCCAAACGAGCTTCAAGAGCAGACGAGCGTAATGGCTGACAGTGGTCGCAGTGCGGCGTATCGTGCGCTCGCTTCGGTTATTTCGCAAGTCGCTCCACGCGCCCGTTATCTCCAGCCCGACCCAGAGAAACTCACCAAGCCAATTCCTGAAATTGGTGCGAAAATAGCAATCGTCAAAGAATTAGGAAGTCCATTTTCATTTTTCGATCAGCAGGGCGGACAGCGCTGGCCAATCGCTTCAATCACTAAACTTCTTACCGCCGGAATCGCGTTTGAGCAGTTACCCGCAAATACACTAATTACATTTTCGGAGCGTGCAATAGCTCAAGAGGGAGATCAGGGTGGATTTAAGCTTGGCGAGACATATCGGTTGGATGAACTTGTCGCCGGCATGCTCGCTGTTTCAAGTAATGACGCGGCGATGGCGATAGCCGAACAAGTAGGCTTAGAAAAATTTGTTGGCTTAATGAATAAAAAAGTTGAGGAGCTCAAAATGCCGCAGACTGCGTTTGTTGATCCAACGGGTCTCTCGGCGCAAAATCTCTCAACCGCCCGCGAGCTCGAAAAGCTGGCGAGCTATGTATTTACTAAGCACCCAGAGCTACTCGAGATGACTAATCAAACAGAGATTCGCATTACCGAACAAAATTCTAAAACTACCCGCACAGTAGCAAGTATTAACGAGTTCTCGGGTAAGCCAGGATTTATCGGAGGTAAGACTGGTTTTATCGACGAAGCACGTGGCAACTTATTCTCACTTTTCTCAAAGCAGGGTAGAACATTTGTTATTATAGTAATGGGTACTGAAGCGCGATTTTCTGATACACAAAAATTATACGACTGGCTCTTAACCGCCATTAACGAATAAATTACATGAACGAAAGTTTTACGATCTTGCAGGTGGTACGCGTACTCGGCCTCTCGATGCTTTCATTTTTAGTCGCATTCACGATTACGCCACTGGTCTTTAAATTTATCTTAAAGATAAATGGAAAGAAGCAAATCAAATCTGCTGTTGACGCTCCTGTCTTTAACTCGCTCCATAAAGCTAAAGCGGGCACTCCAACGATGGGAGGTATTATCGTCTGGCTAACCGTGCTTGGTCTCGCGCTCGTGCTTACTATCCTCTCAGCTTTATTTGATGGATTCTGGAGTTATCTTAACTTTGTTGATCGAGCCGAAACATATTTGCCAATCGCAGCAATGCTCCTAGCAGCGCTCATTGGTCTTGCGGATGACATATTCGGTATTTTGAAAATTGGACCAAAGGGTGGGGGACTTAAGATGCGTCACCGCCTTGCGATTTATACGCTCATCGCGACGGCGGGTGCGCTTTGGTTTTTCTATCGTCTCGACTGGGATGTGTTAACCATCCCATTTTACGGCAACGTCTCGATCGGATTTTGGTACATCCCACTCTTCATTTTTGTGATTGTCGCTGCCGCATTTTCAGCTAACGAAACTGATGGGCTCGATGGGTTAGCCGGAGGAGTGATGTTATTTACGTATGTCGCGCTCACTATCGTCGCGTTCGCCCTCGGTCGCTTCCAGCTCGCCACGTTTGGCGGTGTTATTGTTGGCGCGCTGCTCGCATTTCTCTGGTTCAATATCTATCCAGCTAAGTTTTTTATGGGCGACACAGGTGCGATGTCACTTGGTATTACGATTGGTGTCATCGCGATGCTTACCAATACGACACTACTCTTGCCACTCTTTGCTCCAATTTTTATCATCGAGTCTGGCTCGGTCATTATCCAGCTGACAAGCAAGAAAATCCGTAAGAAAAAAGTATTTCTTTCCGCGCCAATTCACCACCACTTCGAAGCGCTCGGCTGGCACGAGACGAAAGTCACCATGCGTTTTTGGATCATCTCGGTCATCTTTACCACGCTTGGCTTAGTCGTCTTCTTTTTGAATAGGTATCTCTAAAACAGGGGTTAATATGTAGTATTCCGGACTATTTACAGATAGACTATTTTTGTGCTGCAATGTGAAAAGGTCTGAAGTCAAAAAATCCTCTGTGGGCGCCTCAAAATCGACCCATTCAGAGATGTGGAGGGTGGCAGTCATGAATTCGAAGCAGCTCGTCTTCTGGGGTTTTGGCCCCATCGTCGCCCTCGTCGTGTGGGGATTCGCCGTGCAAAGCATTCTGGAAAAGAGGCGTGTCGCTCCTTCGCCGGAGCAGGCGTCGGAGGCTCCGTCTTTCGACAAGTACGTCATCGGCGAGGAGCTTCCCGGCGAGATCATCGCCTGGCAGGGCTACAGCGGAGCGTTCACACTCCAAGACGTGAAGCTCGATGACGGCCGTGTCATGCGCGTGGCTTCGAAACTGCGTGTCGATCCGGACGTGCACCAGAAGGTGTACATCGCCGAGTCGGTCTGGCTGGACCGGAGCGGACAGCCGCTCTACGTCCTGACCCGGTATCGGAAGTGATTCTCGGGTGCGGCGCCAGCAAGCGTCGCGCCAAAGCCCCTATGCGTTGCAAAGCGCATG
>CAZFZO010000042.1:0-6135 GCA_964523595.1 uncultured Candidatus Saccharibacteria bacterium | reverse complement strand
CCGACAAGGGCGAGGATCTGTCCCGTCTTCGTATCCTGCGCAACTAGCGCAGCATTTTTGCCTTGGTAAAGCTCCTCATTGCGCTGTGCACCAACCTTAACCGCCTCCTCGGCTCGTTGCTGAAGGTTCCAATCAAGCGTAGTAATAACCTTTAATCCAGCGCTTCGCACAAAGTCTTCGCCATATTTCGCATTAAGGTAATCCTGGACCGCGATAACAAAGTGCGGTGCGAGAATTCCCGAGGTTTGCTGAGTAAAAGTAATTTTCGCCTTATTTGCACTCTCATATTGTTCAGTAGTGATATATCCCAAGTCGCGCATCTTACTTAAAACCAGCGTCTTGCGGTCCATCAACTCTTTAACGTGCCCACCCCACGGAGAGTAGTAGCTTGGCGCCTGCGGAAGGGCGACGAGCACAGCGATTTCAGGCAGCGTTAAATCTGACGCTGGCTTTTTAAAATATGTCTGACTAGCTGATTCGATTCCGTACGCAGTCGCGCCGTACGGGATTTGGTTGAGGTACAAGGAAAGAATTTCATCTTTCGTAAACTTTTGCTCAAGACGGAATGCGAGTACGAGCTCTTTAATCTTACGGGTGATCGTTTTCTCGCGGCTTAAAAACACATTTTTAGCGAGTTGCTGAGTGATAGTTGATCCTCCTTGCGTTCCCCAGCCATAGCGAAGGTTCACAAAAACTGCACGAAAAAGAGATTTCAAATCAACCGCCGGGTGGTTATAAAACTCCGCATCTTCAATGGCGATAGTCGCTTGTTTAACTTGGGTTGGGATTTTCTCAAAGGGCAAAACTGTGCGTTTCTCTTCTCCATAAACTTCATAAAGCACAGTCGTGCCAGTTCGGTCGTAAATTTTTGTCGACTCAGTTACCTCGTGGTCAGCAAGGAGTTGTGGCGAGGGGAGGGTGTTGATTATCCCAAGTAAGAAAAAGAATCCGAAAACAAAAAGAACGATCGCCGTGAGAAACGCGTAGCGCCAAAAATGAATACGCCGCGCACCTTGCATTAGCTTGCGCCAGCCGATACGAATTTTTCGAAGACTAGTTGAAACGAGTGTTGATTTCACGTACTAATACTAACTTTTTTATAGGTGTGGGCACAAGCAAAAACCCCCAGAGGGGGTTTTTGCTTGAAATCCTTCTATTTAAAGGGAATTGCTTAGTAATCGGCCCTACCGTCACCAAGATCATCCGGCTCGTCTTCGTCATCGCCAAGGAGATCATCCTCTTCATCATCACCTTCGTCGCCATCTTCGATGTCATCGTCAGCAATGTCATCATCGTCAGTGCGGTTGATAAGTAAGAGATCTAACTCGGATTGAACTTCAATCATAGTGTATATGTGTAATGAATGACCTTTTATAAATGCAAAGTTTTTATCACAAATCTTTACAATGCCAATAGAATAAGTAAGCACGAGCCTACTGTCAAGAAGCGGGCTGTGAATAGCTAGCGAGGGATACGATTATGGCTATAGGCAGCAATAGCTATTGCGAGTGCATCGCTCGCGTTGTCATCACCATCAAGCAGGGGGGTTTTGAGGATGATTTTGACCATCTTCTCTACCATTTGCTTATCAGCGCGCCCATCATTTGTGAGAGATACTTTTACTGTTCCTGGGCCAAGTTCGCACACAGGAATCCCGCGCGTAAGTAGAAGTGAGGCGATCACCCCGCGTGCTTGCGCAACCTCGAGTGCGGTTTTCTTATTTTTTGAAAAGTAGAGCTTTTCGAGACCAACAAGCTCTGGTCGCTCTTCATCAAGCAGCTTTGTTACGAGCTCACTAACCTCCTTGAGTTTCAAAAGGGGGTCTTTCGATTTTGTAGTAAGTACGCCGCAACGCACAAACGAAAGCTCGCCATGTTGTTCAGTGATAACACCAAAGCCGATCAGGGTGCTGCCTGGGTCGATTCCTAAGATTTTCATACAAGCAAAATAATTACGCTTGTTCAGTTTGAGCGTTTGTTACAACGCGCTGAACGTCGTCATGCTCTTCTATGGCTTCAGTGATCGCCATTAGTGCTTCCGCGCCCGCAGAAGAGATCGGCTGTGGAAACTTCGCCTGCCAACCTTTTTCCTTGCTCTCTTGTTCAAACGCCCAGAGAACACTTCCCGCATCAGCAATCTTCGCTCCACTTTCAGTGATAATAGTGCGCACCTCCTGGATCGTTCGATTGCTATTATCAGTAATCGCTTCAATTAAGATAGCCACCTTTTCTGGCCCATACGCCTCAATCACAATCTCCTTCAGGTCTTTCTGCTCTTTCGCGCGCTTAAGAGCTCGCTCGATGTTTTCATTAGGAACATTATTCTCCTTCGCTTTTTCAATGAGCGAGCGTAGCCGTGGATTTTGAGTTGGGTCGGCCTGGTCTTTGGCCGCAATCGAAATCGCCGCTAAGATTTTACTAAACGTAAGTGATTTTTTCTTATCAACCGCTCCTTTGCGGTTTTTAATCTGACTCCATTTATTGTGTCCCGACATATGGTGATTTTATATAAATTGTTACTATATTTATTTATAAAATCATCACCCCGAGCTACCGCGAGGGGCAACAACTTCATACATAAGTGTTCTTATTGCCAGTCTATGCGCTTTGCGCATAACTTTCAATCATAAATAAATCCAGTACCAGTTTGGATAAAACTAGTGCTGGATAAAAACGCCCCCAACTAGCTCGCGTGAGCTAAGGGGGCGGGGGACTAGCGCAGGTCGTCGCGACCGACGATCCATGCATCCGAAGACACTCCCGAAGAAGCGACCGAGACCGACCGCGTGGCTGCGCCGCGCTCGCCCCGCACGCCGATGGTCGCACTGTTGCCCCACGAGCGGGCGCTGTAATCCGGTCCGTAGAACAGGACCGGAACCTCCTCGCCCGCGGGGAGTGCGAACTCGGGGTGGCCATCCGCTCGCACACGCAGGGTGTCGCCGGTCGAGTTGACGACTCGAACGATCGTTCCTTCCGTCCGAATGAGCGGGATGTTGGTCGCCAGGCCGACCCGGCTACTGACCGCGGAACATCCGCTAAGCAGAGCCGTGAAGAGCAAGCAAACGAAGACGCGCAGGTGCATCACATTCCTTTCCCGGAAGATCCGGAAACAGAGATACGTGTTAAATATATTATACATCAATAGTATAATTATGTCAATATATGGCGTGATTACTTCAATCGTCGCGACAAAAGCCGTATACTTATAACAGTCCCACTAAAAATCACCGCGATGATTCCTAACAAAGATCCTAAACTCGACGAACAGCTCAAAAAGATTTGGCGCGCATCTTAACTGAACGAGAAGCAGCTAAGGAGCGCGTCGGGTATCTTGATTTAACAAAGACGGCGGTTCAGATTGATGCGCTCAAGCTTATTCCTAAAGACCGTGCTGAAAAAGTACGCGCAGTTATTTTCGAACAAAAAAACAACCTCCTCGCTCTCGCCGCAATCAATCCAGAGAGTAGTGAGATAAAGCAGCTCGCGGCTGAGCTCGCGCAAAAGGGGATGATTGTAAAGACATTTATTATCTCGCCAGCTAGCCTCGACTACGCGTTAACGTTTTATCAATTTGTTCCTAAGCAAACCGAGAGCGTCTCTGCACGTATGGATATCGAGCCAGAGCGCGTGCTCGAACTCGAGAAACAACTTACGAGCTTACTGAAAGTCGAAGAAGCATTCACCTCCTTATTAACGAGTAACCCAGCGCCAGGAGAAGTTTTAAACATCGTACTCGCTGGAGCGCTCACTAATCGCGCGTCTGACATTCACTTTGAGCCAGGCGAGAAAGGGGTTCGTCTTCGCTATCGTATCGACGGCGCCCTGCGCGACGTAGTGGCAGCTTTTGGAAAAGATACGTATCACTTATTACTCTCGCGTATTAAGTTGCTCGCGAGTCTCCGATTAAATGTTACCAACGTCGCTCAAGACGGGCGTTTTACCGTTGGTTTAGGTGGTGTGCAAATCGAGTTACGTATCTCGGTTATCCCATCCGAGTTTGGCGAAACGATTGTTATGCGTATCTTAGACCCGCGCGTTATTCAGTTAAAAATGGCCGATCTTGGTATGCGTCCAGACGATTTAGCGATCGTAGAGGATCAACTTAAGGCGCCAAACGGAATGATTTTAAACACTGGTCCAACTGGTTCAGGTAAGACCACCACGCTCTACGCCTTTTTGCGCAGCGTCGCGAGCCCGGAGATTAAAATTATTACCATCGAAGACCCAATCGAGTACCACCTCCCAGGCATTGAGCAGACTCAAGTTGATTTGCGTAGTGGCTACACGTTTAGTAACGGCCTCCAGGCGATGATGCGTCAGGACCCGGACGTGATTCTCGTTGGTGAAATCCGCGATAAGGATACTGCCGAAATCGCTATTCAAGCCGCACTCACCGGCCACTTAGTATTTTCAACACTCCACACCAACTCAGCCGCTGGTGTTATTCCGCGCTTGCTCGACTTAGGTGCGCCGCAGACAAGTATCGGCCCAGCGCTTAACCTGATCATCGCACAACGTTTGATCCGCCGACTCTGCCAGACGTGTCGCAAACCAAAAGAAGCGACGCCGGAGTTACTCGCTAAAATTCAGAAAATTGTTCAGTCGCTTCCAGCCCGCGTTGATAAAAAACCATACGAAACACCAAAGTTATTCGAGGCAAACCAGCAGGGGTGTGATCAGTGTCACATGAGTGGCTATCGTGGTCGCCTCGGCATCTTTGAATTATTAGAGGTAGGTGAAGAGCTCGAGGAGCTGATCAACCGTCACGCGACCGAAGGAGAGATTATGAAGTTCGCCTTAAGTAAAGGACTCGTAACGCTGCAGCAAGCCGGTATCTTAAAAGCGCTCGAAGGAGAGACTGACTTTATTGAAGTTGAAAATATCACCGGACCAATTCTCGGTCTGCGCTAGAAATAAAAAAAGCGCGGGCAACTCATAACCGTTTAGTTGTGGGCAAAATCAGTACCTGGGGAGATGACTGATTAGATTCTTCTTAAAAAATTTTAAAAAGAGGTGAGACAGCCGCCGAGGAGAAAACCAGCCGGAGCCAATTTATCCAAATGACTAAGCAACAGCCTATTTGCCCACAACTAAAAGGTGATAAGGTACTACTCGCACTTTCGGATTAACAGTATAGCATAAAGAAACTCAAAAGTCAATAGGCTGCCTGTGCATAGGCTGTGGAGGGACTTAACCCGCATAAAATCTAGGTTTTTGCGCATTTTTACCCATAGCGTATACTAATAAGCATATGAGTGAGCTTGATAAAGAAAAAACAGCTGACCCCGTAGATGACCGGGCGATCGACCTTATTTTACGGCCAACAAACTGGGATGAGTACGTTGGTCAGGAAAAGGTAAAGAAAAATTTACGAATTATTTTATCTGCCGCCAAACAAAGAGGTGAGGCTTCTGATCACTTACTTTTTTTCGGACAAGCAGGATTAGGAAAAACTACACTCGCGAGCTTGGTCGCTTCTGAGCTTGGCGCGAATTTAAAAATCACCTCGGGTCCTGCGCTAGAAAAAATGGCCGACCTTGCCGCCGTACTTACTAATCTCAACAAAGGGGACGTACTCTTTATCGACGAGGTGCACCGCTTAAACCGACTCATCGAAGAGGTGCTCTATCCCGCGATGGAGATGCGCAAACTTCATCTCATTGTTGGTAAGGGTCCAGCCGCACGCACACTCTCAATGGACCTTCCACCGTTTACTTTAATCGCCGCTACGACGCGCCCAAACTTACTCTCCGCACCGCTCCGCTCCCGTTTCGGCGCAACTTTTAAACTCGATTACTACGAAGTCCCTGACGTGGAGGCGATTTTAGGACGCAGTGCGAAACTGCTTGGCCTGAAAGTGAATCAAGAAGGTCTCGCGGTGCTCGCCAAAGCCGCCCGCTTTACCCCACGTATCGCTAATCGCTTAATGCGCCGCGCCCGCGATTACGTACAAGTACATGGCATTGATATAATCGACGCTGACTCTGCGCAAAAAACACTCGAGCTCTTAGAAATTGACCATCTTGGCCTTGACCCACACGACCGTCGTATCCTCGAGGTCATTATCGATAAGTTTAACGGTGGACCAGTTGGACTTGGTACGCTCGCTGCGGCTATTAACGAAGATAAAGGTGTG
>CAZFZO010000041.1:0-6267 GCA_964523595.1 uncultured Candidatus Saccharibacteria bacterium | reverse complement strand
CCGAGCCAAGATACCTGGCGCAACTGGAACAATCGCACGCGCTATCCCTTCGGTGCGTGCATGTTCTAATAGCTTGCCACCATTTGTGACAACCGCTCGTAGCTTTGCTTTGTGTGCCAATTCAAAGCCGGAAAGTGTCTCTTCGGTATCTCCAGAAAAGGAAACGAAAATGAAGAGTGGCCGCCTATAGGAGGAAAGGGCAGGCAAGCCGAAATCATGCCAAGAAACTAACGGTATATGTATATTAGCATACTCTGCGATATTTTGCAAGACCACGGCTGGAATGCCCGATCCACCCATGCCACAAAGCACCACTACATCAGGCTTCGCGCCCTTAAGCTGCTTTACGTCTTCAACGATAACCGCACTCGGCGAAAACTGTTCGCCAAGAGTGAAAATGTGCTTTTCAAAGCGATCGAGAGAGTTCATTGATTATTTAAAGACGCGGGTTGTTTCAAGATACCAAGACTCAATATTGCGAAGACGTTCCGCCGGTGAGGTGATAAACGGTGCACCAAAGCCACCTAAGTCCTTCGGTCCTGCGTAAAGATATGTTGGCGAGTACAAGAAAATAGCTGGTCTATCCTCGGCGATTGATTTCTGAATTTTTGCGAGGCTTTGCTGGCGAGACTCTTTTTTGCTGTCTTTGCGAAGGGACTCGAGAAGGGCATCTACAGACTTATTTTCGTAGAGTGATAAGTTGAGGCCCGGCGAAAAACGTTGGCTGCTGTGCCAGAAGGAGAAGATATCCGGGTTGCCGCGGAGGATGTTTCCAAAAAGAAGCATCTGATAACTTCGCGTTTTGATCGCGTTACTCGCCACATCCTGTGGAGTTAAGACAATCGGGGTAAGCTCAACACCAATCTTTTCCCATTGAGCCTTGAGAAGGTTTGCGGTGTTTACCAAGAACGGAATTTGCGGAACTACGATTTCAAAAGAAAGCCTTTGCACAGTTTTGTTGACTGTCTTTGTTCGTATACCATCGTCACCAATCTTCCAGCCAGCTTTATTAAGGGTTGAAGAGGCGAGGTCGAGCGAGAGCGTGTCGCTCGCATACCGAGCCGCATCATAACCTTCAATATAGGGGAGGAGTGGGC
The DNA here is from genome assembly GCA_964523595.1 of uncultured Candidatus Saccharibacteria bacterium. Taxonomy (GTDB): domain Bacteria; phylum Patescibacteriota; class Minisyncoccia; order UBA6257; family 1-14-0-10-44-23; genus CAYMXN01. The sequence continues at coordinate 5,170 of CAZFZO010000041.1, read as the reverse complement.
CGTTCACGATGAGCGCGTGATTATCAAATACCGCTTTAATAATTTCTTCCTTATCAGTCGCAAGCTCAAGCGCCTGGCGGACAGCGAGCTCTTTGAGAAGTGGCTGAACAGTCTGGTTAAAGAAGATCGCGTAGTAGCGAGGAATATTGAGTTCAAAAATCTGGTGCACGACGCGCAAATCAGGGAGCTGCGCAGGGTCGAGTCCGCCCAAGCCATCAATCTCCTTAGTATTAAAAGCGGTAAGTGCGTCTTTGTAGGTTTGATAAAAGACGAGGCGAATCGTTTGAATGTGCGGCTTGGTGCCCGCAAAGTTGTGGTTGAGTTCGAGTACGTATGAAGAAAGGAAGCCAGTCTTTTGTTTTTCGTATCGGCTAAATTGGTATGGGCCACTACCAATCGGTTCGAGGTTGTAGGTTGAGAGGCGGAGATTAGCTGGAGGAACGCTTTCGAAGATGTGCTTTGGAATCGGCCGGAGCATGCGCAAGTTATCAATGAAAAACGCGTACGGGGTGCGAATCGTAAAGCGAATCTCGCGCTCGCTAAGACGTTCGGCAATAACGCCCTGCCAGTTAGTAAGAAGCGGGGAGTTGGTATCAAGATTTTGAATCATCTCGAGTGTAAAGATAACGTCATCTGAAGTAAGTGGCTCTTCGTCACTCCAGCGAAGGTCTGGCTTAAGCGTGATAGTAAATGTTTTTCCATCAGTGCTCGTCGCAAAGCGATCAGCGAGGGTGATGAGGTCGGAAAACAAAATCTCTGATAAATCACGGTCAACATCATTATTGCCAGCCAAGATTGGATTAATAACTACTGGCTGACCAACAAGTCCTTCTCGGTACTCACCACCTTGAGCTGGCTCTAAGACGGTATTGCGATAGAAGACGGCGATGAGCGTAAAAATAAGAGCGACGAAAAAAATGAGGACCGAGCCAAAAAAGACTAGTCGTTCGCGTCGGGTTAGGGATTTGAGAAGACTAACGATATCAGAAAACATGAAGTCGAGATGTAAAAGAGTAAGCTCTTAATGCTAAGAGAGCTAATTCAAAACAGAAATCGATTCGAATGAGAGAGGGGCTAGACGAAAAGGCTGGCAAGCGCCAAACCTGCAAAGACGAACACTAAAATAATCGTAGCATAGAACATGACCTTCTCGAGGCCACGACGCTGTTGATAGAAACCGCCGCCAGCGCTACCACCACTCAGAAAGCCAGACATATCGCTATCACGCTCCTGTAATAAAATAAGGATCATTAAAAGTACTGAGACAACGATTTGGGCGATTGAGATGATTGTTTGCATATTATTACTTAGCTAGTTTGCTGCCTACGCCGAACAGGATGTTGACCGCGGTGATAATCAGGGTCGCGTAGAGCAGGGTAATTGGTCCACTTATACTAATGTTTGTAGAGTAAATGTCAATGATATAGAGGATTCCCGCGTGAATGACGATCGCAAAGAGACCAAGGGTAAAAAAGATCAGCGGGCTTAGAACGAGCTTGATAATTGGATAAACAAACGCGTTAATCGCGGTAAAGACGAGGACGAGTGCGGCAATAGAGATGATATCGCCGGAGAGTACAAATCCTGGCAAAAAGTACGAAGCCAGTGCAAACGCGATACCATTGGCGATAAGTGAGCGGATAATACGTGAAATCATACTATATATAGTAGCGTATTTCGTATTCTAAAAAAAGAAGAGACCCGCCGTTCTGGTGAACGGCGGGTCCGGAGATTTGTGAATCAGGCGATGAGCGCCCATATGCGATAGACGAAAGCGCCGACCAGGGCGGTAACAACCCAGATGAGCGAGACGCCCCAACCACTGTACTGCTCGCTTCGGTGGCGGCGAAGGTGTTGCTCCTCGGAAAACATGCCAACCACCACGACGACTACAAGGCAGAGGACGATCTGTATCCACTCACCCGATGAATCGACGAGCGCCTTCAGCAAGAGGAAGGTGCCGGTTATACACAGCAAGAGTCCGATAGAAAAGGTGAGTCGACTCGCCTTGGTGAGCGGCCCATCGGCACGATGGAAACTGAATTCGTGACTAAGTTGAGCAAGGAGCTCGAAGCCAATCAGTCCGATGAAAAGTCCCCAGCTATTCGCGATGACTGCCACCGCGATTTGCAGCGGGAGCATCAGGACGAACAGGTGGAATTCAGCCGCGAGAAAGCGACGAAGAGAACCACGCGACTCCTTCGAACAGAGCATCTGGCTCATGATGGCACCCCCCTTAGAAGTTGTACGAACCGATTTCACCCTACTGATTATGCTAGAGTGCGTCAAGCGAGGTAAAAAAAGAGGCTGGTCACATTTCGCTTGCGCGATTTGCAACCAGCCAGAACGAGATCGAAGACAACGAGGTTTCGACGGGTCGAGGCCACGAGGGGCAACGAAGTCGAGGACGACGAGGTTTCGAGGTACGAAGAGCAACGACGAGATCGAGGATGCGAGGCGTCAAGGCTCAGAGAGCGAGGCTCAAAGAGTCGACGATCTACGTAATTTGAATATAGCGTATATATACATATATGTCAAGCAGTGAGGCATCTACTCCTCGCTTTTTCTTCCGCTTATCCGTATGATTAGTAAGTATTCATCCCGTTAGAGGCAGGGCGTCGCTGACGCCCGTGCTATACACGGATATGCGCTACACTATATCAATATCTATGAATCACTATCGGTCGCTTATACAAAATAAAGGTTGCCTCTAACGGGATGAAATTTGTCATCAACGGTGGGAAGAACTTATCTGGAGAGATCACGCTTGCAGGGGCGAAAAACAGCATTAGTAAGGCGATGATCGCCACGCTCTTAACCGAAGACGAGTGCGTAATTGAAAACGCTCCAAATATTGGCGAGACGGAAATTGTTACCGAGCTCTGCGAAGCGATTGGTAGTAACGTAAAACGTGAAGGTTCGGTGGTTACGATTAGTACACCGAAAATAAAAAATCATCGCGTGGTTTCACTCAGTCGTCGCAACCGTATTCCAATTCTCGCGCTCGGACCTTTGCTCGCGCGCGTCGGTGAAGCCGAAGTACCATTTTTAGGAGGGGACAAGATTGGCCCGCGTCCAGTTGATTTGCACCTTGCCGCCTTAACCGCAATGGGCGCGCAAATCGAGGTGCGCGAAAATAGTTACTATGCTATTGCGAAGAACGGCCTGAAGGGTACGCGCATCGATTTAAAGTTTCCGAGCGTTGGCGCGACCGAAAACACAATTCTCGCCGCTGTGCTTGCGAAGGGGCGTACGGTTATTAATAACTGCGCCGTCGAACCAGAGATCGTCGACCTCATTAAGATGCTCCAGAATATGGGTGCGATTATCGAGCGCGGAGCTAACCGTGTTATCTCTGTCGAGGGCGTTGAGCGCTTACACGGCGTAAAGCACAAGATTATCCCAGATCGTAACGAAGCAGTAAGTTTCGCTTGCCTAGGTCTCGCCTGTGGCGGCCCAGTGCTCGTTAAAGACGCTCGTCAACACGACCTCATCACGTTTTTAAATGCCGTTCGCCGTATCGGAGGGGAGTACGAAGTCCGCGAAGAGGGTATCGTATTTTATCGTCCAAAAAATCTCGCGCACTTTAAGGGCATCGAAATAGAAACAGACACGCACCCAGGATTTATGACCGACTGGCAGCAACCATTTTCAGTTGTGCTCACTCAAGCCGCCGGACTTTCGGTTATTCACGAAACCATTTACGAAGATCGTTTCAGCTACACGAAAGATTTAAATAGTATGGGCGCGGACATTAAAGTACTTTCCAAATGTATGGGCGAGCTCACGTGTCGCTTCAACGGACAAAACTTTCCGCACAGCGCGATTATCAGTGGTCCGACTAAATTAAAAGCCGCTGACACAACCGTCAAAGATTTGCGCAGTGGTATGGTTAACGTCATCGCCGCACTTATCGCCGAAGGCTCATCAACAATTACCGGCGTCGAAGAAATCGATCGCGGGTACCAGTATCTCGACGACCGTCTCCGCAGTCTTGGAGCAGACATCCAGAGGGTAGATTAGGAGTTGATTTTACCCAAAAACGGCAAAAAGCCCTTGAAACAAGGGGTATTTGCTATTGACATTTCCGAGAAATAAGAGTATAATATATATAACGCTTTGACAGCGTTCGTGCGGGCAATTCGCCCATACGCCTTCTTTGACAGGAGTTTCTCGTGTCCAAGATTCAGATTAGCCGAGGGGTTTCGTTCGCGCTCGAGATGGTCCGCGCATGCCTGCCTCTCATTCCGGGGCGCAATCTCGAGCTCGGCTCCATGTTCATGCAGATGGATATGGAGATGGAAGGTCATAGCAGTGAAGCGCGGTGCGTGAATCTTTGCATCCTCATCTATCCGGACATTCACGTTTCCGCGGACGCGACTGTTCGGACCTCGGACGGATACATCCAGATTCAGCTCCCCCCGGACGGTCGCATCCGTCGTCATGAGCCGGCGTGGGCCTTCCACTGCCGCGTCGAACCCCGGACGGGGAAGATGGTGGCCCAGCTGACCAGCCAGCGCCCCTAGTCTTCGTATCTCGCTCCGTTCCCGCCCCGTACCTTCACAAGAGGTCCGGGGCGTTGTTATTTTGCGTACTCTAAGATATTGACAAAAGAGATATATTATGGCTTTATGTAATAAAGCTCGTCCAAGTGGCGAGTCGGGGACGAAATAGGTCGCCTCCGTTCTCCAAAAGGAGAAAAATGGCAGAGTCAAAAGTTGGGAAGATAGAGTCTACGGCAGTGGAGGCGGTGAACGCCACTGTTCGTCACGCAAAGCTCGGGAGCTTCCTCTCTAGACACGAATTCAGTTCCTGCGGATACATGGGAGGATTCGACTACATCGTGGCGGGCATGACCGACACGGGGGTAGAAATCTCTGCGATGCTCTCCCTGCAATGGGATCAGAGCAAGAGGGAGTACAACTTCGTGGACGCCAAGGTGCATCTTTCGCATCGCTGTATTCCCGAAGGGAGATTTAATGCTCCCTGGCAAGCGATCAAGGTATGTTGCCGGTATGTGGCAGGAGAAGGTATGAGCGTCTCCCCGCTATCAGTACCCACTCCGGCTCCTGCCGCCCCCACAAACAGCTAGATGCCCCCGCCCCGTACCCTCGCAAGAGGTCCGGGGCGTTATTATTTAAAATGTATATGGTTGAATTCTTATCTCGCC
>CAZFZO010000040.1:0-6404 GCA_964523595.1 uncultured Candidatus Saccharibacteria bacterium | reverse complement strand
CGACTGAGACATTTTTGATACTGCTTAGGGTTTGAGGAATCTTTTTAAACTCATCAGCAACAAATCCCCATACTTTTGCGATGCTTAAAAGGCCAAAGCGATTTGCTTCGTGTTCTATATTATTAATTTTTGAGTTTGCGGCTTCGAATGACGCTTGCGCTTGATGTGGATTTAGATCGGTAAGTGCTTGTTTGCCACTTAAAAAGTCAGTTGTGACGTCGGTAGCGGTTTGCTTGGCGAGTTCGCGAATGCCGATCGCTCGAACTGCGTAAAAGGTAATGAGTGCGAGAAGGGTGATGGTGAGATAGAGCTTGAGGTGTTTCTTTTTTCTTTTTGGTTTAGTAGTTTCCTGTTTTGATTCAAATTTAGGCAGCTGCGCTTGGCGCTTAGCTGTTATGTCGGACATCGTTTTTGGTTTGCGCGTAATGGGCATGCGTTTCGGCGATGATGTTGAGTGTTTGCTTTGCAGCTGTGTTCCAATTAAATCGTTTGCAATTTGTAAGTCCGCTTTGAATAAGTTGGTCGCGGAGTTCGCGGGTCGTGTCGAGCTTAATAATTGTTTGTGCGAGTCTTGATACCTTCCAAGGGTCGATGGCGATTCCGCTTGAACTGATTATTTCGGGCAGTGCGGCTCGATCGCCATAGATAACGGGAACTCCGCACGCTTGTGCTTCAATTGGAGGAAATCCAAAGCCTTCGAAAAATGACGGATAGATAAAGACCCTTGCTCCATTATAGACGAAAATACGCTCGTGGTCAGTTATGTTAGTGAGGAATAGAATATCATTTTTATACTTTGTTGCGTGCGCTTGCTTCACAAGCTTATTGGCGTGCCAGCCTGGCTTGCCAACTAGTACGAGCTTGTAGTCGGCAAAGTCTGGATTTTTTTTAAGTATGGCAAATGCTTGTATGAGTGAGTCGATATTTTTACGCGGCTCAAAAGCGCCTAAATATAAAAGATAGGGCGCGGTCAGCTCGTATTTTTTTTGAAAACTAATAAGCTCGTGATTGTTTGTGTCTAATTTACGCAAGCTTGGGTCGATTCCTGAATACACGACGGAGATTTTTTCGGGCGCGATGTGTAGTGTTTGTACGAGATCGTTTTTCGTAAATTCTGAAACCGTAATAATGTGTTTTGCGCGGTGTATTTGTTCGCGATAGTTTTGAAGCCAGTGCCAAAACATTTGGCGCGGTGAGAAGAAATCTGAACGGTGGATAAACGAGATGTCGTGGATGGTAATTACGCGTGGTGTGTGTTCGGTAGTGAGGATGTTGAAGTGTGGGCTGAAGATGATATCAGCTTTTGTTTTGCGCTCAATCATTGGGAGGCCAATGGTGCGCATCGAGAGATCGAGGAGTTTGTTTGGCGTGTTGATTTGGCGGATCGATACATTTGGTAGGCTAAGCCAGGCGCTTGGGAGTTCGCGTTTACGTAGTCCGCTGTAGTACAATACAAACTCATGTTCGGGTGAGTTTGTGAGTAGGTGATTGTAGAGATTGTAGGTGTAGCCAGAAATGCCCGAGGCGGTTCCATGGCCAAGTACGCGTGCATCAAGGATGATTTTCATCGGTAAAACCATCCTATCATCGCCATCACAGAAGGGCTACTTGCCAATTAGGAATAAAGCGTGTATACTTTGTTTCATTGTTTTACGTATATGATAAATTCATCAATTGTTCCAAAGATTAAAGCAGGAGCCACCGTTCGCGTGTTTGAGCGCGTGAAGGAAGGTGACAAGGAGCGCTTAAGCCGTTTTGAGGGCTTAGTCCTTGCTCGTAAACACGGAAGCGAGGCTGGTGCGAGCTTTACGGTTCGTGCAACTATCGCTGGCGTTGCTGTAGAAAAGCTTTTCCCAATTCACTCGCCAATTATCGATAAGGTTGAGGTCTTGAGCTCACCAAAGAAAGTTGGTCGCTCAAAGATTTACTACGTTCGTGATATCTCGCGTCGTGCGATTCGTCAGAAGACGATGATCACTAACGATATCGCTAAGGACACGGTAAAGCCTGCCGAAAAGAAAGCTGAAGAAACCAAGTAATAAGAAGCCCCGCCTCTGGCGGGGCTTTTAGTTGAATAAAATAAAAGCGTGGGTTATTATGTAGTACGTTAGTTTAAGTTGCCCAGGTGGCGAAATTGGCAGACGCACTACCTTGAGGTGGTAGCGCCGAAAGGCATGCAGGTTCAAGTCCTGTCCTGGGCACAAGTCAGAAGATGTCAACGCCTCGCGCCGACAACGTCGGCGCGAGGCGAGCTGTTGGTACGGCAGTTTCTCTTAGGGAAAGAAGAACAGAATATTTTTGAATCAGAGTAGGGGCTAAAAGGCCCTGTTTTTGTTGTTCGGCTGAACTTGACAAATGAAGATATAAGTTCTATACTAAATGTACCTGAAATGTAAGTAGGGTATTAAGGGCTCAAGGAGGGCGTAAAGATGAATCCGAGCCAGATCCTCGCGGAAGCGCGTACTTCTTTGCAGGGGCCTCGCGACAAGCAGTGGCTGATGGCCCAGGAGATGAAGGCTCTGATCGTCGCCGGAGCCACCATCATCGACTTCGGAATCCCTAGCGGCGGGGAGGAGATCATCGAAGTTTCCTATGAGGGGGTGGTCTTCCAGGCCATCGGTACCCCGGCGAGCTACGGCGCCACGGAGAAGAACAGGCGTCGTGACGGTGGTGGTCGCCGCTGGTGGTCCTAGCAGGAGTCGAGACTCCTGTTGTAAGTGGTGAGCCCAAGAGAAGCAGATCTCTCCGGTCCGTGACCGACTGCAAAGCAGGCAGTATCCTGCTTACCTATGGCGACCCTTCAAGCGGTCGCCATTAAATTTTCAAAATTAAGATTTTGCGACCTACGAGAGCATATATTATTGACATTTATTATATTTCGGTTTATTTTGATTTTGTCCAATTTCAGGAGGTTTCCGATGCGTGATGGGAAGGCGGTCGTGTTTCTGCTCGAGGACGGAGAGCATGAGGGCGGCCGGGTTAGGGAGCGTCTCGCCCCGTTGCCCATCGAACTTCTTTGGGCGAAGACCCTCTACGAGGGTGGCAGGCTCTTTGATGCGAATCGGGGCGTCATCGACCTTGTCGCGCTTGATAGCATCATTTGCGAAGAGGGATTTGATCGCCCGCGTAACGGCATCTCGCTTGCGATTCAGATTTTCCAGCCGAACCATTGGGATGGTCCTGGTATCGCGACCTCGTCGGTGGCTAGCAAGCGTGCGGAGATGATGGAGTATGGGTGCCAGTACGAGTGCACTGACAAGGATGCTCTCGGCGACATGATGATCCAACTCTTGCGCACGGCCGGAAAGTTGCCCTCCTGATCCTTGGGTTGACCCGCCATTTTCACTTCGGTGAGGTGGCGGTTTTTTTATTCTAATTTGCTATTATTGGAGATATGCAAGAGCATTTTGTGAACGGCCTCATACTTTCTAAAAAGGCGTTTGGTGAGTTTAATGCTCGCGTTGTTTTGTATACCAAAGAACTTGGTAAGGTTTCGGTGCGCGTACAGAGCGTGTATAAAATAACCTCTAAGTTAGCTGGGCATACCGAACCGGGGATGATTATTCAGGCTCGGCTTGTTGAGACAAAAGGATTTCAGTTGGTTGATGCGTTTATGATGCGTTCGATTATTGGTTCGCAGATGTCTGTGCTTGAGATGAAGCGTCAACTAGAAATATTGCATTTAATTGAAGCAGTTTCATTTGAAGGACATCCTGATACGCATCTCTGGGATTTAATTGAAGCTCCAGGCTTAACAGGACTACAAGTTCTAAAAACGCTCGGCTTTGATCCTGAGCACGCGAAGTGTTTCTATTGCGGAGCTGATAAGCCGGTGCATTTTATTCTGGCGGAGTCGCACTATGCGTGTGAGAATTGCTATCGTCGCATTGCTCGTTCAAGTAAGCGCTTTCAACTCGTGGGGAGTACGAGCTGATTGCTCCTTGGCGCGTTAGGAGATAAAATAGAGAGAGCTGTATGACGAAAAAAATTATTTGGTTATTTGTTATTTTATTAGTTCTCTCTGGGGCTTTTGTCGGATATCTTTATTTCCAAACACGAACCGCACAAGGGCTCGTTTTTTCAATTGATGCTCCCGTTGAGAGTGTTCAGATTGGAGTGCCATTTACCGTAACCGCACATATCAGTAACACCTCGCGCAGTGTTTTGCAGCAAGCTCGTTTTACAATGACACTTCCGGAAGATATTGTGGCTATCGGTGGTACGAATAAGACTTTTATTTCGAAAGAGATTGGAAGCTTGGGTGCGGGTGGTACGACTGACGAAACTTTTGATCTCGTTGCTTTGGGGAGTGAAAATTCGGTACAGCAGATTCGAGCGAGTGTTTCGTATTTGCCGTCTTCGATTGGTTCGCGCTTTGAGCAGGCCCAGACAAAGTCTATTACGATTGGTGAGAGTGGACTCTCGGTAGACGTTGCTGCGCCTTCGAAGATTTTCAGTGGTTCGGAGTTTGAGGCGAAAATAACATTTAAAAATGTTTCGCAGATTGATTTTAATAATTTGAGATTGCGCTTGGATTATCCGGCTACCTTTGTGTACAAGTCGGCATCTCGCGAGCCAGATGCTGATACGAATAAGTGGGAGCTTGGCGATCTGCGTCCAGGGTCTGAAGGAAGTTTTACGATTCGAGGCGTCTTATCTGGTCCAGATGGTGCGTTTTTCGATTTCAAGAGTTCGCTAACTGCCGACTTCTTTGGTGCGCCATATACGGTGAGTGAGCGTGCTGCTACCGTGGCCATCTCTCCATCGCCATTTGGCGTTTTGATTAATGTGAATAATTCACAGGAGTATATTGCTGGGCTTAGCGATCCACTTACCTATACGATTTTGTATAAAAATAATACGAGCGTGGCACTTAAAGATGCGATTGTAACTGCGAAGCTTGATGGGGCGATGTTTGATTTAACTTCGCTTGAAGCAGCTGGCTCACTTCGCGCTAAGGATAACGTAATTGTGTTTAATGCTTCGCAGGTTCCTGGATTGGCGAGTATTCCCGTTGGCGGTTCCGGAGCTATCAATTTTAGTATTCGTACGCTTGGTGCGTATCCAGTTAAACGCTTGGGTGATAAAAACTATGCTTTAAAAATGACGGTGCAAATTGAGTCACCGACTGTGCCATATGCTGTTTCTTCTGATCGAGCAGTTGGCGAGAGTTCGCTTGAGACTAAGGTTGCTGGTCAGTTAATTGCGCAAACGGCTGGATATTTCCGCGATCCTGCTTCAGGTATTTTGAATAAGGGGACGTTTCCTCCGAGTGTTGGCAAGCCGATCAACTTTACTATCCACTGGATTTTAAAGAGCGTGAGTACGGATATGAACAATGTTGCGCTTAAAGCGTTCCTTGGGCCAAACGTTCGCTTTACGGGTGTTGCGAAAAGTACGACGGGTATTACTCCAACTTACAATGAGCGTACGCAAGAGATGAGCTGGAAAGTTGATCAGATTCCGGCTGGTAAGGGGGTGTTGAGCACTCCGGTTGAGGCGATTTTTCAAGTAGAGTTTGTTCCAGGTGCGGATCAGGTTGGTAAGACTCCGGATTTAATTGGTGAGACGATTATTACGGCGACGGATGCGTTTACTGGTAAGAGCGTTTCTCTAACTGCGGGTAAGCTTACTACTCAACTCTTTGACGATTCGACGCTGACAGGGCAGAATGGAGCGGTACGTCAATAATACCGAAAAGCTATAAGGGAAATATGAAAACAAACGAAAAGGAACCGAAAAACGATTTAATGGAGAAGTTAATCTCGCTCTGTAAGAGGCGAGGTTTTGTGTTCCCGGGCAGTGAGATTTACGGAGGACTTCAGAATAGCTGGGATTACGGTCCGCTCGGTGCGGAGCTAAAGAAGAATATTAAAGATGAGTGGTGGAGCCGTTTTGTGCGCCAGCGAGCCGATATGGTGGGTATTGATGCGGCTTTAATTATGAATCCAAAGGTGTACGAAGCTTCAGGGCACTTAAAAAATTTCACCGATCCTTTAGTCGAGTGTAAAAAGTGTCACGCGAGGTATCGCGCTGATCAGATTGATGTGAAGGCGCCATGTGCGAGCTGTAAGGCGAAAGATAGTTTTACCGAGGCGCGTCAGTTTAATATGATGCTCAAAACGTTTCTTGGTCCTGCTGAAGATGGTGCTTCGACTGTTTATTTCCGACCGGAAACTGCGCAGGCGATGTTTGTCGATTTTAAAAATGTATTAGACACGTCGCGCAAACGATTACCGTTTGGTATCGCGCAGCAGGGTAAGGCGTTTCGTAACGAGATTACGCCAGGAAACTTTATCTTCCGCACGCGTGAGTTTGAGCAAATGGAGATTGAGTATTTTGTAAATCCGAAAGATTGGAAAGAGCACTTTGAGTACTGGCTTACCCAGATGAAACAGTGGTTG
>CAZFZO010000039.1:0-6617 GCA_964523595.1 uncultured Candidatus Saccharibacteria bacterium | reverse complement strand
AGGCCGAAACTGTATATACAGCGAAGCATACAGTGAGGCCAAAGCGACAACGCGATTCGGCGCAAAAGACCAGTCAGTTGTGCCCTCGTGAGGAATCGAACCTCAATCGCCTGGTTCGAAGCCAGGCGTCCTATCCATTGAACGACAAGGGCGGATTGGTACAGTAGCTAATCTACTTTATTCAGTTTAGCTTATTTATGAGCTTACAGCTATAAAGTTGACTAGAGTTAGATTTTATTCTATCGTAAGCTCTAGGTCAATCCCGTTAGAGACCGTTTTCGCGAGTACGCAGAAAACTACGGTCGTCACACGGACAACCTGTCTCTAACGGGATAAATCCCAAAGGAGGTTCCTATGGACTTAGTGGAAATCATCTGCTGGGTCGCCTTGCTCATGCTCGTAGGCGGAGCGATCCTGCTCGGCCGGCATTGCGACAAGAAGCGCGTGGACAACGAAAAGCAGGAGTGCATCAATCGAGCGCGCGCACTCGAGTCTGCGCATAGCTCTTTTTCTTCTTCCGCGGCGATTCGTCGCCGTCCCGTTTCTAGCAGCTACCGCCCCTCCCGCCGCAACTACCGATAGTTGTGGCGGTTTTATTTTTCAAATCAAAAACCGCCTTGCGGCGGCTTTTGAGTCTTCTTAGTGGTGGTTAATTTCATCACCAACACGATCAAGGAACTTTGAAGCACGTTCGCGGCCACCAAGACCAAACGCGAGACCACCTGCAATCGCGAGCATCGCGATAAAGCCAGTGATGAGCGTGTTGATAACCGTAACCGCGACTCCGATCTGCACCATGCCAGTCAAGAAACCAAAGATGAATACGATCCACCAGGTGAGCGCACCAAGACCCTTTGCGTGGCTAAGGTGAGCACCGGAGATGGAAACGATGACTAATTTCTTGAGGAAGTTTGCTGCAACGAGCGAAGCGAGCACAATCAAGACTCCAACGAGCACGCTTGGGATATATGCGAGTACGTTGTTTAAGAAGCTCGAGAATGCGACGAAGCCGAGCATATCAGAAGCGGCGAGCAAGAACGCGATTACGATAAACCAATATACAACACGGCCGATAAAGAAGCCGACGTTGAGTTTAATGTTTGCACGCTGGAAGTAGCTCTCGACGCCCAATCGGCGAAGAAGCGTGTCTATCTTGAGATAGTACACGAGACGCTCAACAATGCGCGCGAGGACCGTCGCAATGATGAGACCAATGATAAAAATAACAACTGCACCGATAAGCGCTGGCAAGAAGCTAAGAAGTTGGGCCCAAAGGTTCGAGAGAGACAACCTTACGGTATCAACGAGCTGATAAAGCATAAATTAATAATTACGTTTGGTATTGTTTGATAATAAACTAACAACTAGGAAAAAGCCCCTGAAAAGGCTTAGACTTCGACCTTTCCTCTTATGTAATAAGTATAGCAAAATAACCGCCTCAAAGCGTCTATATGTGTGGATAAGAGCCTTTTATTGGACGGGACTGCCTTCGGCGAGGTCTTTGTGCGGGTTGAGCATTACTGGTGCGTGGCCACCATTACTTTCATCAATGCCAAAAAGCACCATTCCATTACTCTCAATCCCCTTCATTTTGCGTGGCGGGAGATTGGTGATGACTGGAACTTTTTTTCCAACTAACTCTTCGGGTTGATAGTACTGCGCAACGCCGGAACAAATGGTGCGTGGCGTCCCCTCGCCGAGGTCGATGGTTAATTTCAAAAGTTTATCTGCGCCAGCGATGCGATCCGCATTTAAAATCTTCCCAATGCGAATATCAGACTTCGTAAACTCATCAATCGAAATTAATTTTGGCTTTGCGAGCTCGAGAAGAGCGTTTAACGCCTCTGGAAGTTCTTTGGTATTCGACTCGTCGTTAAAGTGGCCCTTACCGCTGAGCAAGATGGTATTCTGTACACCAGCCTTTTCTTTCCAGTGGTCGATATTTTTTGGGTCTACCCACTTATCGTCGTCAGAAAATAGAGCGACTGCTTGGCCATTTAATATTTTTTTAATTTTCGCGTCATCGCGTGGCGTTTCTACCCACGGACCAGCGATTTGCTTCTCCTCGGCGGTTTCAAGATTGCGCACATCGTACCAACCAGCGACAAAAACCGCGCCACCGAGCTTAGTTTCCGCTGGAAGTGTCGCGAGATAGCGGATAATCGCCTGACAGCCTATGCTGTGGCCGATAAAATACGTCTGTTCGTCTACTTTTCCCACTTGTTGAGCGATATATGGCAGCCAAAGCTCCATTTTAGGTGCGTGCGCCTCGGGCATCGCCGGAATAGCTACGCTAAAGCCCCTTTTTTCAAGCTCTGCCTTGATCCAAGGGAACCACGCCTCATTTGGATTACCGCCCCAGCCGTGAATTAGAAATACTCGTTTCATTTGTGTTTTTTACTTTGTTTCAATCTTACTGGTTTTCTTGATTTTGAAAAGCTTAGCGGAGTTGAGGAGTGGCAGGAAGTCGGTAAAGAAGTTGTAAAACGCGGCCAGAGCTGGACCGAGAATGCCCATAAAGACGAGCGCGAACCCGAGTGCGTTTGAGCCCGCCCAGAGCCAGATATCACCTCGGACCGTCTTCATCGTCTTACGTCCTAATAAAATCATCTCCGGCAAGTGACTAAGATCGCCACTCAAGATTACGACATCGGCGGCTTCGCTGGCTACACCCGAAGCACCCTGCCCAATCGCGACCGCGACATCGGCGCGCGCAAGTGATGGCGCGTCGTTAATTCCATCACCAACCATACCAACTGGCCCTTGCGACAATAACTCTTCGAGCTGACGTAATTTTTCTTCCGGCTTCATATCAAAACGAACTTCGTCGATGCCGAGGGCGCCCGCGATACGATTTGCGACCGCTTCGTTATCACCAGTGAACATAATAATGCGTTTAATGCCGATACTGCGGAGTTCGGCGAGCGTTTGGCGCGCTTCGATACGCGGGGTATCGGCAACTGTAACAAAACCGGCGTATTTTTTATCGATAAAGACGTAAAAGACCGTGCCATTTTCGCGTGCTTTAATATCCAAAAGTTCGTTGCGCTTTTTCTGAGCGATACGCAGCCTGGCCGCGTCGATAACACCCTCGTTACCTACCACGATATCTATACCCTCATATTTTGCGCGCAGTCCACTGCCTTTAAATATCTCAAAATGCTCAGGGTCGGGCACGCTCTGAAAACGTTTGGCAGCTTCACGAAAAACCGCTCGGCCAATTGGGTGTTCAGAAAACTTTTCCGCTACGGCGATGGCGCGCCAAAATGAGCTCTCGCTAATTCCTTCGGCTTGCGAGGCGGCGATATGCATCTCGCCATACGTGAGTGTACCGGTCTTGTCTAAGACAAGGATTTTGACGCGCGAAAGTACATCAAGCCACTCACCGCCTTTGATAACCACGCCACGCTTCGCGGCACGGCCTAAAGCGGCGCTCATCGCGAGCGGGATAGCTACGGCGATATCATCAGCACAAGAAACGAGGAAGAGCGCGGCCATCATTTTGATATCGCGAGTGATGAAATATGTTGCGATACCGGCGATGACAACGAGTGGGAGGAATAAACCGGCAAAACGGTCGGCGACACGCTCGGAGCGTGACTTATTTTTGCTCGCCTCCCGCATCAGCGCGACCATACGCTCGATAGTCGAATCTTTACCGACAAACTCGGCGCTCATCTTGATCGTTCCCGACTCGTTGAGTGTTGAGCTGATAATCAGGTCACCAACGACGTGCTCAATCAGGCGCGATTCGCCCGTTACTGGCGCCTCGTTAAAATACGCACTACCAAACACAATACGGCCATCAACCGGTACGCGCCCACCTGTTTTTACAATCACGATGTCACCTTTTTTAATCTGGTCGATGGCGACGTCACGAATCCCCTCGGGCGTTTCGATGGTGGCGGTGAGTGGACGAAGTTTGAGGAGCTCCTCAATCGCGTTTTTCACCCCTGCTTGAGTTTTCCACTCGAGTAGTCGAGCGAACGCGAGCATTAAGACGATAAAAGCCGCGGAGCGAATCTCGCCCGTAGCAAACGAGACGCCAAGGGCGAAAACGTTAAAAATCTCGATGGTTATTTTACGCTCACGCACCCCTTCGAGGGATTTAATCAACGTTGGCAGTGAGCCGGCAATCGAGATGACTAATAAGGTCATCGGGAGTGGCAATAACAGCCAGTCGAGAAGCAGGATGGCGATTAAAACTCCCGCGGCGACATATTCGACGAGTGGATACGGAAAAAACTTTTGAAAGCGCGATGGCATAGCGTTTCAATCATTTTAGCACGAAAGAAGACTTAGAATATAAATGGGATAAGAGCACGAACCTTTTTCTTATATTCAGTATATTTCTCTGCAAAATATATACTGAGGAGCTTTTCTTCTTTGCGCCCCTTATAATACGCACCAAAGAAAAATAAAACAAAAAGAAGAACACCGGCGAGGCTTCCTGAATATATAATCGCGCCCAGAACCATCAGCAATAACCCACTATAAATTGGGTGGCGGACATAGGCGTACGGGCCAGAGGTAATAAGCTCGTGGTTTTCTTTAAACACTACGTTCGCGCTCCAGTTTTTCCCTAAAGCAATTCTGGCGCGAATCATAACCATCAATCCTAAAAGAGTAATGATGTCTGCAATCAGACCTGTTGTAAGCGAATGCGGCCAAAGATTCATATTAAACCCTGGCACAATGCTCGCTATCTGTTCTCTAAGAAATATCACCGAGCCAACGACAACTATGGCGATGATTCGCATCAACCAACCGCCTTTATTTTGAGATGTTCTCTTTGTTGAAAATGCCGTACTTATCCAAAAAATCGCCTGAATAGCGAAACAGATGAGGATAAATATGAGTATAAAATCTTGCATGTTTTTATCCTTCTAAAACCTGATTAATCCAGCCCAACTTTCTCCATAAGACTATCTCGTCATAACAAGCGACTATGCTTGCCGGCATGTGCGCGAGTATTAATTTAATATTCTTATTATGCAACAGATTCTGCATTAATCCGAATTCTAACTCAGCGAATGTTTCAGCGCCAATATAGCCCGCTATCCCATTCTTCGCTTCATTCGCGATAAAAAGTATATCAGCCTCAATAATATGTTTGAAGAAATTTTTATGGATATTAGGATACGCTTTCTCAAAATCACCCTGCGGAATTACCTGCGGATAAGCTACAACTGAATAGCCGTCCTTACTATTCCAATATGCAATCCACTTTTTGATTTCGCTTTGCAATTTTGCGCTTCCGGCAATGACTACATTCATATTTTTCACGTATTATATTATCTCGCAAAAAATGCACCGAAACAGATAAGTATAATTCCGCAGATTTTCTGAACTAGTGATTTACGGTCAAAATATTCCTCAAGCTTCACTTTGAATCCATGCTGAAAAAGTATTGCCACTCCCAACAAGATGACGGGATA
This sequence comes from uncultured Candidatus Saccharibacteria bacterium, assembly GCA_964523595.1. GTDB lineage: Bacteria > Patescibacteriota > Minisyncoccia > UBA6257 > 1-14-0-10-44-23 > CAYMXN01. The sequence goes on along the minus strand of CAZFZO010000039.1, from coordinate 1,179 downwards.
GAAAACATTCATTGAAGCTGTCTGAGTAACCGAAGTGAGTGTGAGCGTTTGGAGAAAAAAGAAAGAGTTTCCATAATCAGCTAATTTCGCTGTTATCGAACCTTTGATGTACGCAGCATGCTGCTGTAAGGAAAATCTCTTTCGACTATGTAAAAGCTTTCCAATGAATACCAGGGTAAGACATACGAATGCTACTGTTGATACACTAACGAGAAAATCGGCTGTTGATAGCTGTCCACTTTCGAAATAGTCCTTAAAAAGATAGGCTTCGAACCCATACGTAATGACATTGAAAAGGATAATTCCTAAAAAGATAGATATATGTCGTTTGGTTGGTGAAATACTAGCAATATTCCTTTTTGCAAAAAAAATAATTCCACCAATGATCAATATGGCGATTCCAATAATCTGGCGAGGTAGAAAATAAGCATGAAGAATATAAAGGTCGATGGGTAGAAATACTAAAGGAATAAGGCTACTGAGAATACTCGAGGTGGTAATTTCCACATACCTGAGAAAAACACTATAGGTAAGCGCCTGTATCGCATACAATATGCCAAATAAGACTATGGGAAAGGAGAAGATAACCACCGGCAAACTTTGCTGAAGAAGAATAGCTGCAATAAAGCTAATGACCAGAGCGATAACGTTCCGAATCCATGTTGCGTTAATAAGACCAATTGATTTAGCTGCAACCATCGTGCCCTTATCGATTGTTTCTTCAAGCGCAGTGCAAATTAATGAACCGAAACTGTATAGTTGCCACATAGAATGATTATTAGAATATTTGAGCTCCAAGAGCTACGCTTAATTGAGGCTCAAGGTAGATTGTCTCTCCCTTCTCATTTGGAACTCCGAGGATAAGAACTTCTGACTTTTCAGGACCCATTTGTTTAGTGCCTAGATTAACTACTGCGATAATCAATTTTCCGACTAACTCCTCTTTCGAATAATTACGATACGCACCGCAAGATATCTTGATGCCAATTTCTGCACCAAAATCTACCGTAATGCGATATGTCAGTTTTTTTGTCTGAGCATCTTCAACCTTAATAATCTTACCAACTCTCATATCAAGAGCCTCGAAGTTTTTAAAATCTACAATATTTTTCTGTGTCATATCGTTGTGGACCCGGGGAGAATCGAACTCCCGCCTCAGCAATGCGAATGCCGCGTTAT
>CAZFZO010000038.1:3098-7509 GCA_964523595.1 uncultured Candidatus Saccharibacteria bacterium | reverse complement strand
TGAAGAGTTGCGCCGCGGGATTCCGCTTTTGTCTCGTCGTACGAAAAACAACCCAGTACTTATTGGTGAGCCAGGTGTTGGTAAGACGGCTATCGTAGAAGGGTTGGCTCAAAAGATTGTTGCCGGAGAAGTACCTGAGACGCTTAAAGGTAAGGAGATTATCATGCTTGATATTGGTTCGCTTATCGCTGGAACGAAGTTCCGCGGTGAGTTCGAGGATCGATTAAAGGCGTTTATTAAAGAGATTCAGAACGCAGCTGGACGTTTGATTTTGTTTATCGATGAGATTCATATGATTGTGGGTGCGGGAGCGGCCGAGGGTGCGATTGATGCGTCAAACTTGCTTAAGCCAGCTCTTGCACGTGGAGAGTTGCACGCGATTGGCGCGACAACTATTCGTGAGTATCAGCGTCATATCGAAAAGGATCCAGCGCTTGAGCGACGGTTCCAGCCAGTGATGGTTGAGGAGCCTTCGCTTGAAGACGCGGTCTCTATTTTGCGTGGACTAAAAGAGAAGTATGAGATTCATCATGGTCTTCGTATTTCTGATGCGGCTTTGATTGCGGCGGTTAATCTTTCGAGCCGGTATATTAGCGATCGCTTTTTGCCAGATAAAGCGGTTGATTTGATTGACGAGGCGGCGGCTGCGGTGAAATTGGAAACTGAAATTACTCCGACCGAGATTGATAAGCTTCGTCGCGAGATTACTCGTCTTGAGATTGAGAAAAAAGCTTTGCTCGCTGAATCTCCAGCTCCGCGTGCTTCGCGCGCGAGTGCGGATAAGAAGCGTTCGGCTCCTAAGGCTAAGACGGTTAATGAGAAGCGTATTAAGGAGATTGAGAAGCGCCTAGAAGAACTAAAGGCTCAAAATGATGAGCTTTCTGGTCAGTGGCGTGGTGAGATGATGACGGTAGAGAAGTTCCACAACCTACGTAAGCGTATGGATGATTTGAAGAAGGAGGCGGAGATCGCTGAGCGCGAGGGTGATTTAGAGCGCGTAGCTCAGATTTTATACGGTGAGCTTCCTCAGTCTGAAAAGGAGTACAAGGCGTTTGAAAAAAAATATTTTGCCGGTGATGCGAAGAAGAAGGGTGATGACGCTTTCTTAAAGGATTTCGTTGATGAGGAGGATGTTGCGGCTGTAGTTGCTCGTTGGACCGGTATTCCGGTTATGCGCATGCTCGAGAGTGAGAGCGAGAAGATGTTGCGCATCGAAGAGGAGCTTCATAAGCGTGTTGTCGGCCAGAATGATGCGGTGACCGCGGTGGCGAGTTCGATTCGTCGTTCTCGTGCTGGGCTTTCGAATGAAAATCGTCCGATTGGTAGTTTTATGTTTCTTGGTCCAACCGGCGTTGGTAAGACGGAGCTTGCTCGCGCGCTGGCGGAGTTAATGTTTAACGATGAAAAAGCGATCGTGCGTATTGATATGTCGGAGTATATGGAAAAGCACGCAGTTAGTCGCTTAATTGGTAGCCCGCCGGGGTATGTTGGGTTTGAAGAGGGTGGGCAGTTAACTGAGATTGTTCGTCACCGACCATATAGCTTGATTCTTTTTGACGAGATCGAGAAAGCACACCCAGAGGTGTTTAACATCTTGCTTCAGATTTTAGACAACGGAAGACTTACTGATGCGCATGGTAAGGCGGTTAACTTTAAAAACTCGATCATTATTATGACGAGTAACGTTGGAAGCTCGTACTTTAAGCAGATGAGCCATCTTGGGTTTAGTGGTGAGCATGCGGAAAAGCTCGAGGTGAAGGAAGAAGAGTTTAAGGATCGCGTAAAGCTTGCGCTTCGCGACCACTTCAAGCCAGAGTTTCTCAACCGTATTGATGAGTTGATTGTCTTTAACTCACTTAAGAAGCCAGATATTGAACAGATTGTTGATATTCAGATTGAACAAATAAAGAAGCGATTAGCTGATAAGCACATCTCGATTACGATTGATGCGGCAGCTAAAAAGTATATTGTCGATCATGGGTTTGACCCTGATTTTGGAGCGCGCCCTATCGCTCGCCTCATCCAAAAGGCTATACTTGATAAGATGGCCGATAAAATGATTCGCGGCCAAATAAAAGATGGCGATAAAGTTAAAGTCAGTTTTAGCGACAGCGAAAAATCAATTACCGTTGCTGCTTAAGGCGTTTCTTTTCGGAGCGCTTGTTCGTACGGTATATCTTAATCCTGCTCAAACCGGGCCGTTGGTAATTTTTTTGGTTGTGGCTTTCATTTTGTACGCTCAGCCGATTTTTCGTACCTTCCGGCACCTCGGGTCGCTTATTGTTTTGTGCGCAGTTAGCATTTTTGCTTCGGTTGTTTTCTCGGTTAATATCTCGCCAACACTTGTTGCGCTTATTTTTGCTGCCTTGTTTTATCTTTTGCTTGGCATAAAGACGATGCGGTTAACTCGTCGCACCGAGTGGTATCTGCTTTTTCAGATTACGCTCTTTTATATTCTTTCCGTTCTATTTTTCGCGTCTGATAAGGGGGAGTCGTTTGTGTACAAGCTAATTGGAATGTTTTTCGTTTCTTGGTTTTTGTTGCGTGATTACTATCGAACCATTGATCGCTCGCTCACCTTAGAGGTTCGAGCTACCTCGCTCGTACTTTCTGTTTTGATCGTACAGGCTTTTTGGATGATTAGTATTCTGCCGTTTTCCTTTTTTGTAAGCGCTGGACTCGTGTTGATGATATTTTTTGTTCTTCAGGAGATTTCGCGATTTTATGTTGCCAAGCAGCTCACGAGTAAGATGCTGTTTAGATACCTTTTCGCGCTTCTGATTGTGTTTGCGCTTACGTTTGTGCTTGTTCAGCTTCACTACTGACGCGTTGCCCAATCGATATCAGGACGAAGCTGTTTTGCTATTTCAAGAAGTTTTTTATAGGCTGCATCGTCACCTAGTGTTTTGGCTGTTTTAAGTAGTATGGCGATAAACTCGATGCGGGTTGGGGCGATCTCGAGAGCTTCTTTGTACAGTGCTTGGTTACGCTTCATGTAGTCTGGCTGATTGAATAGGATGCCTGCGCGTAGGTTGAGACCGCCGTTGGTATATACATCTTTTAGTCCAGCCATTTTTGATCGGTTTGCATCAAACCATTGATTTGCCATATCGACGACTGAGCGAATCGCGTCTTTTGAAATGTTTGGATTTGCGCGAGCGGTTCCTTCGACGATGTTAATGATGAAGCGGTTAAATGCGGCTACCGTTTCTTCTTGTCCGATTGGCGAGGGGAGATTGTATACTTGTTCGAAAGCTTTGACGCCCGCATCTCCATTTGCTGGGCGGTGAGCGTTTGCGAGGGCGATATTTTTCTGGAATGGGAAGATGGCGGTGATGATTATGCTGGTAATGAGTACTGTAGCGACTGCGAGGGTTCCGAGGAGCCCAGCTCCGCTTAACTCGTAATACTCTTCAGTGAGTTCGACGGTGACCTGACGATCGGCGTTAATGGCAAATACGATAAAGGTATACAGGATGATGTATACCGGTAGCACATCAAATAAGAAGAACCCTTGGGTGAAGTAGGCGATTGGAAGGGCGAATAAGATTGATTTCCAGAGATTGCGCGGGTAGCGTTGTATCTCCTTGTAGTAAAAGAAGAAAATCGAGAGATAGGCGAGGAGTAGTACGATGCCGCCGCTAATAAGGTATTCGAGGAAGACGTTGTGAGTACGGTCAAAGAACGACTCGATGCCAAAGTGTTTTGGGTTGTAGTACTTGTCGAATGCGTATGAGAAGTTTTCTGCTCCCCAGCCCAAGAGTGGTCTTTCGATTACTCCTGCTACCGCCGATTCCCACGTCCAAAGACGAGGCTGAATCTCTTTTAGGGCCCCGCTGATATTAAGAAATCTGTTTGCGACTGGGATGTGCTGCCAGAAGCTTGCTTGGCTTGTTGCTAAGAACGTGATTCCGGAAATAGTGCAGAGAGTAAGAATGCTAAAAGCGATGAGTTGTCCTTTGCGCGTATGCGCGAACCAGATTTCAGCGATGAGTACGACAAAGGCGCCAATAATTACTGCGAGAAGTGCTCCGCGTGTACCTGTTTGAAGTAGTGCAAATCCTTCAATTACGAGAAGTGCTGCCCAGAGTACTTTTTGTATGACTGTTTTAGCTCGACGCATCATATATATAATCAATACGATGCTTATGATGAGGTAGCCGCCGAGGTACGATGGGTTGCCAAGTGTTCCAGAGATACGTTTATCGGCAGCGATGATTTTGAGCTTGCCGGCGAGTTCTGGATTTGGAAACTTATAGAAGTATAGTTGGGCAAATCCATATACGCAGAGCAGTCCACTCGTGATAATCGTCGCTTTAACTGTTCGAATAATTGTTTTGGGATCGGTAAATAAAATAGAGCTTAGAAGGAAGAAGAGTGCGTAATGCATAATCTGGAACGCGCCTTCGCC
>CAZFZO010000038.1:0-3088 GCA_964523595.1 uncultured Candidatus Saccharibacteria bacterium | reverse complement strand
TTTTGTGAGATGAGTGCGGTGATGATGGCGATGAGTGCAAATAGCAGCATGCTTACATTAATTGGGCGGCGAAGCTGTGTTTTGATAGCCTGTATTAATTCGCTCCGATTATTGGCGAGTAGGATGTGCGTGAGGAAGAAAGCGAGAGCGAGTTCTACTAATATACGAAATATAATTGCTTTGCCAGCGATGAAAGGGAAGTAGAGTCCATTAATTAATATAAGCGGCGCGAAGATTGCCGCGAGCGTACATACGCGAGCGATTTTAATAAGCATATCGCTAAGTATAGTATGGAAATCTGTTTTGGGCTAAAACCAGGTATACTAACAATATTGATGAATATTTTTGAAGAATTTAATTGGTTTAAGGGGCGTTCGAACGCGTTTTTGCTTGCGGAGCTTATGGCTGACCGCGTACGTGTCTCAGCGGTGCGAGTTAATACGGCGAGTCAAGAAGCGGTTGTTTTGAAGTCGCGTAGCCTCTTACACGATAAGCTTGCGAGCGCTGGGTGGTATGGTGCGCTTTCGCGATTACTTTCAAGTTTTTGGTTTTCATCAGCCCAACTATATATATGTATTGATTCGTCGTGTGTCGTAACTGCGGCACTTTCTCAGACGGTTACTCGCGCTTCTGAGCAGAGCGAGATTACCGAAGAGGAGATTGAGCAGGTGATTGCGCAAACACTTTGGAAGGCTTTTGATATCGCCCGTCCGGATGCTGCCAGGCGTTTGGGTGTTTTTGATACAGAGCTTTTCTTAGTTGATGCACAGGCACTTCGTATTCGTCTTGATGGTTGCCGTGTGGTGAGCCCACTTGGTTTTATTGCGCGCGAGATTGAGATTACCTATCGACTCTCATTTGCGCCTAAGAAAGTTTTTGATCAATTGCGGACGCTCTGGCCGATGGAACAGATTATCGCTATTGAGGAGGAGGGGTTTAGTTGGGTGAGTGCGCTCGCGCAAAAATATGAGCGTGAGGATTTTATTTTTGCTGCAGTGCTTGGTGAGCAAACGCTGCTTTATATGAAAGAGAAGTCTTCGATTCGTTATCTGGATTCGGTTATTTGGGGGCAGAAGCAGTTAGCTACTCCTTTGATGCGTGAGTTTGCTATTGATCAGGGCGTAGCCCTTGATATCCTTCGGCAGGTTGGGGCTGGGGCGACTTCTGAAAAGGTGAGTCGGCGAGTTATGGAGCTTATTTTGCCCGAGTTTTTGACCCTAATGCGATCGCTTGAGAACCGGCAGGTTCATGGCAAGCCTCAAGCCGCCTATATCGCCTCAAGCTTTGATACACTCGCCTCACTCGTATCGCTTACTACGATTAAGCGTATAAAAAGTACTATAAAACCACTCGCAGTTGATCAAAATTTCATTGGCGAAAACTTTGGCTTTCGACTACAATTAAAAGACCAGGACGTTATTTTTGATCCTTCACTTTTTGCGTTACGCCTGGGAAGTTCTGCATTCTTTTTGCATGATTCGTATATTGATAAAATAGTAAAACGAAGAGCTCGTTGGTTGACTCGACAAGATAATTCTTAAGTGCATCTCTCTCATGGAGAAAGTTAAAAAAATAATTGTTTCAAAAAGCGACGAGCCAACGCTTGTTGCCGAAAAGTTAATTGATGCTGATGCTGAAACCGTTGTGCTTAGCATTCCTAAGGGTTCGCAGCTCGCCGGAGCGCTTGCTCATCTAAAGCTTATTAAGCGTGAGGCTACTTTATTAAAGAAAAAGGTAATTGTTGAGTCGGTAGATGAGGCTATTCTTGAGCTATGCAAAAAAGCTGGCATCGAGTCAGTCGATCCTTTTTTTAGCAAGATGGGAAGTCGAAAAAAACTTTCTGATATTATTGTGAAGCCGCGCGTTGATGAGACTGATGGAGTTGCTCAAGCAGTTCCGCTAAAAATTACCGAACCGGAAGAAGCAGAGCCTATGACTGAGGTGATTAAGCCAGCAGCCCGTCCGCGAAAGAAATTTAAATTAAAGTTTCGTTTCTCATTTCCGAATATTTTCCGTAAGAGTACCGCAGTTATTGTTGGCTTACTCATACTTGTCGCTGGAGGAGGGTATGTCGCGCTCGTCGTACTGCCGCGGGCTGAAGTCGTTGTTACTATGGTTAAAGAGCCGTGGAAGTTTTCCGCGCCTGTTCTGGTTGATAAAGCGATTTCTGCCCCTGATGCGCTCGCTGCTCGAATTCCTGGTCAGGTGTTTGTCCAGAAAACGAATGCGACTTTGCAGTTTATCGCGAGTGGTTCAAAATCAATTGAGCGAAAGGCGACTGGTAAGATCACGATTTATAATGCTCTGAGTTCTAAGCCTCAAAGCATTGTTGCGAATACCCGTTTTGAGACTGCTGATGGGAAAGTATTTCGTATTACGAAAGGAATTACGATTCCGGGAGCAAACATTGAGGAGGGGAAGATCGTTCCGTCTTCGATTGTTGCTGATATTGTTGCCGATCAGCCGGGCGCTGCTTATAACATCGGACCAGTTGCTAAGCTTACAATCCCTGGATTTAAAGGAACGCCTAAATTTGATACGTTCTATGGCGAGATTAAAGACCCGACTACTGGTGGGTTAGTTGGCGTGGTTAAGGTCGCGACTGATGCGGACATAAAGACTGCGAAAGAGTCGGCGAGTAAGACAATTGAGGCGTCTGCGCAGACGTTAATTGCTACTCAAATTCCCGTACAGTTTAAAACGCTTCCGGGCGCTTCGAAATTTGCTATCACTAAGCAGACAGTTAACAGCGAGGCGGATGCGAGTGGAAAGTTTTCGATATTTACCGAAGGGCAGATTACTACGTTGGCGTTTCAAGAGCGTGATTTGTTAGCGATGCTTTCGACTAAGATCAAAACAGAGAAGGGTGCTGATTATCAGTTTGAAAATCTTGGGTTGACGTATGGAACCGTAAAGGCGGATGATCCAGCCTCGGGCAAGATGAGTGTTGCGATTGAGTATCAAGCGCAGGCGAGCCGTATTGTTGATCAAGCTTCGTTGGTCGAAAAGTTGAAAGGACACACGCGATCTGAACTTGAACCAATCAAGGGTTCGCTTCAGGGAATCCAAGGTTTGACGGTTTCGTTGA
>CAZFZO010000037.1:0-7639 GCA_964523595.1 uncultured Candidatus Saccharibacteria bacterium | reverse complement strand
CTTCTCGCTAAATATGGCATGGCAGCTTCTGATATTGTCTTAGCTGTTCAGCGGGTTATTAAACGCAAGAACTAAAAGTTATCCTCGTTTCTTTTTTCATAGTTAGACTCAAAATGCTATACTGAGTCTATGTTTGACGTTATTACTATCGGAACCATTACACGTGATGTGTTCCTGCGCAGTCCATTATTCAAGGTTTTAAAGGATCCGGAGCATCTTCAACGGCTCGGATTCGTTGATGGGGTAGCTGAGTGTTTCGCTTTTGGTGGAAAAACAGAGGTTTCTGACCCGATATTTACTATTGGCGGTGGTTCGGCTAATACCGCCGTCTCTTTTGCCCGCCAGGGCCTCAAAACGGGTGTTTTAGGCACAGTTGGTAAGGATTTTAATGGCGATGCGGCTATTGCTGCTCTTGAGGCTGAAAAGGTTAGTTCTCTAGTTTTACACAGTAAACATCCGACGGGGTACTCTACGATTTTATTGTCTCCAAGTGGTGAGCGGACTATTTTAGTTTCGCGCGGAGCCTCTCAGGAGCTTACTATTTCACCAGCAACTTTAAAGAGTCTTAAAGCGAAATGGGTGTATGTCGTGCCCGGCGCGATTGCGAAAGGATCAATCGAAAAAGCGATTCGTCATTTTAAGAAAAATGGTTCGCGCGTGGCGATTAATCTTTCGGGTCATTATGCTAAATTTGGCACTGCTTCGCTTCAAGCCATATTATCGCTGGCTGATGTAGTGCTTGTTAATCGTAGTGAGGCGGCGCTTCTTCTCGGAGCTTCTATCGATACGCCAGAGAAGGTGCTTCTTTCTAAGATGGCGCGTTCGATTCATGGTCTTTCAGTTATTACCGATGGCTCAAAGGGTTGTTTTGTTGGCGATGGGTCGTATATGTATCATGCGGGGATCTTCCCTGAGCGAGAGCTTGTCGACCGAACAGGTGCTGGAGATGCATTTGGTAGTGGGTTTGTCTCCGCGCTGATCGATAAAGAGTCATTTTCTTCTCAAGTTATTGAGCAGGCGATTCGTGCAGGAAGTGCAAACGCAACTTCCGTAGTTGAGTATGTTGGTGCGTGGGAGGGGCTTTTGACCGAGCGTACGCTTAAACAAAACAAGCGTTGGGCTCACTTGGTAGTTCGTAAAGTGCTGCTTTAAATTTATATGAAGGAAATTAATCTCTTAGCTACGATACTTGGCATTACGCCAAAGTCTCTTTCTGATTTAGACGAGGCGATGGTTTTGGCAACGGGGAAGAAGCATGTTCTCGAGCATCTTTATCGAAAGAATGAGGGGATGATGAAGTTTGTGCTCGAGGCGCTGAAGCAGAAAGATTTTTCGAGTGAGGCGGTGAGCGGCGCTCTTCGACAGGTTCTTTTTGAGCAAGAGAAGCGGTTTTTCGACTTTTTGCAGATTATCGAAGGAAAGGATGATTTTGAGCGAGCCGCAGCTCTTGCGCGGAAAATTGCACAGGTTGGAAAGGGGTTTTTCCTTAAGAAAGAGCTCGGGAAGGAGATCCTTCGCAAGCGAGAGCCTAAGAATTTATTGGCTTATTTGAAAGTGAAAGATGTCGAGGAGCTCATCGCAAAGCATGATATCACCGAAATATTTAGTGCGCTGCGATTTATTGAGACCGACGAGTGGATGCATGAGACTTTTGCTGTAGCTTATTCAGAATTCGGTCCAGCTGATTTTGAGGAGCGCGATATTGAGATTCGGGTACTTGGCCCACAGTGGCATGAGGTTGCGGAGAAGTTTGTCGCAAAAAAGCATCACAATGTGAGTCATCTTAAAGAGTTTGGTGTTATTTTTATTAACCCAATTGCTGAAGATATTCCTGGGAAGTTTTTGCGTGATTTTGCGCTTTTGCTTCACTACTTCCATGAGATCGAGTTCTACTCGAAGCTCTTTAAGCGGTATGCAGAGCTTCCTGATTTTAATGAGCGCTTTAACTCTTTGCTTCGCGGAGATATTTTGAATTTAATGACCGTAAAGCCGGGGGAGTGGTTGATCGTACAGCGATATTTAGCAAAGATTAACCCAGCTGACCCACGATTATTTTTACCACACGTTAATCCAGAGTCTCTTCACTGGATGCGCGGTGAGCGTGATTTAACACTCTTCCGACCAAAGGCGGCTTATTTAGACTTAAGTATTTGGCAGAACCTTGATTGGGTTGGTGGTATTTTTATGGATGGTTCGAAGGAGGTGGTGAGCTTTGATCTTGAGGACAACGCGATGTCGCTTGTTTCGTTCATGGAAGGGAAGCAGCAGAAGTTTAACTATCATCAACGAGAGGCGCTTTGGACAAAGTTGTTTATCGAGTATGCGGGTGGAGAGGATAAGGCGGAGCAGCTTCTTCTTGAGTATTTTGATAAGGGGCTAGTCCGATTTTGTTAGATAAAAAATACCCTCGAAGTGAGGGTATTTTTTTTTATTTCTTTTTTCTCAAGAACGCAGGTATCTCCCACGTGTCTGATTTTTTCTTCGCGACATCCATTGTCTTTGGATTTTTTTCTTCGCGGAGGGTTGGGAGAGGCTTCTTTTCGGCTGCGCGCTCAAGAGCGAAGCGTTCTTTGAGGGGGAGTGGAGCGGCTTGCACCTGTTCAACTGGCTCGTTTTGCTTAGTAGTAAATAGTCCACTCATCGAAGGAAGTTCGGCGGAGGCACGCATTGTTTGATTTGTGCTAAAGCCAGTGGCGATAAGCGTTACTTTAATAGCTCCTTTACGAAGTTTTCGGTCTTGGTATGCACCAAAAATAATCTTTGCTCCCGGGTCAACGTTGGCGGTGATTTGTTTGGCGATTTCGTTAATCTCGGTCATCTTGAGGTCCCTGCCTCCTGATACGCCAAAGAGTACGCCACGCGCACCCTCGATTGAGAACTCGAGAAGCGGTGAGTTGAGTGCCTGACTAACACTACTGCTTGCGCGATTGAGTCCGCTCGCGACACCGACACCAACAAGCGCGGAACCAGCATCTTTCATAATCGCTTTGACGTCAGCAAAGTCGACGTTGATGATTCCAATTGAGGCGATGAGTTCGGTAATACCACTGATCGCATCGCGTAAAATTTCATCGATCCGTTCAAAGGCTTTAAGGATTGGCGTATCTTTTTTGATGACGTGGAAGATGCGGTCGTTAGGTACTACGATGAGTGCATCAACTTTTTCTTTTAGTTTCGCCATTGCTTCTTCGGCGACCTTGCTTCGCTGTCCGCCTTCAAAGGTAAATGGACGGGTGACGATCGCGATAGTGAGCGCGCCACTTTCTCGGGCGATTTCTGCGACGATAGGGGAGGCGCCACTACCTGTTCCTCCGCCAAGGCCGGCGGTAATGAATACGAGGTCAGCACCTTTCGCTGCTTCGACAATTTCAGCGCGATTTTCTTCGGCTGCTTGCTTGCCGAGCTCTGGGTTCATACCTGTGCCGAGTCCGCGGGTAAGGTTTTTTCCAATATGAATTTTTTTACGAACGCTGCTCTTCTCTAAGTCTTGAGAGTCAGTATTAATAGCGACAAATTCGATGCCTTTAAATTCTTGACTCTGATGCATTCGGGTGATGGCGTTACCTCCACCTCCACCTACGCCGAAAACTTTAATATGCACTTTATAGACGCCATCATTATTGCTGGTCGTTTTTTTAACCTGCGGCTTTTGTGCCATGAGTATTTAAGGAATGAAGTAATTAGCTAACTTTTTGAGGAACCCATTTCCTTGTTTTGGAGAGGCTTTTGGCTCAACCATCTGGTCGTTTTCGAAAAGAAGAAGTCCAATCGCCACTGCAAATTCAGGATCTTCAGCCTGGAGGCTGATTTCTCCGCTAAACGCAGAGAGTTCGCTTAGGTTTGGAATGCCTATTTGGGCGGCTAATTTGAGCTCCTGCCGGGCTAAATCGACAATATTAGGGAGTTTAACGCCCCCACCTACTAGTACGATACCAGCTGGCAATTGGCTCGCCTTACCTACGCGTTTGACCTCATTATTAACCTGTTCAAAGATTTCTGCAAGTCTGCTCTCAATAATTTCGGCCACAAATTTTTTACTCACGATTCCTTTGGCACGTGGGTCGATTTTAGGGAGTTCGATCGTGTCTCTCGCAGCCACCTCTTTGGCGATTGCTGATCCGAATGAAAGTTTGATAATTTCGGCGGCTTCGATAGGAATTCGTAGACCGATCGCGAGATCGTTAGTGATGTTAGCAGAGCCGATTGGAAGTACTGCGGCATGTGAGAGGCGGTTTTCTTCATAGATGCAGATACCAGTTTTATGTGCTCCGATATCGACAAGAACTACGCCTAATTCTTTTTGGTTTTTTGAAAGTACAGCGCGAGCTGCTGCGAGGGGACTAAGAACTGATGCGCTAATACTCGCCCCAAGGGATTCGATTGTTTTTGTGTTGTTTTTTACTGCTGGGCCGAATGCGTCAACAATTAAGGTGTTTACTTCGAGGCGCTTGCCAATCATTCCTAATGGATCGCGAATGTTATCAATGCCATCGACGATAAATTCTTTGATGATCGCGTGGAGGACAGTGCGATTTGGTGGCATATTAATTGCCTGCGATGACTGGATAACGCGGTTTACATCGTCTTCATAGATCTCATCATCGGCGCGCGATACCGCGACTACGCCGTGGGAGGTTTGGATGCGTACATCAGAACTCCCGACGCCCAAAATAATATTACGGATGGCGCCTTTATTTATTTTTTTAATCTCGTTTAAAACGTTTGCGATCGCGTGAGTTGCATCTGAAACATCATCAATAACACCCTTGCGGATTCCCGCAGAGGGCATTTTAAGAAGTGAAATAAGCGTTGGCTGATTGTTGCGTTTTACTTCAGCAATCGCCGCTCGAATATTTTGACTACCAATATCAAGTCCAACAAAAAAAGGAGATGCCATAAAATAGGGGCACCTCTTTTATTAACCGCTTAGCTCGCTAAGTAGTTTTTCTTCAAGGCGCTCCATCACTATTCTATCAGATTTCTTAATGTGGTCATAACCAAGGAGATGGAGAAAACCGTGAATAAGTATGTATTCAAATTGCCACCCCTGTTCTTTAATTACGTCTGGATTGAGGTATATTTCACCGAGTGGTTTTTGCTTGGTGTTTGGGTGGGGGAAGTCTGCGTCAGCAGGGAAGGAGAGTACATTTTTTGGCATCGTTTTACTATTAACGAGCGAGATGTCTAAATAAAAATCGCCCTTGTTAAATCGTTTCATTAACCAGCGGGCGGTTTTTACCGTCTTCTTCTTATAGGAGATGTATTTTGAATCGAGTGCTTCGACGAGAATCATTAGCCGAGCTTTTTCTTAACTAAATCAGTGACGACTGCGGCATCTGCCTTTCCCTTAAGCTCTTTCATGACTTCTTTCATGGCTGGCCCAAATTCCTTTACGCTTAATGAAGCGAGAATTTTATCTACCGCCTGTTCGGTTTCTTGAGCTGACATCTGCTGGGGGAGGTAAGCGCTGATAATTGCGAGTTCGTTGTTTCCGCCGGTGGCGAGATCTTCACGGCCACCCTGTTGGTAGAGTGCGATCGCATCTTTGCGTTTCTTCGCCTCGGTCATAAGGGCGGACATCATCTCATCTTCACTTAATATCTCCTCTTTGCCTGTTTTGGCGCGCTTTTCTATCGCTTTGTTATTTAGACAAGCGATTAATCCGCGAAGAACAGTTAGTTTTTCGCTATTACCCTCCTTCATCGCGGCTTTAATGTCCGCATTTATCTGCTCTTTAGTAGTCATATGCTAATAAGTATATACCAGAAATTGGTATTAGACGATGCCGAGTTTTCGCTTTTTGGCGAACTCTTTCATCTGAGCGTCTCGGTGGATAGCAGAAAGCTTGATTTTAAGCTTGCTCGTGTCGCGCTTTTTAAAGCGGCGCTTACGTGCTTCGCGTACAATACCACTCTGTTTAATACGCTTGTTAAAGCGGTACATCAGGGCGCTTGCTGACTCTCCTTCGCGTTTTTTGACCGTAATCATAGTGGTTGTTATTTTACTACTGGTAGAGCTTTTTATCAAGTCCTTAGCTCTTTTTGTCGATTTAGAAGCGTTTTTTGACCGAGGCGGCGAGCTTACTAATAGGAACAGTCTCTTGGGCTCCTGTTTTCATGTCGCGGATGATAATTGACTCTTCGAACGCCTCTTTTTGCCCAAAGATAAGGGCAAAAGGAGCTTCGAGCTTGTCGGCAGCGCGAAGTTGAGCGGCCATCGATTCTTTTCCGAGCGATTCGACAACGTGGATGTTTTCTTTGCGAAGCTCTTCGATTAATGAGAGGCTCTTCTTTTTGGCGAGATCTCCGATGTGAATCAAGAAGAGTTTTGCCTTGGTTCGTGGGGTCGCTGTGATGTTGCGACGACGCATAACCTCAATAAGGCGTTCGCATCCGAGTGCCGCACCAACTGCTGGTGTTGATTTCCCACCAAGGGTTTCGACAAGGTAGTCGTATCTTCCACCTCCACCTAGCGATCCGATAGGGGCCTCTCCCTCTACTGGGTCGAGTACAAATTCAAACACGGTTTTGCTGTAGTAATCGAGTCCACGCACTAAGTAGTTGTTGAGGCTGTATGGCAGCTTGAGGTTTTCGAGATACTCAAGTACTTCTTTGAAGTGTGTGTTGCAGGCGGTGCAGAGGTGATCGAGGATCGTCGGCGCGCTTTCTTTGAATGGCTGACAAATTTCTTTTTTGCAGTCGAGGAGACGAAGAGGGTTAGTGGCAAGGCGACGCTTACAGTCTCCGCAGATGTTTTTCTCTTTTGGTTTGTAGTATGCTGCGAGGGCTTTGCGATAATTCGGTCGGCAGGTTTTGCAGCCAATAGTATTTACCTGAATTGTTACCCCTTTGATTTTTAGGTCTTCGATGATGCGATACGCGGTTAAGATAACCTGCGCATCATAAATGGCGTCATTTTCATTACTAAATACCTCAAGACCAATTTGGAAGAATTGGCGTGTTCGGCCGGCCTGTGGTTGTTCGTAGCGGAAGAATGGTCCAAAGTAAGCTAATTTGAGCGGGTGTGGCTGGTGACTCATTCCGTGTTCGATGTATGAGCGAGCGACTCCAGCAGTTCCTTCTGGGCGGAGCGCTAATTGATCGCCACCTTTGGTTTTGATGGTGAACATCTCTTTCTCAACAACGTCACTTGTCTCTCCGAGGCCGGCAGTGTAGAGGTCGATTGATTCAGTGATTGGGGTTGTTATCTGGAGAAAGTTGTAAAAATCACAAGCATCCTTGAATGTTTTTTGTAATTTTTCCCAGGTTGGTTGGTCTGGTGGGAGAATGTCGTGCATTCCTTTTACTGACTGAACTCCTTTTGAGGATGACTGTTTTTTTGTATTTGGTTTTGGTGACATAGTGGTTATGAGGTGTGATTAGTAGGCTGGGGAGGTGAATGTCTGGAACTCTCCAAATGGATAAATTCGCAAGCGGACAAGACCGATGATTTCGTCTCTATGTACCGGTCCCCAGTTTCGCGAATCAAAGCTATTACTCCTGTTGTCGCCCATAACAAAATACTCATCTTTTCCAAGCGTGAGATTTTTTTCTCCGGCTGTCTTGGTGGTTGCCGGAAGGTATGTTTCGCTTAAAACTGTTTTTGTTTTGCCATCGGTTGCGGTAATAGTGATGACATC
>CAZFZO010000036.1:0-8039 GCA_964523595.1 uncultured Candidatus Saccharibacteria bacterium | reverse complement strand
ATACCATCAGCGCACGAATATGATATTCTTAATTCATAGCTCAACCCCTGCCATGAACCGAAAATTTATTAAACAACTTATCTACGGGAGCTTCTACTTGGTTATTTGGGTGCTTATCGGACTGCTCGTGTATTCGGTGATGTTTAAGCCAGCGCCGAGCTGTTCAGATAATAAGAAAAATCAAAATGAAGAAGATGTAGATTGTGGTGGAATTTGTCCGGCCTGTGCACTCAAGACGCTTCAGCCGATCGATGTCCTTCCAACTAAGGCGATTTCTGCTCCAGATAAAGCTAAAGCAAGCCTGCTTTTGAGTTTGCGTAACCCCAACTCAAATTATGGCGCCAACCCGCTCGTACTCGAGATAAGTGCATATGACGCAAACAACAACTTGTTAGTTGGCTTGCGTGACGAGACAGTTATCTATCCGGGTGAGATTAAATCGCGCGTGATTCCAAATTTTACCGCGCCATTTACAAAAATTAATCGCATCGAAGTAAAAGTGCTGCAGACTAATTGGGTTTCTCGTGCTCAATTTGCACTTCCGAAATCACAAGTTCGCCAAGTTACCACAAAGACCGATATCTTCCGCCATCAAGTTGTAGTTACGGGACTACTGAAAAACATCAACGACTTTGCGGTAAGTAAGATGACACTTCATATTTCGTTGTACAACGAGTTAAGTTCGCTCGTGGGCGTCTCGCGTACACTGATTGAAAACTTAAAAGCAGGTGAGGAGCGTTCCTTTGAGATAGCCGTACCAACTTCACCAATCACCGAAGAGGCGGTATATGAGGCGAGGATTGCTATCGAGCCACTAAGGTAGTTGTTTGACTAATAAATAAAATAACGTATTCTAGGCAGGCGTTTCAGTCGTCTTTTTAGACAGGAGGCTCAAAATGAACGGAGAGGAAGTAGCCGCACTAAGGCGAAGGCTTAAGCTTAGCCAAGAGGCGTTCGCACGTGTATTGGGTGTGGCTATGAGAACTGTTTGTCGCTGGGAAAAGAGCGGCAAGGGAGTTATCAGGCCGCATAAGGCCCTTGGGCTAAGGCTAGAAAAGCTGGCTCAAGATGGCGAAGTTCCAGCAGAATGCCGCCCGTATGTTCGCGCAAAGCCCGCAATCCCACCTCCGGTCGTTCTCAAGATCGAGTTCGGAGAGGAGACGCTGGATGTTCTACGTTCGCTCGTTTTCGCCCTAAGAACACGAGCGAGGTAGTTTTACTCGCCCACTGCTTGTACCTAGAAGCAGTGGGCGACTCTTTTTTAATTTCAACGTACAGCGTAGAATCAGGTAGGTATGCTCGCCTTATTTAAACGACAAGACTGGGTATTAAACGGAGTTATTTTCGGCCTTATCAGCCTTGGGCTTGTTATGAGTCTAAGTGTTACAAGCGGTCTTTTCAGCCAGCAGCTTGGCTGGGCCTGCTTAGGCGTCATCCTTATCTTTCTCTTTAGCCAAATGGATTGGCGCGCGCTCACCGCATATCGCTGGCTAATTCTCTTTATCTATCTATTTGCCATCGGGCTTCTGATTATCACGTACTTCTTCGCACCAGTAATCCGTAATACGCGCAGCTGGTTAGTTATTGGTCCGATGCAGTTTCAGGTTTCCGAACTCGTAAAGGTAGCGATGATTATCTTTTTCGCCTACTACTTTGCCAAGCAGCACATCGGCATCGCTCACTTCGGAAACATTTTTCGCTCGTTTGTATATTTTATTATCCCCGCAGCATTTGTCATCCTCCAGCCAGACATGGGTACAGCGACCGTACTCGCCGGACTTTGGGTTGGGTTTTTGCTCGTCTCCGGATTACGCACAAAACATATTTTAATTGGTCTCGTTATCATTCTCGGTTTAGGCGTGTTCGGATGGAATGGTGTACTGAAAGAGTATCAGCGTCAGCGTATCATCGGACTCTTTGAGCCAAACTACGATCCGCTCGGTGTAAACTATAGTACGATCCAATCAAAAATCGCGATCGGGTCAGGTGGATTTTTTGGTAAAGGCTTTAAGCAGGGAAGTCAGGTCCAGCTCGGCTTTTTGCCTGAAGCCGCAACCGACTTTATCTTCGCTGGGTTTATTGAAGAGTGGGGATTCTTCGGTGGATTTATCGTAGTCGCACTTTTTTTCACGATGATTTCGCGTATCATCTTTATTGGGCTTGAGTCAGAAAATAATTTTTCGCGCCTAGTCTGTCTAGGCACCTCGATTATGTTTTTGATACAATTTATAATAAACGTAGGAACGGCGATTGGGTTAGTGCCCGTTATCGGGTTAACGTTCCCGTTTTTCAGCTATGGTGGTTCGAGTTTACTCGTTAACTCAATTCTTATTGGCATCGTGCAAAGCTCGCGCGTACACCGCACCCTTAGTTAATCAAAGTACTCTATGAAAAAAATCTGGACCTCGCTATTTGTCGTTATCGCTGTCGGCTTGGCACTCTTACTTATGTATTTCGCATTTACACTCTCGCCAGTTTCGGCCGTATCAACCGAAGTAGAGCCAGGCACCGACCCGTTTTTGATTACCAAGGGCGATGGCTTTAAGTATATTGCCGCAAAGCTCACTTCCGAGGGGTATATCCGCTCCGCCCGAGCTTTTAGCACGTTTGCAATCATTACGGGCCGAGCTCACCAGCTCAAACCAGGCGCGTACGACCTCGATCCAGCCTCATCCACGCCAGAAATCGTTGATTTACTCGCTCGCGGGCCAGAACCAGACCGCCAGGTGCTCATTAGAGAGGGTATGAACATTCAGGAGATTAATGATTTGCTTACCGCGCAAGGAGTTTTAGAGAAAAATGCGCTCGTAAAATTTGATTGGCGAACATTAGTTGATAAGTATCCATTTTTAACAAAGTCTGTTTCGCTCGAAGGATTTTTATTGCCAGATACGTACCGATTTTATGTCGAAAGTTATCCAGATGCGGTCGCGAAAATATTTTTAGACAATTTTAAATCGCGTGCGTGGCCAATTCTTTCACGAAATAACAAAACGCCATATCGTACGCTGACCATCGCGGCGATGCTTGAAAAAGAAGTTCCGGAATCTGAAGACAGACTCATCGTCGCCGGAATTATCGAACGACGTTTGAAAATTGGTATGCCACTGCAGATCGATGCGACACTTCCATACGCGCGCGTAAACGGACAGGCGTACGACACGTATAAAAATTACGGACTACCACCAGGACCAATTAGTAACCCGGGACTAGATGCGATTTCTGCCGCGCTGCATCCAAAAACTTCTCCATATTTGTATTATCTTTCTGATCCTAAAACAGGTAAGACGATTTTTAGCAAAACGTTCGAAGAACACGATACTAACCGCGCAAAATACCTCAGATAGGGGGCAGAAAGCCAGATTCCAACTCGATTATTAAGATTTGTCTAGTTTTTCCACAGACATACCGTTGACAAAAAGACCGACTTAGAATAAAATCTGTCTTAGTTAGTGCGCGGTGCAAAGTCGCGTACTCAATGCGAATGAGGGCACAATAAATTCAATATCCTCTCTTTAGGTGAACCTTTGGTCAATGAAAGGGGCTTTTGATATGCGCTCCGCTTTTCTTTTTTATAAAAAAAGTGCCTCGTCGTTTGCAGCGGTAAATTATTAACCACAATAACCCAATTACCAAGCGGTATGAAGAACTTACCCGTGAAAAGTTTTTCGTCGCATAAGGGTTTCGCGCCAGTTCAACCGAACTTGGCCGAAATTCAGACGAATTCTTATAAATGGATTCTTAAGGATGGTTTGAAGGAGCTGTTTCAAGAGGTATCACCAATTAAAGACTACGCGGGTAAAGATTTAGAGTTGCACTTCGACGACTACTACTTCGATGAGCCGAAGTACGACGAAGAGTACTCCAAGTTTAAGCAGTTGACCTACGAAGCTCCGCTTCGCGTCAAAGTTCGCTTAACCAATACGAAGACGAAAGACACCAAAGAGCAAGAGGTGTACTTTGGCGATCTTCCTATTATGACCGACCGCGGTACGTTCATCATCAACGGGGTTGAACGTGTCGTTGTAAGCCAGCTCATTCGTTCTTCGGGTGTATATTTCACGGCAAATGTGGTTCGTGGCCGCAAATTCTTCGGCGCAAAGGTTATTCCAAACCGCGGAGCGTGGTTAGAGTTCGAAACCGACCTTGATGGAACTATCAGCGTCAAAATCGACCGCCGCCGTAAGGCTCCAGTCTCTGACTTACTTCGTATTTTCGGTCTTGCTGAAGAGGAAGAGATTACCGACGCCTTCAAAGACGTTGATACCGGCACAGTTCGCCACATCAAACAGACCTTAAAGAAGGACGCGGCGAAAAACACCGACGAATCCTATATTGAAATCTACCGCCGCATTCGTCCGGGTGACTTGGCGACGGTTGATAACGCACTTTCGCTTATCGACGCGATGTTCCAGCGCCTCGACCGCTACGACCTCTCGTCAGTTGGTCGCTTTAAGTTGAACCAGCGTCTCGGGTTTGATCAGAAAAAGAACAGCCGCTTGCTCGACCTCGAAGATTTAATCGCTATCGTTCGCGAAATTATTAAACTCAACAACACGCAGAGTGTTGAGCCAGATGACATCGATCACCTTGGTAACCGTCGTATCCGAACCGCTGGTGAGCTTTTGCAAAACCGTCTTCGCATTGGTTTTGCTCGCTTAAAGCGCATTGTGCAGGACCGTATGTCTACGGTTGACGTAAACTTGCTCTCGCCAGTTCAGCTCGTAAACCCACGTCCACTTATTTCCGTAGTTAAAGACTTCTTTAGTTCTTCGCAGCTCTCGCAGTTTATGGACCAGGTAAACCCATTAGCTGAGGTTGAGCACAAGCGTCGTGTTTCTGCGATGGGTCCTGGTGGACTTACGCGTGAGCGCGCTGGCTTCGAAGTACGTGACGTACACCGCTCGCACTACGGCCGTCTTTGCCCAATTCAAACTCCAGAAGGTGCCAACATCGGTCTTGTCTCTCACTTGGCAAACTACGCTCGCTTAAACGAGCTTGGCTTCTTAGAGACGCCATATCTTGTCGTAAAGAACAACAAAGTAACCAAAGAAGTTGTCTGGCTTGATGCTCTCGAAGAGGAGCGCCACAAGATCGCTCACGCCGGTATTAAGTTAAACGGCGACGAGATTGTTGACGACTTCGTTGAGGCTCGTATTAAAGGAGACCCAGCAGTCTGTCCAAAGGAAGAGGTTGATTTAATCGACGTCGTTCCTCGTCAGGCTATCTCGGTTGCTACTTCGCTTATTCCATTCTTAGAGCACGATGACGCTAACCGCGCACTCATGGGTTCTAACATGCAACGTCAGGCGGTTGTTTCTGTCCGCGCCCAGGCTCCTTACGTAGGAACGGGTATGGAAGAGAAAGCTGCTCGTGACAGTGGACACGTTATCATCGCTGAAACCGACGGTACGATTTTAGAAGTCGACGCCAAGCACATTATTTTGAAAGAAGATGGTGCTTCTGGTAAGGCTGGACTCAAAGAGTACACACTAAACAAGTTTAAGCGCTCCAACGCGTTTACTTGTATCTCCCAGCGTCCAACCGTTACGAAGGGACAGAAAATCAAAAAGGGTGACGCACTCGCTGACGGTCCTTCGATCGACAACGGCGTGCTCGCACTTGGTCAAAACTTAACCGTCGCCTTTATCTCATGGGCCGGTGCTAACTACGAAGACGCTATCATTTTGAGCGAGCGTGTAGTTCGCGAAGACCGCTTTACCTCGATTCACATTGATGACTATGAGGTAGATGTGCGTGACACCAAACTTGGGCCTGAAATCACTACTCCAGATATTCCAAACGTTTCTGAAGACAAGCTCAAAAACCTTGATGAGGAAGGAATCGTTCGCATCGGCGCCGAAGTCGGCCCTGGCGACATTCTCGTTGGTAAGATTTCTCCAAAGGGTGAGAGTGAGTTGACCGCAGAAGAGCGCTTGCTTCGCGCTATCTTCGGTGAGAAAGCCCGTGACGTCAAAGACACGTCGCTCACGATGCCACACGGCAAGCGTGGACGTATTGTCGGCATCAAGATCTTCTCCCGTGAGCGCGGTGACAAACTCGAGCCAGGAATCATCAAGAAGATTCAGGTTGAGGTCGCCCAGCTCCGTAAAGTTCGCGTAGGTGACAAGCTCGCTGGTCGCCACGGAAACAAAGGTGTTATCAGTCACATTCGCCGCGAGGAGGATATGCCGTACTTAGAGGATGGTACGCCAGTTGATATCGTCTTAAATCCACTTGGTGTTGCTAGCCGTATGAACATTGGTCAGATTCTTGAGACCACGCTCGGTTGGGCTGCAAAGAAAATCGGATACCGTGCACAAACTCCAGCTTTGTCAGGTGCGCACTGGGAGGATGTACAAGCCGAGCTTAAGAAAGCTGGCTTCCCAGAAGATGGAAAGTCTCTCGTGTTTGACGGACGCAACGGTGAGCCATTTGCTCAGCGCGTTACTGTCGGAACAATCTATATGCTTAAACTCAACCACTTGGTTGAAGACAAGTTGCACATGCGTTCAATCGGTCCGTACTCGCTCATCACCCAGCAGCCGCTCGGTGGTAAGGCGCAGTCCGGAGGTCAGCGTTTCGGTGAAATGGAAGTCTGGGCCCTTGAAGGTTACAGCGTTCCATATACTCTCCAAGAAATGCTCACCATTAAGTCTGACGACGTAATGGGACGCGCCGCGGCGTATGAGTCAATCATCCGTCAGGAGGCGATCAAGAGCCCATCAACGCCAGCAGCCTTTAACGTGTTGGTAAACGAAATGAAATCTTTGAGCTTAAACGTAGAATTGCTTGATGCTGAAGGTAAGCCGATGAATGTAAACAACAAGGAAGCGCAGAAAGAAGCTAATCGAGAAGCCCGGTCGTCTCGATCAGCGGGAAAAGTCGATAAGTCAGAGGAATAAACTAAATCTCAAACTCATATGGACTTTAGCGCAATCAAACTCAAGCTCGCTTCGCCAGAGGATATTCTCAAGTGGAGTTATGGTGAAGTAGTTAAGCCAGAGACAATCAACTATCGAACCCAGCGTCCAGAAAAAGACGGTTTATTCAGTGAGCGCATCTTCGGTCCAACTAAGGACTGGGAGTGTTACTGTGGTAAGTACCGCCGTATTCGCTATAAGGGAGTTGTCTGTGACAAGTGTGGTGTCGAAGTAACCCGCGCCGTGGTTCGCCGTGAGCGCATGGGTCACATCTCGCTTGCCGCTCCAGTTGCTCACATTTGGTTTGTAAAAAACATCCCAAGTAAGATCAGCTTGCTCTTAGGCGTTCCATTGCCGAAACTTGAAAAGGTTATTTACTACGCCGCGTATATCGTTACCGCCGTTCACGAGGAGAACAAAAAGCGCGCGTTAGAGCAGATCGAGAGCGAATTTAAGAGCCGTAAAAAGACTGTTGAATCAGAGGGTATTAAAGTTGAAGACCTCAAAGAGGCGATGACCGATGTAAAGAAGATGGTCGACGCTTTGGTTCCAGGTCAGGTGCTTTCCGAGTCAGAGTTCCACCGCCTTTCCCAGCGTTTTGGCGATGTATTTGAAGCGGGTATTGGTGCGGGTGCTATTCGCAAAATTTTAGAGCGCATCGACCTCAAGAAATTCATCGTTGAGATCAAGAAAGAAATCGAGCGCAACAAAGAGGACTCACTCAAAGAGGCTCGCCAGTTCCGCCGCTTAAAGATCGCCGTATCAATGCTCAAGCATGGTATGCGTCCAGAGTGGATGATCTTAACCACGCTCCCAATCATCCCACCAGATCTTCGCCCAATGGTCGCCCTTGATGGAGGCCGTTACGCGACGTCTGACTTCAACGACTTGTACCGCCGTGTTATTAACCGCAACATCCGTTTGAAGAAACTTATGGAGTTGAAGGCTCCAGACGTTATTATCACGAACGAGAAGCGTATGCTTCAGGAGGCGGTTGACTCACTCATCGACAACACCGCGCGCTTAGGCAGCCAGCAGTTAAACAGCCAGCGCCGCCCACTTCGTTCACTCGCCGACTACCTCAAAGGTAAGCAGGGACGTTTCCGTCAGAACTTG
>CAZFZO010000035.1:0-8680 GCA_964523595.1 uncultured Candidatus Saccharibacteria bacterium | reverse complement strand
CGTTCTTAAGTTCCGAGACGTGGATCATTCCGTCGTGGCCACTGTCGATTTGGACGATCGCGCCAAACTCGAGGATTTTTACTACTGGGCCTTCGATGATCTCGCCGACCTCGTACTCTTTTACGAGGGACTTTACCTCATTATAGGCTGCGGTCGCGGTCGCTTTGTCCTTACCGGAAACAAAGACGAGGCCGTCATCATCGATATCAATTGCGAGTGCGCCTGTGCGCTCAATGATGCCGTTAATCGTTTTGCCACCAGGACCGATGACTAAGCCGATCTTAGCTGGGTTGATGCGAATTGAGAGGACGAGCGAGTGGTGAGATCTCTGGGCGTGGAGCTGGAAGTGCTTTCGTAATAACCGAGAGGATTTCGAGGCGAGCCTTTTTCGCTTGAGCGAGCGTTTCGCCGAGGATTTTTGGGGTAACACCAGAGATTTTAACATCCATCTGAATAGCGGTTACGCCATCGGCAGTTCCGGCAGCCTTAAAGTCCATATCGCCGTAGTGATCTTCGTAGCCTTGAATGTCAGTAAGGACTTTGTACTCTCCTTTGTCATTAGACATAAGACCCATCGCGATACCAGCGGCTGGTTTCTTGATTGGTACTCCTGCGTCCATTAGGGCGAGTGAGCCAGCGCAAACAGTTGCCATTGATGATGATCCGTTGGAAGAGAGAATTTCTGATACAAGACGAATCGTGTATGGGAAGGATTCTTTTGATGGAATCAAGTTACGAAGGGCTTTTTCGGCAAGTGCACCGTGACCGATTTCTCGGCGGCCTGGACCGCGGAATGGCCCGGTTTCTCCAACTGAATAGGCTGGGAAGTTGTAGTGCAGCAAGAAGCGACGCTTACCCGAGAAGCTCATCGTTTCGATTAACTGTTCTTGTCCTGGAGGGGCGATAGTCGCAACTGAAAGTGACTGCGTGTTGCCACGAATAAAGAGTGCGCTACCATGGGTGCGCTTAAGCAGCGCGACCTCAGCGTGGAGATCTCGGAGTTCGTCGAGTTTGCGACCGTCTGGGCGTTTATTGCTCTTGATGATGTTCTCGTGAACGATCTCATCAGTGAGTGATTCGAGCATGTGGCTGGCGGCAGCTTTGCCTGCAGCGTCGATTTCTTTTTCAGCGAGCACTGCGTCGAGAAGCTCGCTAATCTTAGCAAGCTCTTCGTCACGCTCCATGCGGTTTTTGATATAGATCGCCTCTTCGAGCTTAGCTTTGACTGTTTTGGTGACTAACTCTTTTAGGCGCTCGTCTTCAGAAGCGAGCTTTACCTGTGCTTTTGGTTTACCAATTTCTTTAACAATTTTCGCTTGGAACTCGATCAGCTTGTTGATTTCTTTTTGGGCGAGCTCAAAACCAGCGACGACATTTTGTTCATCGGCATCGATTCCTTCGAGCTCTACCATGTTGATGCGGTCGAGCGTTCCGGCAACAAAACTCTGATATTCAAAAGTCTCTCCAACCTGTGAGTTGAGTGGGTTGATGAGCACCTGGCCATCTTTGCGGACGATTTTGACGCCAGCGACTGGGCCGTTCCATGGAACTTCAGAAATAGCGAGTGCGGTTGAGGCGGTCGTGAGTGCTAAAAAGTCTAGGTCCTCTTCTTCGTCGAGTGAGAGGATAGTAATAACGACTTGGACATCACGGCGCATGCGGTGATCGAATAGCGGGCGAATCGTACGGTCGATAACACGTCCCGAGAGGACGGCTTCTTCGGAGGACTTACCTTCACGACGGACAAAGCGACTGCCTAATACTTTTCCAACGGCGTAAAAGCGCTCTTCATAATCAACAGTGAGCGGCAACCAGCCGATATCTTTATCTTTTTTGCCTAAAACAACCGTAGCTAAAACGGTCGTGTCGCCATATTTTCCAATAACTGAAGCGCTCGCTTGTTCAGCGATGCGAGATACTTCAAGGGTAAGCGGGCGACCGGCGTAGTCGAGTGAAAATTGTTTGCGATTTAGTTCCATAGATTATTCAATAGTTGGTTGTTTTGGTGTTTGCGACTGGCGGCGAGTGCGGTTGTGGATGCGATTGAGAGCTTTTGGAATATCTTCAAGCGCAGTGAACTCATCAGCTACTTCGCGGAGCTGGGCGTTGGTCGTACGGCTAAACGCGACGACTTCTACCATTCTCCCCTTGCCCCACTTGAGGTATTCGACGAGTGGAACAAAGTCTCCATCGCCGGTGAGCAGTACGATAACATCTAAGAAGTCAGCCATGCGTACCGCGTCTACCGCCATACCCACATCCCAGTCTGCTTTTTTACTTCCACCTGGGAAGACTTGGATATCTTTCATGCGGAGCTCGATGCCGGACTGCTTGAGGGCATCGAAGAAGCTGCTTTCAGTTTTACCGGTGGTTTGCGAGATACCCGAACCCTCAAGGACTGCTTCAGTTTTAACGACGTACGCCATCGCTCGAATTAATTTACGATCACCTACGATGTGATTAATAAGCTCCTTGTAGTTTACGCGAGCGTTGTAGAGATTTTTTGATGAGTGGTACAAGTTTTGGATATCGATGAAGATACCAATACGTTGATCATTATGTTTGTTGAGCATAGTCCTAGGTAGTTTGAAAGCTCGGTCAGTTAAGCCCGAGCTTTCAAGATACTGCTATTTATTTGAGTTCGAGTTTTTTGGTAATAGCCTTGTGAGCCTTCGGGTCTTTCTTGGCGAGATAGGCGAGTAATCGGCGGCGCTTTCCTACCATCATGAGCAGTCCGCGGCGTGAGTGATTGTCCTTTGGGTGCTTCTTGAGGTGGCTGGTGAGCTCCTCGATTTGGGCGGTTACCAATGAGATTTGGACTGGAACCGATCCGGTGTCCTTATCATTTGTTTGGTGCTCTTTGACGAGCCGTTTCTTTTTAGTAGTCGATAACATATGGATTAATATAGCACAATTTTTTTATTCTGTCTAGAGCTACTTCATTAACTTAAGAATGACGCGCTTTTCGGCTGGTTTGATGCTGTCAATCTTAAATTTGTAGGATTTGCCCATTTCGAGCTGCTTTTTCATCTCATCTACGCCACCGAACTCGGAGACGTGAATAAGACCCTGGATGTCGGAGGTAAGACCGATAAACGCACCAAATGGGTTGAAGCGGTTAACGGTACCAGTGACCTCTTGTCCCTCTTTGAACTTTTCCAAAATCGTATCCCATGGGTTTGGCTTCAGTGCTTTAAGTGAGAGGCTGACGCGTCCCTCTTTGATTTCGACGATCTGGGCTTTGACTACGTCGTTTACTTTAACTACCTCCTTAGGATTTTCGATTAAGCGGTGGTCGAGCTCGGAAATGTGAATGAGTCCCTCGACAGCTGGCTGGTCAACAAATTTCACAAACGCACCAAAGTCGGCGACGCCCGAGATAAGACCGTCGATGATGTCCCCTACTTTGTACTTACCAAGGAGTTCTTTGACACCCTGATCGGCAACCTCACGCTCTGAAACGATAAGTTTGTTGAGGTTTTGGTTGTTGTTGATGATTTTGACTTTGAGTTCCTGACCAACGAGTTTGCGGAGCTCTTCAAGGATTTTTTCCTTGTTACCATCGGCAACACGTGGGTAGTGGTCGTTGCTAAGCTGGCTAACTGGCAAGAACGCTTTGATGCCAGCGACTTCGGTCATAAGACCGCCAGAGTTGGCAGCGCTAATTTTGACCATAATCGGCTCGTTCTTATCTTTGATGTCTTTGATCTCCTGCCAGAACTTTTGCTTGCTGGCCTCGGTAAGCGAGAGTTCGACATATCCCTCTTCGTTCTCGAGCTCGACAACTTTAGCGGAGATTTTGTCGCCAATGTTTAAGCCCTTGATGATGTCTGAACCGTTAATAAATTCGATACCAAATACGATGCCCGTACCAAATTGACCTAAGTCAAAATAAGCCTGTTTCTGGGCTTTCTTGATAAGAGTTCCCTCTACAAAGTCATTGAGTTTAATGGCTTTGATGATGCCAGACTCGTTTTTTAAGAGCTGGCTAAGCGTTGAGTTTGATTTTTTTTCTGACATATACCTACGGAGAATCTAATTAATAATAATGAGTTATGGGCCGGATTCTCGCGCATAAGGTGTCTCGTGGAGACACGCGCATCAGCCCTAACTTATTGGTTCGCTTAGGATATCAGGAATCGGTCGAAAGGTCAATTTATCTCAACGTTTTGCATTTTATGCAGTATAATAGAGGCAATCATATGGTTTCACTTAAAAAGGCGTTAGCGCAGACGAAAAAGGATAGGGTGGCGATTGGGCATTTTAATATCTCTGACTTGGCAGCACTGAAAGCGATTTTTGAGGGTGCGCGCGAGCTTTCGGCGCAAGTTGGTAAGCAACTTCCTATTATTATCGGACTTTCGGAGGGTGAGCGCGGGTTTGTCGGTACGGTTGAAGCGGCGGGGTTTGTGCAGTTTTTACGCAAAGCGTACGACTACCCTATTTTTATTAACGCCGACCACACGCACTCACTGGAAAAGTGTGTTGAGGCGGCTAAGGCGGGATTTGATGAGATTATTTTTGACGGCAGTAAACTTTCGATGGATGAGAATATTGCTAAAACCAAAGAAGTGATCGCCGCGGTTAAAGCGATTAATAAAAAGATTTTGATTGAGGGTGAGATTGGGTATATTGGCTCAGGTTCAGAGATTCTTAAAGAGATTCCAGCTGGTGCGGCCATAAAGGAAGAAGATATTACTAAGCCAGAAGAGGCGGAGCGTTTTGTGGCTGAAACGGGCGTAGATTTGCTCGCTCCGGCAGTTGGTAATATTCACGGGATGTTTGCGGGCGCACCTAATCCGCATTTGTTTATTAAAGCGATTAAGAAGATTAAGCGGGCCGCGAAGCGACCAATCGTGCTTCACGGTGGTAGTGGTACGCCGGATGAGGATTTTATTAAAGCAATTGAGGCGGGTGTAAGCGTGATTCATATTAATACCGAGTTACGCCGAGCGTGGAGAGTGGGTGTGGAGACGGCGCTTACGAGTCAGCCAGATGAGGTGGCGCCAGCAAAACTGCTTGTTCCGGCTTACGAGGGAATGAAGCAGCTCGTTATCGCCAGACTAAAATTATTCAATCGAATAGCGTAAAATGATTTTTCAAAAAATGCCTCTGTGGGGGCATTTTTTGATTAGTTGGTCAACTATTATTTTTTTACGAGCTTGATATAGTTTATGCATATGGAAGATCTTAAAGAAGATTTGAGCGGTGCGGGAAAGAGTGAGATTCAATTTGATCTTACTCCAACTAAGCGTCCTGTTGCTGCGGGTGCTGAGCAGTGGCTTGGAAAGCCAATATCCTGCTTAGATAAGGGGTTTGTGTATTTGGTTGATTATATGGGAGATGATAGTGCGATTGTGCAGTCGGCGCGCGTAAGTTCTGGCAAAGGACCAAAAGAGGGTTCCGAGGACCGAGGATTGAGTCGGTACTTAATGCGGCACAGCCACACGACTCCATTTGAGATGGTGGAGCTTAAGTTTCATGCGAAGATGCCAATTTTTGTGGCGAGACAGTGGGTGCGTCATCGTACGGCAAATATCAACGAGTACAGCGGAAGATATTCGGTGATGCTTGATGAGTTCTATGTTCCAGATGCTGCGCAACTTAAAAAACAGTCAGCAACAAATCGTCAGGGGCGCAGTGATGACAACCTGACTATGGAGCAGCAGGCGCAAGTTCTCGGGATGCTGAAAAAGGGTTACGAAAGTCAGTACAAGGGATATCAGGAGATGATGGATATGGAGCTGACTCGCGAGCTCGCACGTATCGGTCTCTCGGTAGCTAACTATACGCAGTGGTACTGGAAGATTGATTTGCACAACTTGTTTCACTTCTTGCGACTGAGAAAAGATGCGCACGCGCAATATGAAGTTCGAGTGTATGCAGATGCGATGGCTAAGATTGTGGCTGACGCCTTCCCTCTCGCATACGAGGCGTTTACTGATTATCAACTTGAGAGTACGCGCTGGTCAGGGTTAGAGCGAAAAGTCTTTTCCAAGTTACTTAATAAGATTGATGTGGCGCAGGCGGAGAAGCTTATGGATGAGGCGAAGATGGACAATAAGCGCGAGCGAGCAGAATTTTTAGAGAAGTTGAAGTCGTTAGGATTACTACCATAATTAATTTAGTACTATGTTACTTTCGCGACCTGACATTGTGCGGCATATGAAAAAAGGAACGATCGTGATCGATCCTTTTGAAGAGAAGAATTTAAAAACGGTTAGTTATGATGTAACGCTTGGTGAGTATTTTTGGCGCGAGACGCATCCAGCTGGAGGGGCGACAGTGCACAACATGTTTGACGAGAGTTCTACAAATTATATTTGGAATGGTCCGCACAAAGCTGAGTCAGCCAAGGAGGTAAAAAAGCGTATTAATTTGAGTGAGCTCAACAACATCCCAGATGATGCGCAGGTTATCTTGCTTGGTCCGGGCGAGACGATCTTAGGACACACGCAGGAGTTTATCGGTGGTCGTGAAGTGTGTGTGGCCAAAATGTATGCGCGTAGTTCAATGGGCCGAAACTTTATCGAGGTGTGTAAAGACGCGGGTTGGGGTGATATCGGGTATATCAACCGTTGGACAATGGAGATTACGAACAACAGTCAGTTTTTCACGATCCCCCTCGTTGTTGGTCGGCGCGTTGCGCAGATGGTTTTCTACGAAGTAAAGGGAGAGTCGGGAGATTATGCGATTGAGGCTGGTAAGTATCAGACCTCTTCTGATCTGAAGACGCTCAAAAAAGAATGGAATCCGTACAGCATGTTGCCGCGCATGCACCTCGACTGGGAGATTGGCGGAAAGGCGAAGAAAACACCTAAAAAGTAGGATTTGAGCCCTCGGTCGCCCGAGGGCTTGAACTTTTTATTCAAATCCTCTACTATATATGTCCATATGGAGCTAACTGCAGTAAAACGAGACCAATTTGGTCGCGCCGCCCGATTAGTGCGGGAAAAAGGATTGATTCCGGCAGAGTTGTACGGAAACGGTATTAAAAACGAACACGTCGCTGTTGCTATTAAAGATTTTCGTCGCGTGCTTAAGCAAGCAGGAGAAACGACGCTTATTACGCTTGTGATTGATGGTAAGAAGCACCCAGTGTTTATTCACGAGGTTACGACTCACCCAGTATCTGATGCGATTATGAGTATCGACTTCTATCAGGTTCGCATGGATGAGAAGTTGACCATGAAAGTTCCTCTTTTGTTTGTCGGTGAGGCTTCAGCGGTTAAGGAGAAAGGTGGTGTGCTCGTCAAAGCTATGTCTGAGCTTAAGGTAGAAGGTCTTCCAGCTGATATTCCACAGAACATCGAGATCTCCCTTGCTCCACTTTCTGATATTGGTTCGAGCATTCACGTTTCAGATCTCTCGATCGCAAAGAATTTGAAAATTGTTGATGACGGCCGTGCGGTAGTTGCGACAGTCATCGCTAAGATGACCGAAGAGCAAGAGGCTAAGTTGGCTGCTGCAACTGATGTTTCGACGATTAAGTCAGAAACTGAAGAGAAGGTTGCTGAGCGTGCTGCTGCCAAGGAAGCTGGCGCTGCTCCTGCCGAAGCCGCCCCTGCGAAATAGAACATAGAAAAACCGCCAGCGTAAAGCTGGCGGTTTTTTGTTGTCATGAAAGACGGTTCTCATACGATGCTATATAATGAGAACATCGATGCGTATTATTCGTCCTCATAACATAGTCGATATTAAGACCGCTCGCGTTACGAGCTTTACGCGTCTTTCGCGTAGAGTTTCGTTGTATCGAGCGCCTAAGCGATTTGCGGTGCGTCCTTTTTTTACTGGGCTAGTTGTGAGCTTACTTGCTGCTTCGCTTTTTTTGAGCGGATTAGTTAACGCCCCTACGTACACCTCCCTTTCCTTAGCAGCGACTGATAGCAATGCTGAACGCGCTCAGCTTGAGGCGCAACTCGCCCAGCTCGAGGGTCAGATCTCGCAGTACGAAGATACTATCTCTTCGTATAAGAAACAGGGTACGAGTTTAAAGTCAGAAATTGATCGACTTAACGCGCAGGTTAATAAAATTAACCTGCAGATTAAGGCCACTACCCTTTCACTTCAAAAGCTTACTAATGATATTAATGCGAATTTAAAACAGATTGATATAACACAGCAGAAGATAGACTTACACCGGGATGCGATCGCTCGTTCACTTCAAAGCGTATATGAGAATGAGCGCGTGACGTTGGTTGCTGTACTTTTGCAGCATCCAAATTTAACAGATTTTTTTGGTGACATTAACAATTTGCTTGATGTGCAGAGCGATCTTACGGTTTCGGTGCAGGAGATTGATCAGCTTATTGGTCAATCGAAAATTCAAAGCATCTGCGATTTTGAAAATAGTCGTTCGCTTGCTCGGGAAATCCGGATAGGTGACGATAACAGGGAGTCGACCGCCATTGGCTAAACGCTTGCGCAAGTCTTTGACATAATATTTGACATCCTTGCCAATGAGTTCGAAAAGACTTGTACGTGCGCTGTAATCGTTGCGCCATCCTGTTTTTTTATGGGTCATTTCGCGGTTACTTTTTGGGTAATAAAGTCGTTTGACAAATCACCGCGAGCGGGCGAATATTCACGACCGTAGAAAATGATCTGCAAGTGCAATTTATTCCAAAGCTCTCGGGGGAATAGCTTTTTTGCATCTTTCTCTGTTTGCTCCACCGACTTG
>CAZFZO010000034.1:0-9082 GCA_964523595.1 uncultured Candidatus Saccharibacteria bacterium | reverse complement strand
AAAATTAAGCTTATCGTTGAGTAGGGTGGAGAGAGTTGACTTTTTGTTAGCCTTTCTGCTACTATAACCCAATCCATGTCCGATACTAAGAAGGTTCGCCAAGAGGAGGGAGTGATTGAAGAAGCTCTTCCTGGAGCAACTTTTAAGGTGCGTCTCAAGGATAATCGTTTAGTTAATGGTCACCTCGCTGGAAAGATGCGAATGTACCATATCAAGATTATCCCGGGAGATCGCGTTACGATTGAGTTTGGTCCCTACGACGATGCTCGTGGGAGAATCACTCGCCGTCTTTAACGCCACTAATTATTATTCGGACAGGTAATTTACATTATGAAGGTACGTTCTTCGGTTAAAAAAATTTGTCAGAAGTGTCAGCTCGTCCGTCGCAAGGGGCGGGTTCGTGTTATTTGTGAAACGCCGAAGCACAAACAACGTCAGGGATAATCAAGTATTAATTTTCATTTAATTACTCATCGCTATGCGTATCGTTGGTGTCAATATTCCAGATAATAAGCGCGTTGATATTGCGCTTCGTTATCTTTATGGCGTTGGTCCAGTGCGTGCTGTAGAAATTATCACTGCGACTAAGATCGACCCAAAGAAGCGTGCGAAAGATCTTGACTCGACCGAGGTCAACAAGATTAAGGAGTACATGGAAAAGAACTTTAAGGTAGAAGGTGAACTTCGCCAGGTTATTAAGCAGAATATCGCTTTGTTAAAGGATATGGCTACCTATCGTGGAGCTCGTCACCAGCGTCGCTTGCCAGTTCGTGGCCAGCGCACCAAGACTAACTCTCGTACGGTTCGTGGAAACACCCGTAAGACAGCTGGTAGCGGTAAGCGTAAAGTTGAACTTAAATAATCGTCTTATATTATGGGAAAGAAAAAAGTTGGAAAAGAAGATCAGGGTGAGATTCTCAAGCAGGCCGATAAGGTTGATACTGCGGTTGCCGCAGCGGGTGCGAAGAATGTCTCAAAGAAAGCAGAGCGTGGAAACGCGTATGTTAAGGCAACGTACAACAACACGATTATTTCAGTTACCGATGAGAAGGGTAATATGCTCTTCTGGGGTAGCGCTGGTGGACTTGGTTTTACCGGTCCAAAGAAAGCGACTCCATTTGCTTCAAGCAAAATCGTAGCGGCGCTTACCGAAAAGATGAAGAAGGCTGGTATGAGCTCACTCAATATCTTCTTGAATGGTATTGGTGGTGGCAGGGACAGTGCGGTTCGCTCGTTTGTTAACCAGGGCTTTAACGTACTCTCGATTCACGATGTTACTCCGATCCCACACAACGGTCCGAAGCCTAAGAAAGTTCGCCGTATTTAA
Organism: uncultured Candidatus Saccharibacteria bacterium; assembly: GCA_964523595.1. GTDB lineage: Bacteria > Patescibacteriota > Minisyncoccia > UBA6257 > 1-14-0-10-44-23 > CAYMXN01. The sequence continues at coordinate 7,755 of CAZFZO010000034.1, read as the reverse complement.
TACTTACGAATATGTTTGATACTAAAGAACGAAAAGAACGCGCCCTCGGTACTCGACTTTTTTTAAAGCCGAACCGTTCGAATTCTCCAAAGGCTGCTATTGTCCGCCGTCCATATCGTCCAGGTCTTCATGGAAAGGCGCACCGCCGTGCTGCTTCTGAATACGCTCTTCAGCTTGCTGAAAAGCAGAAGTTTAAATACACCTATGGTCTTCGCGAGGCTCAAATGAGAATCGCTTTCAAGAAGGCTATGAAGTCTCCTTCGACGACCGGTCCATTGTTCGTAAGTTTGCTCGAGCGCCGTCTGGATAACGTTGTGTTCCGCCTTGGCTTTGCGCCAAGCCGTTCCGTAGCTCGTCAGGTTATCAGCCACGGACACATTTGGGTAAATGGTCGCCGTACCAAGGCTCCATCGTTTGCTGTTAAGCCAGGGGATGTGATTACGATCCGCCCACAGTCTAAAGATCACCCAGTATTTCGCCCACTCGCCGAAACGATTAAGAAGTACGAAGCTCCAGGATGGTTGAAAGTTGATGCAGAGAAGTTCGAGGGTAAGGTAGTCACTCTGCCGAAAGATCTCGAGATTCCTTTTGACATTGCGCTTCTTGTCGATTATTATTCAAAAATCGTCAAATAGGCGGCAATTATTACAGAGCGCCAGGCATGGATTAGTCCCCATGTCGGGATCTAAGCTCTTAATTAACTATAAACAAGTATGGAAAAGATTCGTTTGTCAGATGCAGTCAAAGTACAGGTCGTATCAGAAACCGCAAACACCGGTGTTTTCGACATCGATGGTCTTTACAGTGGATATGGTACTACGCTTGGTAACGCACTTCGCCGCGTTCTTTTTTCGTCTATCGCCGGAGCTGCTATCACTAAAGTAAAGATTAAGGGCGTTGGACACGAGTTCACGACTGTCGAGGGAGTTATGGAAGATGTCGTTGAGATTATGCTTAACCTTAAGCGTATTCGCTTCGCCTTTGATGTTGACTACGAGACCTACGAAAAGCCTGAAGTTTTGACTTTAAAGGCTAAAGGGGAGGGTGCGGTTACGGCTGCAAACATTGAAAACTCTGGTTTAGTTCGTGTTATTAATAAGGACGCTCACATTGCTACGATCACCCAGAAAGGTGTTGAGTTCGAGATGGAGTTAACGATCGAGAAGGGCTTAGGGTATGTACCAGCCGAGGCTTCAAAGTCCGAAGCTTTGCCAGTTGGTGTTATTCAGCTCGATGCCATCTTCTCTCCAGTTACGAAAGTTAACTTTACTGTTGAAAACATGCGTGTAGGAGAGCGAACTGACTTCAATAAGCTTCGCCTCGTTATTGATACTGATGGAAGTGTCGCACCTTCAGTTGTTTTCGCCAAAGCAGTCTCGATTTTGCAGGAGCACTTCACGAAAGTGAGTGAGCAGCTTTCTGGAGTTGTTGTTACTGCTGCTCCAGCTGAAAGCGAAGAGGAGGGTGAGACGAAGAAAAAGAAAGCATCTAAAAAGAAAGATAAATAAATTGTATGCGTAAGTTCCACCGTATAACTGGCCGTCGTCGGCTATTCAAACAAGTTCTCGTCGCCAACTTCATCAAGAAGGGCAAGATTACTACAACCATTGCTCGTGCGAAGGAGATTCGTCCGATTGTCGAGCGTTTTATTACGGTTGGCAAAAAGGGTAGTCTCGCATCATTCCGTACACTTCTCGCTAAGCTTCCTAAGGATGCTGCAGGTAAGATGTTCTACGAGATCGCTCCAAAGTATAAGGATCGCAAGGGCGGATACACTCGCATTATTAAGACCGCGAAGGCTCGTAAGCGCGATGGTTCAGAAATGGCCGTAATTGAATTTGTCTAAACCTATGACCACTACTACTAAAGAAAAAACACAGCACGTCATTGATGCGGAGGGCCAAGTTCTTGGTCGCTTAGCGACGCAGATCGCTCGTATCCTTCAGGGCAAGCACCGCGTAAGCTATCTTCCACGCGAAGCAGGAGACGATGTCGTTTTGGTAAAGAATGCTGCTAAGATTGTTACTACGAAAGACAAGGCGGAGAAGAAGATCTACTACCGTCACACGGGTTACATGGGTCACTTAAAGGAGCAGCCGTTTAAAGCGATTTTTGAGCGTGATCCGGCTGAAGTTTTGCGCCGTGCTGTGTTTAATATGTTGCCAAAAAACTTCATTCGTCAGAAGCGTATGAATCGGCTTAAAATCGAAAAATAATTATGACAACTGCTACTAAAAAAACGACTGCGAAAGCAGCTCCAAAATCAGCTAAGCCAAAGATCGAGGTTAAGGCTTCTCCAAAACAGGAGGGGCGTTACTATCAGGGTCTTGGTGGCCGTAAGACGGCGACTGCTTCAGTTCGTATCTATCCAAAGGGAACTGGCGTTACCGTAAACGGTAAGGAGCTTAAGGAGTACTTTAAGATGCCAAAGCATCAGACTGAAGTGCTCGCCCCGCTTGAGGTTGCTGAGATGGGTAAGTCACTCGGTGTAACAGTTAAGGTTTCGGGTAGTGGTATTCACGCTCAAGCCCAGGCTGTTCGCAACGGTATCGCGACCGCTTTAGTCGCTCTCGATAAGGAGCTTAAGAAGAAGTTGAAGCGGGCTGGCTTCTTAACTCGCGATGCTCGTGTTATTGAACGTAAGAAGTACGGACTCAAGGGTGCACGTCGCTCTCCACAGTGGTCCAAGCGTTAAACGAATATTTCAAAAATCCCGGCTCTGGTCGGGATTTTTGTTTTGACTGGAGTCGAGTTTTGTAGTATTGTCTGACCGGAACACGGATGCGCCTGGAGGTCTCAATGGATCTAATTCCGATTCGCATTAGCGAGGGGAGTGTGCCTACGGGAGCCTTTGAGCGAGTAATTGTTGTTAGCTCGGCTGGTGTTGCCATTTCGGAACTTCTCGAGCGGATGAGTCTAGTTAGGCCGGTTGTGCTTCTCATTGATCCGAGGGTTACCGGAAGCGCTCATTCTACCGAGTCTGATGTGGTAGATCTTTCAGCAGAAGCACTTCAGGTGGTTATCCCGAAATTTCTCATGTTTCCGCCTGAGACTGCAGCGCCAACTCCGGCTCGTGATTCCAACTTTTGGTTCAAGGGCCGAAAGAGGCGGAAGGGTTGGCGTCCGTGGTACTGAGTTTTTCCGGTGTTTGGCTGGCAAGCCAGCCAAACACCAATTTTATGAATCCCGTTAGAGGCGATAACATTTTCAAAATAAAATTTTTTAAATCGTTTGTTTTATGAAAGGTCATTTATCAGAAATTAATTGCGGATGCGCCAGCGCATCCTACCTCTAACGGGATGAATATATTAGCTATTGAAACAAGTTGTGATGAGACGGCGCTCTCGGTCGTCAAAGCTTCGGGCGGATTAACACGTCCGCAGTTTGTTGTTTTACAAAATATTATTTCCAGTCAGATCAAGTTGCACGCTCCGTTTGGTGGAGTAGTGCCCAACATTGCTAAGCGTGAGCATATCGCGAACTTACCAAAGTTATTTAAAAAGCTTGGTCTTTCTGCGGATCTCAAGGAGATTGATGCGATCGCGGTGACGGTTGGTCCGGGGCTCGCTCCGGCGCTTTGGGCGGGTATTGAGTTTGCGAAAGAGATTGCAGCTAAATTCGACAAACCACTGCTTGGTGCCAATCATCTTGAGGGGCATATGTACAGCACGCTTTTGCCAAGCACGGCGATACAAATTAAGAATAAAAAATTAAAGGTTAAAGCTTCGGGGGTAAAGGAGAGAAAGATGAGTTTCCCGGCAGTGGGGCTTCTTGTTTCAGGCGGGCACACGATCTTGCTTTCTCTTAGTTCGTTAACTAAGCGTACAAAGCTTGGCGAGACGGTAGATGACGCGGCTGGTGAGGCGTTTGATAAGGTAGCGAAGATGATGCAGTTGCCGTATCCAGGTGGTCCGCAGATTGAGAAGCTCGCGAAGAGTGGCAATCCAGCTGCGATCCCGTTTCCGCGTCCGATGCTTAACTCGGGCGATTATGAGTTTTCGTTCAGCGGCTTGAAAACCGCGGTTTTATATTATTTACGTGATAACTCGAAGTACAATCCGGCGGATGTGGCAGCGAGTTTTCAGGAGGCGGCTACGGATGTGCTGGTGAAGAAAGCGGTGCGGGCGATGCGTGAGGTTGGTGCGCGTTCGGTATTTTTATGTGGTGGCGTTGCGGCAAACTCATACTTGCGAAATAAGCTTGAGAAGGCGGCGGAGGGTGAGGGGGCGAACTTTATCGTGCCGGAGTTTGTATTTAATACTGATAATGCGGTCATGATCGCGGCGGCCGCGTATATGAATCATTTAACAAAGAAAAAGTACAAGATCGAGGCGCAACCGAATTTGAATCTGTAAGAGTTGAGTGGGGGCGCGAGAAAAGGTACTATTAGACCATTACGTTATGGCTGAATTAGAGAAGAATTATAACCCACAGGAGGCCGAACCTCGTATTTATAAGCTCTGGGAGGAGAGTGGGTATTTTAATCCGGAAAAGATGATTGCGGATGGCTTAACCAAGCCAAATGCGCAGCCGTTTACGATTATGATGCCGCCGCCAAATGTGACCGGAGTACTCCATATGGGGCACGCGATGATGTTAACGCTCGAAGACATTATGATTCGGTATCACCGTATGAAAGGTGACCGCACGCTCTGGGTGCCGGGTACTGATCATGCGGCTATTGCAACACAGGCGCGTGTAGAAAAAGATATTCAAAAAGCTGAAGATAAGTCGCGCTATGACTTAGGACGTGAAGAGTTAGTTCGACGTATCGAGGCGTTCGCCCTACAAAGTAAAAATACGATTTTAGAGCAGGTAAAAACGATGGGTGCGTCGTGTGATTGGAGTAGGCTGGTCTATACGCTCGACGAGGGGCCTTCAAAGGCTGTTCGGATGGTGTTTAAACAGATGTATGATGACGGGCTCATCTATCGCGGTAATCGTATTGTAAACTGGGATCCCAAGGGACAGACGACGATTGCGGATGATGAAATTGTATACGAGAGCCGCAAAGCGAAGCTCTATACCTTTAAATACAGCAAAGATTTTCCTATTGAGATTTCGACTACTCGTCCGGAGACGAAAGTGGGTGATACAGCGGTCGCGGTTAATCCAAAAGACACACGCTATCAGCAGTATGTTGGCAAAGAATACTCGGCTGTGTTTTGTGGCGTACCACTAAAGATTAAGGTTGTTGCTGATGAGGGGGTGGATATGGCGTTTGGTACGGGGGCGCTTGGCGTAACACCAGCGCATAGTCAGATTGACTGGGAGATAGCGCAAAAGAATAATCTTTCGGTAAAGCAGGTTATTAGCGAGCGCGCAAAGATGGTGAATGTCGGTGGTGAGCTGGAGGGTAAAAAAACGCTTGAGGCGCGCGAGCTTATCGTCGCCTGGCTTAAGAACGAAGGATTATTGAGTAAGGAAGAAGAGATTGATCAGAATGTCGCGACCGCGGAGCGTACGGGTGGAATTGTAGAGCCGCTACCAAAGTTGCAGTGGTTTGTGGATGTAAACAAGGAGTTTAAGCCTCGCAATCAAGGCTTCTTAAAGTCACTTCTAGGCGGTAAGACGACGCTGAAAAAGATTATGCGCGAGGCGGTTGAGAGTGGGCAGGTGGATATTATGCCGGATCATTTTAAAAAAATTTACTTCCACTGGATTGAAAACTTGCGTGATTGGTGTATTAGCCGTCAGATTTGGTTTGGTCACCGAGTACCGGTTTGGTACAAGGGTGAAGAGCTTGCTGTTGGCGAGGCGCCAGCGGGTGAGGGTTGGAAGCAGGATGAGGACACGCTCGATACGTGGTTTAGTTCGGGTATGTGGACGTTTTCCGCACTCGGCTGGCCAGATAAGCTCGATGATTTAAAAATCTACCACCCGACTGATGTGCTTGAGACCGGATACGAGATTATCTTTTTCTGGGTGGCGCGTATGATTTTAATGAGCGGCTACGTACTTGGCGAGGTGCCGTTTAAAAAAGTGTACTTCCATGGCACGGTGCGTGATGACAAGGGGAGAAAGATGAGTAAGAGCCTGGGCAATGGTATTGACCCGATGGATGTGGCGAAAGAGTTTGGTACGGATGCTGGTCGTATGGCGCTTATTATTGGTACTTCGGCTGGAACTGATCAAAAGATTAGTAAAGATAAGATTAAGGGGTATAAGCATTTTGCGAACAAGCTTTGGAATATTAGCCGATTTGTGATGATGAATTGCGAGGGCTTAGATATGAGTGCGAACGTATCAGAAAAAGATGCTGGTCTTATTAAGAGTTTTGAGAGCTTAAAGGCGGAGGTTGCTACGCATATTGAATCTTTTGAGTTTCACCTGGCTGGAGAGAAGGCGTATCACTATGTGTGGCACACTTTTGCGGATGTGATTATTGAAGAGAGTAAGACGGCACTTTTAGGGAGTGACGAGGTGGCGAAGCGCTCGGCGCAGCGCATGTTGATGGAGATTTTAACCGGCTCGATGAAGATGCTCCACCCGTTTATGCCGTTTGTGACTGAAGAGATTTGGGGCAAGCTCGGAAACAAAAACCTACTAATGGTTGAGAAGTGGTAAGCAGTTAAATCGCCCTAAAACCGACCCCGAGATTATAGAAGGCATCAGTCTTAGTACTGCACTCCTCCATATTTTGATATTCATTAGTTGGGTATTTTAATTCGCAAGGATAATTGCCATCCAGCCGGACCGTAAAAACGAACTTCGTATTTCGTCCCAGTTCTTTTGCGCCACATTCGGCGTCACCAAGAGGAGTGGTACCACATAGATCTCCAGTCCAGTCTTTCAGATTCGCAATCGGGATTGCGTAAATCATACCGATGGGGCTGCGCGCCATCGACGATTTGAATGAAAGTTCGGTAGCTCCTTGCCAAAAATTTCCCTTAGCTTCAGGAATATTTCGAGAAGTAACGGAATAGTTTTTGAGGGAGGCTGGTATATTTAGCTCAAAGCCGAGTGTCTCATTGCGATAGATTGCAGCTTCAGTGGCCATCTTTGTGCCTATCGGGGGATTCTGATTCTCTTCTCTCGAGACTAGTAAGTAGCTCAATCCTGCCAGAATGATAATGACGAGCGCAATTAATATCTTTTTCATTTTCTTATTGTATCACATACTCGAGTGATATACTTATAGTAATGCTTCATCCGTTTCTTATTACTGGACTCGGACTTTTGCCAAGCCTAATTTGGTTAATTTTCTATTTACAGGAAGATCGCAAGCACCCTGAGCCACTGCGGATGATTGTCTATGCGTTTGTGCTGGGTGGGCTGATGACTTTTTTTGCGCTCATTTTTCAGATTTTGCTTCGCGTAGCTTTATATGAAAACGGAGTAGCGGCGCATAGTGAGGTGGAGATTGCCATCTTTTCTATTATCGAAGAGGTGCTCAAGTTTTTAGCTGTTTTTATCTTTATTCGTAAGCGCCAGGAGTTTGATGAGCCGCTCGATGCGATGATTTATATGATTATCGTTTCGCTGGGCTTTGCCGCCGTTGAGAATATCGCCTCTCTTGGGCAGTACTCAAATGGGGTGAGTGGGCTTATTGGGGTGACTACGATGGAGGCGGTTGCGTTGCGCTTTTTTGGTGCGACCGTGCTTCACAGCGTGTCCTCAGGACTTTTGGGCTATCACTGGGCGATGGGTATTGAGAAGCGTAAAGCTGTTGGTTGGTACATTGCGGTTGGTATTGGTGTCGCAATCTCGCTTCACGCGCTCTTTAACTATCTGATTATTAAGACCGGGCCGGGG
>CAZFZO010000033.1:4481-9348 GCA_964523595.1 uncultured Candidatus Saccharibacteria bacterium | reverse complement strand
CGCGGTTTGATACGCGATCATGGCGTAACACGCGGCGTGACTGCGGTTAAAACCGTAGCGAGCAAATGGCGGGAAGAGCTCCCAGATAGCCTCGGCGGTGCGTTGCGGGATGCCATTTTTCACCATACCGGTGATCAGTTTCTCTTGTTGTTCATCGAGCAGTTTTTTAATTTTCTTACCAATAGCTTTACGCAGCGTGTCAGCTTGAGCGAGCGAGAAGCCGGCGAGATCAGAGGCGATGCGCATCATTTGTTCTTGGTACACACCAATACCGTAGGTTTTTTTCAGAATCGGTTCGAGGCTCGGGTGAAGATATGCGACTTGTTCACGTCCATATTTACGATTGATATAACTTGGAATAAGTTCCATCGGACCTGGGCGGTACAAGGCGACCATGGCGATAATATCTTCGAGTTCGGTTGGCTTAAGTTCTTTGAGGTAGCGACGCATACCACCAGACTCGAGCTGGAATACACCCGTGGTTTGTGCGGTTTTAAATAGTTCGAACGCTTTTTCGTCGTCGAGAGGAATTGTGCTGATGTCGATGAGTTTGCCGGTGAGTTCTTGAATTAAGCGGACAGTATTTTCAATAATGGTCAGGTTTTTTAAACCCAAAATATCCATTTTAAGGAGACCGAGATCTTCGATTGCGTGCATCTCAAACTGGGTGACGGTGATATTCTCGTCTTGCGGAGCGTTTTGAAGGGGAACGCGTTTAGTTAGTGGCTCAGCAGCGATAACCGTACCGCACGCGTGCACCGAGGCGTGACGAGCGACGCCTTCGAGACGTTTAGCGGCATCGATAATGCGCTTCGCGCGCTCATCTTTTTTATATAAGTCTTTGAGCTCTTGTACTTCAGAGAGTGCTTCGTCGAGGTCGTTGTTCGTCGGTACGAGTTTAGCGAGCATATCGCAAAAACCGTACTCGATATCAAGTGCGCGTCCGACGTCACGGATCGAGGCGCGAGCGGCCATCGTTCCAAAGGTGATGATGTGGGCGACGCGGTCTTTCCCATACTTGTCCTCGAGGTATGCAAAGACTTCGTCGCGACGAACATCAGTGATGTCGACGTCGATATCCGGCATTTGAATACGCTCAGGGTTTAAGAAACGCTCGAAGAGAAGCTCGTACTTAATTGGGTCGAGGTCGGTGATGCGTAATATATAGGAGATGATTGAGCCAGCGGCGCTACCACGGCCCGGGCCAACGACTACGCCTCGTTCCTTTGCCCAGTTAATAAAGTCCTGAACGATTAAGAAGTAGTCAGCAAAGCCGGTTTTTTCGATAACGCCGAGCTCGTACTCGATACGTTTCGTAGTTATTTCGTCGATATTTGGGTAGCGAGCAGGGGTGCGCTCTGCGACAAGTTTGCGGAGGTAGAGTTTGGAATCTGAACCATCTGGGGTATCAAATTTAGGAAGCAGGATTTTACCAAGTTCGAGTTCGAGATTGCACTGGTCGGCGATGATTCCCGTGTTATCAACTGCTTCAGGGCAGGCCTTGAGGCGTTTGCGCATATCAGCCTCGCTCGAGAACGAAAAGTCGTCCTCGAGACAGAGGCGGTTTTTGTCCGATACCTTTTTGCCGGTTTGAATGGCGAGCAAGATGTCGTGGGGGACGCAGTCGTCGGAGTTGAGGTAGTGACTGTCTTGCGTGGCGACCATCGGAATCCCGAGTTTTTGAGCGAGGGCGATCTGTTTAGGAAGAACTGCCGCGACGTCTTTAATCTTGTCGTGGGACTGGACTTCTATATAGTAGTTACCTTTGCCAAAGATTTCTTCGTGTTCGAGGGCGATTTTTTCCGCCTGTTCAGCTTTACCGTTGAATAGTGCTTGGCTTAACCCACCACCGAGACAGCCAGAGAGGGCGATCAGGCCTTCGTGATGCTCGCGGAGCATCTGCTTGTCCATGCGCGGCTTGTAGTAATACCCCTCGAGGTATGACTGTGTAACAAGCTTAAGGAGATTTTCCCAGCCTGTTTTATTTTTAGCTAATAAGATGAGGTGATAGTAGCGATCTTCGTTGACTCCGCCAGCGGTTTTGTCTTTGTGGTCACCTGGAGCGATATAGGCTTCGACGCCTAAGATTGGTTTGATGCCTGCTGCTTTGCACGCTTTATAAAATTCGATCGCGCCATACATGTTGCCGTGATCGGTGATCGCGAGACTGGTCATGCCAAGCTCTTTGGCTTTGGCGACGAGCTCATCAATTTTGCTCATTCCATCGAGGAGCGAGTAGTGCGTGTGTGTATGTAAATGTGTGAACATAAGTTTGTATTTAATTTTCAATCTTCAATTTATTTCTCACTGAAGATTTGAACCTTTTTAGTATGCCTGATTTTCTAAAAGAGGGGAAGGATAGTTGACTTTTTTTTGATAAATCTGTATATTGCTCATCACCAACGACGTGTTTGCGTCGTGGCTCGTGTCGGCACAGCCGTGTCGACTCTGCGGAGGTCGTGTTCCATGCGAAAGCGTCACTTCGGTTTCCTCGCGCTCGCGCTGATGTTGCTCGTCGGCGTTCTCGCGGTCTCGTCGCCGGTCGCCAGCGCTTCGTCGGGCTGGGACTGGGACTCGTCGGCGTCCATCCAGGCGCCTCCGGGCGTGCGTCACTACGAGGTGGTGAACATCTCGAACGTCGCGGTCGTCACGATGACGGTGCCGGTGAACCAGATGTCGGTCGGCTACCAGTGGCCGACGTACGGCAACGGCATGACGACGTGGATCGCTTCCTCGAAGACGTACATGAACGGCGTCGGGGACTGGATCCAGTACGCCTTCGTCGACGGACAGTGGCGCTTCCGCGGGATGCTCAAGGGGCACTACACGGAGGGGGCCGAGCTCGTCGACTCGTAGTCGATAAGCTAAGCGCTTGATATTCGGCGGGTGGGAGTCGTAGACTCTCGCTCGCTTTTTTGTTTGGCGAGCAGGGACTCTTGACAAGAAAACCTATTTAGGTTATATTGTCCAGGCGTGTTTACGGGGTGCGTCATTGAGGAGAGAGTCCTAGCACGGCGGTAGTGCACGGGTTCCCCGCCCGAGGTCGAAGGTTCGAATCCTTTGGACTCTCTCACTCAATTGCGCGTTCCAGATAAACCCGTGGTCGCAGCGTGTCTTCACGTGCCAACTAGGAGACGCCGGTTCCCTCCCACCGGTAGCTGCGACCACGTTCTCTCCGGGCGACTTCATCCTCGTGATGCGGTCGCCCCTTTTATTTCTTAGGGAGTATTTTACGGCTTGGAGGTTGCATTTATTTTCGCTTTTGTGTATTATCTAGAAACTATTAGTTAACCGCTATAAGCTACTACTATGGGAGGAGTACCAGTAAAACATCACAGTAAATCGAAAGTCGGTCGCCGACGTTCACACCTCGCGCTCAAGAAGCGTAATTTAGGTATTTGTGCGAACTGCCGTGGACCTCTTTTACCACACAAGGCTTGTATTCAGTGTGGACACTACGCCGGTAAGAAAGTATCAGCATAATCTGCTATACTAAGTATTGAGTGCGCAATGCGTTACTCATTCGCAGTTCTTTGATTTGCATTCTTTAACATATGGCTAGCCGACAACTCGCGCGATCTATCGTGCTTCAATCGCTCTATGAGTGGGACTTCTATCAACGGAAGGCTGATTTAGTTTCTATCGTTGAGCGCAACTTGGCTGAATTTGGACCTGGGCTTGATGAGCAAGCGTTTATTTGGCGTTTGGCAAAGGGAGTGGTTGAGCATCTTCATGAGATTGATGAGCTGATTAAAAAAACTGCGCCAGACTGGCCGGTTGAGCAGATCGCGATTATTGATCGTAATGCGCTGCGTATTGGCTTTTATGAGTTGCTTCATTCAGATAAGGCGGAGGTGCCAGCCGCAGTTGCTATCAACGAAGCGATTGAGATTGCGAAAAATTATGGTGGGCCGAACTCGGGCAAGTTTATTAATGGCGTGCTCGGGACTGTGTACGCAAATATGATTAAAGAGGGGAAGGGAAAGTAATTATTATTTATCGTCGTGAGTGATGTATGAGGAATGATGGAGTCATAATTCCTGATACATACTTGCCGACATCAAGACTATGAACCTATCAGAACTTGAACTGGCTATCGGTTATACATTTAAAAAGAAGTCGTGGGGTGAAGAGGCGCTTACGCATCGATCGTATCTTAACGAAAATGCGAATTGGAAGTTTCCGAGCAATGAACGCTTAGAGTTTTTAGGTGATGCGGTGCTTGAGCTGATCGTAACTGAAGAGCTTTTTAATCGTTTTCCAGATTTTCAGGAGGGGAAAATGACGAGTGTGCGCGCAGCACTAGTTAACTATATTATGCTCGCCGAGATCTCTCGTTCGTTTAATTTAGAGAAATTTATCTTACTCTCACGAGGAGAGCTTAAAGATACGGGGAGGGCGCGTGAGGTTATTTTGGCAAACGCGATGGAGTCGATGATTGGTGCGATTCATATTGACGGCGGATATGATGCGGCGAAGAAGTTTGTAAAGAAATTTGTGCTTTCGCAGCTCGAAGAGGTTTTGAAGAAAGGTCTGTATATGGATGCGAAGAGTTTGCTCCAGGAAAAAGCGCAAGCGTTTTTACGCGTGACGCCGATTTACCGAGTTCTTGATAGTAGCGGCCCAGATCACAAGAAGATTTTTAAGGTTGGCGTGTATTTACATGATCGATTAGCGGCGGATGGGAGTGGACCTTCAAAGCAAGATGCGGAGGTAGAGGCGGCGAAGAAGGCGCTGCTTATCCCGGAGCTCGCGAAAGAGCTAAATTAAATGGCATACTAGATATATATGTACCTGAAGCGCCTAGAACTGTTTGGATTTAAATCGTTTGCCGCGAAAACTACGTAGGATTTTTATGATGGCGTGA
>CAZFZO010000033.1:1185-4471 GCA_964523595.1 uncultured Candidatus Saccharibacteria bacterium | reverse complement strand
GGCGATTGTTGGTCCGAATGGTTCGGGTAAGAGTAACGTCATTGATGCGCTTCGGTGGATCTTAGGAGAGCGCGAGGCGAAGAATATTCGTGCGGAGCGTAGCGAAAACTTAATTTATTCTGGCTCGCAGTACAAAGCGCGGGCGAGTTTTGCGCAGGTAGCGATTACGTTTGATAACAGTACTCGATTTTTTCCAGTTGATTTTTCCGAGGTAGTCATCCGTCGTCGCGTGAGTCGTGATGGCGCCTCAAACTATTATTTGAATGAATCTGAAGTGAGGATGCGCGATATTATCGACTTTTTTGCGAAAGCAAAGATGGGCACGAAGGGTTTTTCGATTATTAACCAAGGGAACAGCGATTTGTTTATCCGAGCGACGCCAAGCGAGCGACGCGTAATGATGGAAGAGGTGCTCGGTTTGAGGCAGTATCAGATTAAGCGTCATGAGGCGGAAACTAAACTTGAGGCGACCAACATCAACCTTGAAAAGGTGAGTGCACTTATTGAGGAGCTTTTACCGCACTTAAAGTTGCTCCGTCGGCAGGCGGGTAAGTGGGAAAAGCACGCGGAGTTGGTGAATGAGTTACGCGAGCTTGAAAACTCATATTTTGCGTTTCGGTTAAACGAGTTTGCGATTGAGCTCACAAAGATTGATCCAGAGATTGCAAAGATTGATAGTGAGATTGGCGTGAAAACCGGTGAGTTAAAGTTGCGCCAGCAGGAACTTGATGGAATTGAGCGCTCCCAGCCACAGGGAGATAAAAATTTTGATTCGTTTAAAAAGCAGCAGTCGGAGTTGTTTGCGCGTCGCGCACAGATTCAGAAAGAGCTTGGGCGTCTTGAGGCGGAGTTAGAGTTTTTACTCTCCCGACCGAAGGCGAGCGTGAAAGAAACGGAGTTGTTGTCGGTAATTAAAGAGGTGAAGCGGGTAATTGCCGAGGCGCTCGCTGTTAATGATGTGGCGGCGATTAAAGCTGCCCTTACTTCTTTAGATAAGAAGATTGAGTCGGTGATGGATGGGGGTAATCAGGAAGTGGTGAGTCGTCAGAAAGAGATTGATGAGCTGCGCAAGAAGTTTATCGCTGAACTTGAACTGCTCGAAAAGAATTTAGCTGATTTAGGAACGATGGAGAATAAGCTCGCCGGCGAGATGCGAGAGTTTAACGTGTTGTTTAAAAAAGCGTTTGAGGCGGTTGAGGCGAAGAAAAATGAGATTATCGCACTTGAGAATCAAAAGAACCGCTTTGCGTTTGATAAAGAAAAAATTGAGATGCGCCGGAAAGATTTGGAGCATCAAGCGACGCAGTATGGTCGTCAGATGAGTGAGTTTGTGCTTGCGGGTGCGACGCCGGATTTAGATGTAAATACGGTAGAGCGTAAGATGTTGCGCCTACGTGGTGAGCTTGCCTCGATTGGTGAGATTGATCCAGCGATGCTTAAAGAAGCGAAAGATATGGAAGAGCGTTATACGTTTTTATCTACCCAGCTCGCTGATTTACAGAAAGCCGTACAGGATCTTAAAGGGTTGATTACCGAACTGACGCAGCGCATTCATACCGAGTTTACTAAGGCGCTTGGGCTCGTGAACGAGGAGTTTAATACGTACTTCCGATTGATGTTTAATGGTGGTAAGGCGAAGTTGCATTTAGTGAAAAAAGAAAAGCCAGCAGCAGTTGTTGGCGAGGGTGAGGAGGGTGGGGAGGTGAGCGAGCCGGTTGAAACGAAAGAAGATGAGTTTGATGAGGGAGGGCTAGAGATTGATATCACGATTCCGCGTAAGAACATTCGTGGGTTAGATATGCTCTCGGGCGGTGAGCGCAGCTTGGTCTCGATCGCGGTACTTTTTGCGCTCATTTCCGTTTCGCCACCGCCATTCTTAGTCTTAGATGAGGTAGACGCTGCTTTGGATGAGAACAATACGAAGCGCTTCTCTAATTTGATTAAAAACTTCTCTCAAAAGACCCAATTTTTGCTCGTAACGCACAATAGAGCTACGATGTCGGCTGCGAGCGTGCTCTATGGCGTAACGATGGGTGAGGATGGTACGAGTCGCGTATTATCTCTCCGTTTAGATGATCTGAATAACGAGTTGATGCCGGGTAAGGTCTAGGGTTAGCCTTGCACATTGACTTACAAAACGAATTCGAGTATTATCTTTCCTATGTTATCGATTCGATTAAAGCGTATCGGAAAAAAGCACCAGGCGAGCTATCGCGTGGTTGTTGCCGAGCGCCGCAGCAAATTATTTGCTACTCCAACTGAAGATTTAGGATGGTATGACCCGAAGGGTAAGAAGGGTGAGTTTAAAGCCGAGCGTATTAAATACTGGATGAGTGTTGGCGCTGGTATGTCTGCGACGGTTCACAACTTACTTCTCAAAAACAAAGTGCTCGATGGTAAGAAAATTGCCAAGCACAAACAGCCAAAGAAATCTGAAGAGGCTGCCAAACCCGCTGCTCCTGCTGCTCCGAAAGCCTAGTCTGTTTATTTGCTTTATAACTTACAATCAAAGGTCGGTAGAATTGCTGTAATTATCATAGAAACCGTATGGAAACATTTATTGATCAGGAGTTTCTTGAGTACCTCGTAAAGTCGATCGTCGATCACCCAGATGACGTGAAGCTTGAGCGTACTGTTGACCAGCTTGGTGTCTTGCTTCGCCTCAAGGTGAATGCGCAAGACATGGGCCAGGTTGTCGGTCGTCAGGGTGCGACGGCGAAAGCCATTCGCTCCTTGCTCCGCATCGTTGGTATCAAGAACAACGCACGTGTGAATCTTAAGATTGAAGAGCCAGAAGGATCGACCCGTCCGCCACGCCCAGCTCGCGAAGGCCAGCCAGCCGGAGCTCCAGCTGATGACAATGGTGAGCACCGCCCGATTAAGAAGTTTGATGGACCGGTAGCTGACGAGTTAGGACTCTAGTTTATTTTCGGTCGCCGGAGTTGTTTTGCTGGTGCAAAATACTCCTCAGCGCTCAGCCCGTCGGCTTCCGCGATGCGCCCGAGAAATAAACTTTCGTCCCTTGTGTTATTAATGAGAAAACCCGCGCAAGCGGGTTTTTGTTTTCAGTGAGTTATGATTACAATAGATATATGCGATTTGATATTCTAACCATTTTTCCAAAGATGTTCGACTCCTATTTTTCTGAGTCGATTATTAAGCGCGCACAAGAAAATAAATTGATTTCGATTAAGACGCACGATATTCGTCAGTATTCAAAAGATAAGCACCGGAAGGTTGATGATCGGCCGTTTGGTGGTGGAGCGGGAATGGTGATGATGTTCCA
>CAZFZO010000033.1:0-1175 GCA_964523595.1 uncultured Candidatus Saccharibacteria bacterium | reverse complement strand
TAAAAGTAAAAAAGCGAAGGCGAAAGTACGGACAATTTTATTTAGTACGCGCGGGAGAAAGTTTACGAATACTGATGCGAAACGGTTATCAAGATATAATCAGCTCATTTTGATTTGTGGGCGATACGAGGGGGTGGACGAGCGCGTGGCGAGTCATGTTGCGGATGAGGAGTTTTCAGTTGGCGATTATGTGCTGACTGGTGGCGAGATCCCGGCGATGATTTTAGTTGATTCGGTAAGTCGGCAGATTCCAGGGGTGCTTGGGAAAGAGCAGTCGCTCGAGGAACAGCAGGGAAGTTATCCGACGTATACGCGACCGGTAGAGGTTGTGGTTAAAAGTAAGACGGGGAGGGCGAAAAAGTTAAAAGTTCCTCAAGTTTTGATGGGTGGTAATCACGCGGAAATTGAGAAGTGGCGCAAGGAGCACGGGGGAGCTGAAGAGGTTTCTTAGAGTTGGTTGGCTAGATTTAATAGGTTAAGTATCCCTTAAAATAAGGGTTATTTGGTCATTTATAATGGGTTTGTGAGGCCATTGACTTTTGTCAAAAAAGAGAGTATAATATATTTATCACCTGGTATGGTACTGGGTTGATTTTGTCCTGGGAGGGACAATGGCAAACGTTCAGAAGTTCGCGATCGTCAAGGCGGGTAAGCACGGGGTGCGCTCGGTGCTGATGCAGGAGGGAATCACGCGGTTCTCGGCCGTGCAGTCGGATCGTGCGATGGTGCGGTTCGGGGGCGTCCCCGACTTCATCGGCCCGCGTGAGCGGAAGACGAGCTACCGGGCGCTGCCGCCGCCGATGAACGGGCGCTAGTCTACGGTGTGAGTGTGCGACTCGTCGCGCACTCACACCCAACTCTTTTACAAATTACAGGAAAGGAGTACGATAAGAGAATTAGTGTAATCAGTTGAAATGAGAGTTTTCGAAGCTGATAGATGACCAACTTCGAATACCCTCATCTCAACCAACGTCTGGCATGGGGCTGGACAATGGAAGCGATGGGTTGTGCCTAAGGCGCCGTAGTGGCGATTTCGGCACCCGCCTGGGAGGGCGGTGATTACTATGAGCAATCGTTCAAAGCGGTACGGGCGTGGTTCGGCAGTTGTGGCGGCCGGTTTGGTCGCACTCCTCTGTTCTCCGACGGGGCGTGCGCTCCGTCGGGAGTATCGGAGC
>CAZFZO010000032.1:222-9402 GCA_964523595.1 uncultured Candidatus Saccharibacteria bacterium | reverse complement strand
TGAAGAAAAGAGTGCTCCCATTCCTGGCACGTCAATCACGAATTGACAAAGCCACACCAAGTAGATAAGAATAAAGGTGCTTATGCCCGTTGAGGCAACGTGCCAAAAACTGGCGAGCGCAATCGCAACAACAGGAAGCTACTCCGATGAATCGCAGATTCTACGGTGGCGACCCCGCCCAGAACGATGGTTCGGGCGGAGAGAAGAACGACGGACCGGACGACGACTAGTCGTCCTACCCCCTCCCAGGGGTGGCCGAAACCGACTCACATCGGTCTCGGCCATTTTTATTAAAATTTCTTTCGCGCTAGGAGCACCGCAACCACATTGCGCTTCCGAGTACCATCGGCCTTTTTCGCCATCGCCTGCCGCCGCACCTCCTCATACGAAAGAATCTCCCAACCAGCATATAACGCTCGAAGTTCATCCTGGGCAAAATACAACTTCTCGGTTTTTGGATTCTCCTGAAAAAAATCTCCCGTCTGCGTAAACGCAGTGATCACATTAACTCCCCCTGCTGTGGTCAGCTGCTTCATCGAATTAATAACCATAAGCCCATCGGCGCGAGATAGTTCATGAAGCACAAACGCATTCACCACTAACTCATATTGTTGCGTCGGCTGAAACTCACGAATGTCTTGCTCGAAAATTGTCACGGGGAGCTTTTTCTCAAACGCAGCTTTACGCATCCGCTCGCTACCCACCCGCGAATACTCCACCGCGTCAACCGTAAACCCATTTTGCGCTAAAAAAATCGCGTGCCGCCCATACCCAGCACCTAGATCAAGCGCCCTCCCACTGTTTTGATACATAAGTGCTTTTTGCACAATCTGAATCGGCCCATCACCAAATGGACTCTCCTTTGCATATATCTCATCCCAAAACATATACCACCTTATTGATATCCTTTTGCCTGCAGCTTAAACAGCCGAGCATACGTACCATTCTCCTTCAAAAGCTCTCGATGAGTACCCATTTCAGACAACTTGCCATCCTCGATAATAACAATCTTATCCGCCTGACGAACCGTCGAAAACCGGTGAGAGATAAGAATAACGGTTCTATCTTTTGGTAATCCTTCTAATTTTGCGAAAATTTTTGATTCCGCTTCAGCATCAATCGAAGAAGTTGGTTCGTCTAAAACAAGCACCCGTGGATCACGATAAAACGCGCGAGCCAAAGCAAGTTTTTGCCACTGCCCAACCGAAGGCTCAACCCCTCCAACAAACTGATTACCTAATTGCTGTTCATACTGCTTATCCCACTCTTCAATAAATAGGTCTGCTTCTGCGCCTTGAGCAGCAAGCCGAACACGCTCATCATCCTTAGTAATACTCGTTCGCCCAAGCGCAACCGCCTGATTAGCAATCAATTCATAATTTGCATAACTCTGGAAAAGAGCACCGAGCATATGATACCAGCTCTCAATATCAATCTCCCGCAAATCATACCCATCAATTAAGATACGCCCTTCAGTCGGATCATAAAAACGACACAACAACTTAATCAAAGTGGTCTTCCCCGCTCCGTTAACACCAACAATAGCAATCTTTTCACCCGACTCAATAGTTAAAGAAAAATTCTGTAGCACAAAAGACGAAGAGCTTGGGTATCGAAATGAAACATTATCAAACGTGATCGTAGGCGTACGACCAGCATCAAGAACGCGTGGATGAGCCGGAGTAATCATTACTGGCTTAATATCTAAAATCTTAAAAACATCAGTCACAAAAAGGCTGTCCTGATACTGTCTGCCAATATTTGCAAAAAGTGCGGTAAACGACTGACGCAAATCAGAAACAGCAGCAATAAAAAATGTAAACGTACCGATAAGAAGCTGCCCTTTAATTACCATATACACAAACCAGCTAATAGCAAAGCCAACGGCGAGCTGTCCGAGGATTAAAGCTCCGATTTGATAAATAAGCTTTCGCTTCTCATTTTTTCGCTGATCACTACGAACGATAAGCAGTAGTTTTTTAATCCGCTCAATAAAATAACCAACATTCTGAAACAATCTTAGCTCGATCAATGAAGAGGTTTTATCAAAATGACCATGAAGTGCCCAGTAGTGTCGACGCTCCTCCGAATGAGCCGACCAAATACCCCATTCATACTGTCCATACACAATCTGCGTGATCATCTCCGGTATCGTACAAATCAAAATAATAAGAATCAGCCACCAATTAGCCGCAAACAAAATAGCAACCGCGATAATAACTTCTAAAATATTTTGAATAAGATAAAACTCACGACTTATAAAATTTTGTAACCGCCAAAGCCCATTTTCCTGGACTCGATTAAGACTGTCGTTATAGGCAGGGTCCTCATGGATTGCAATATCAATCTCCGCTCGCTTCTTGATGAGCAAAAAATCAAATTGCTCATCAAGATTAAAATAAAACTGTTTCTCGATATAAAGCCCAAGTGCGCTCGAAAACGGCATAAGAATGCCGCTAGCAATCGTGAGTCCAAGCAAAATAACAACCTGCATCGAAAAACTGCCAACGCCAGCGCTATCAATAAGTCCGTTGATGAGCAATCCTCGAAAACCAGTAAAAAGAAACGGAGCAGCAGACATGAGTAAAACAGTGAACAAAAAAGCAACGATAAGCTTTCTGTTTTCAAGCCAAGACATCCGCGTAATACGAATCATATTGCGCGCCATCTGAGTAAGCGGCTCCATACCAATTTTCTTTTTAGCAGATTGGCTAGTCATTACCTTAAGTATATAGAAATACGCGAAAACCACACTAGGAGGCCTTCCCTAAAATTATGATCGTGCTACTCTAGATATATAAACGTTATAGTAAAAACGTATGACTCCTTTTGAGAAGAAAATACTCACCCTTCCGCTCGCGGCTCTAGCCGCGATTCTGTTTATCAGAATCCCCACTGCTTCAGCCTGCACGCTCACCCGTACCCTTCAGCGTGGCAGTAGTGGCGCCGACGTACTCTGCCTCCAACAGCTCCTCTCTAAAAATAAATTCTTAACCGCCGAGCCAACCGGTTATTTCGGCACAAAAACAAAAGAAGCTATTATTCAGTTTCAGAAAGTTCAAAACATTAGCCCAGCGATTGGAATAGTTGGTCCGCTAACCCGAAGCGCAATCGCCAAGCTCGACATCGTACAAGCACCAATCACAGCTCCGAATCCAACAACTGCAACAACACCAGCCCCGCAAACATCCACGACACCAATACCAGAGGTGGCCCCAACAATCGTAGCAACTCCGACACTTTCGATGAGTGCGACCGTTACTAGCCAGCCAGTTTTGCCAACTCACCGAGTACGCGCCGCTGTTGATGATGTCGGCACGATGACACTCACTGCCGACCCATCATCCGTATCAACCGTAAACGCATTCACGATAACTTTTGCCGGCGGCGCAGTCGCGAGCGGCTCAACTCCATTTAGCGTAAGCCTCAAAAGCTTAACCGGAGCAACCGCGCAAACCTGCACCCCAACGACAGGCAATATGTGCACAGTCACCTTCAGCCCAAACTTCGCTATGACCCCAGGAACCGTCAAAACATTTAAAGTACGCATCGACTCGAGCAACTTCAGCAACGCCGAAGGTACTACCGATAGCCTCTCGGTCTATCTCGCCTCAACCAGCGACTTCACGTGGAGCGATGGCATAACAAGTAATATTCCGCTCGAAACTGGCAACGTCCCATTTGTAATCGCCAACGCGATCTACGACTAGAGCAAAACCCTTCGAATTCAGGAGATAAATAAAACCCAAGAATTGGGAGAATTTGTCAAATCTCGAAAATATGCTACAATAGCCCTATTCAGCAACCCAAGTAATTACTCGAATGAAAGACGTTGAGATAGAACAGCTTCCAGCGCTCGATGACTATAAGATGGTCGTCAGCTTTAAAGATCCTGAAACAAAACTAAAAGGATTCATTGCGATTCATAACGAAAACCTCGGCCCAGCGGTTGGCGGAACACGTATGTTTCCATATGAAAACGAGAAAACAGCACTCATCGACGCCCTTCGACTCTCTCGAGCAATGACCTATAAGTGCGCCCTCGCTGGCGTTCCACATGGCGGAGGTAAGGCAGTTATCATTGGCAATCCAGATCACGACAAAAATGAACCATTAATCAGGGCGTATGCGCGAGTTATTAAGAAATTAAACGGACGATTTATTACGGGCGAAGATGTCGGACTCACCGAGGATGATGTACAAATCATGCTCGAAGAGTCTGATTTTTTTATTGGCCGCCGCGGCATCGCTGGCGACCCATCACCATACGCAGCACTCTCAACTTATCACTCAATCATTACCGCAGTACAAGAAAAACTCGGACTCACCACTCTTAAAGGGCTCACGATCGCTGTTAAGGGAGTTGGCAAAGTAGGAGCCGAACTCGTCCGCCTTGTTAAACAAGATGGCGCACGGGTTATTGTCGCCGACATTCGCGAAGCCGCAATCGCAAAAATAAAAGCAGAAATTCCCGACCTCGAAGTAGTTCCTGTCGAAGCTATCCACTCACTCCCTGTCGACATCTTCTCCCCGTGCGCTCTTGGCAACGACATCAATGAGAAAAACCACAAAGAGGTAAAAGCGAAAATCGTCTGCGGAGGAGCAAACAACCAACTCTCTTCAACAGAGATTAGCGACGAACTCTTTAAACGCGACATCTTGTTTGTCCCAGACTACGTCGCAAACGCTGGTGGACTCATCAACGTCGTCGACGAACTCGAATCAAATGGCTATGATCGCAACCGCGTGCTCCGTCGCGTCGAAAATGTAAAAAACACACTCAGTACCATCTTATTCCTCTCGAAAAAAAAGCACCTCTCACCAAGCCGCATCGCTGATGAGCTCGGAGAAGAAATCTTCCACAAACAAATCGCCAAAGCTAAATAAGTACAATGAAACCTAAACTATCCGCACTGCAAATTGCTAAACAAGTAGAAACAAAACCAGCTGCATATTGGGCAAAACTACGCGAACAGAACGCTCTCAACTTGTTTCACACTGCGGCAGAGCGCGTCCCAGCCTACAAAGACTTTCTTAAAAAGAATAAAGTAAGCCCAGACAAGGTTAAAACCTTTGCTGATTTCCAGTTAGTTCCAACGGTTTCAAAAAAAGACTATCTTAAGCAGTACCCTCTCGAGAAGCTCTGTTGGGATGGCACACTCAAAACCCCGCTCGTCTTCACTTCCACCTCTGGCTCAACCGGCGAACCATTCTACTTCCCGCGCGGACACCAACTCGACTGGCAGTACTCTTCGCTCATCAACTCTTATCTTCGCAATAGCTCACTCGGGATTAACAAATCAACCTTTGTACTCATCGGTTTTGGTATGGGTGTGTGGATTGGCGGACTCATCACCTACCAAGCGTTTGAAATCGCTGGTCGCGAAAATAGCTACCCTGCCTCAATCCTCACACCGGGCATTAATAAAGTAGAAATCTTTAAGGCGCTGCGCCAAATTGCCCCAAACTACGAACAAACAGTCATCGTAGGCTATCCCCCATTTATTAAAGATATTGTCGACGAGGCTAAGGCTGAAGGTGTTGATCTTAAAAAATTAAACACTCGCTTTTTATTTGCTGCCGAAGCTTTTCCTGAAAAACTTCGCGATCACTTCAAGGAAAAAGCTGGTATTCGCAACGTATGCCGCGACACACTCAATATCTACGGAACTGCCGACATCGGCGCGATGGCGTTTGAAACACCAACCTCGATTATGATTCGCCGATTAGCTATCAAGGATAAGTCTCTATTTGAAAAGGTATTTTCTTCCGCTAGCAAAACACCAACCCTCGCCCAGTACAACCCGCACTTTATGACTTTCGAGGCTCCGCAAGGCGAAGTATTGCTTACGGGAAACAACACGATTCCTCTAATTAGGTACGCAGTCGGCGATCACGGTGGCTCAACAAGCTTTGCTGAAATGGAAGAAAAACTCGCCTCATCTGGCATCTCAATCGAAAAGGCCGCCCGCGAAGCCGGCATCTCGGACTGCCTCTATAAACTTCCATTCGTACACGTCTACGAGCGCACCGATTTCTCAACCACCCTCTACGGCCTACAAATCTATCCAGAAACAATTCGCGAGGTACTCCTCGAAAAGCCACTCACCGACTCACTTACCGGCAAGTGCACAATGATCACCCGCTTTGATAAAAAGCACGATCAGTATCTTGAGATAAACCTCGAACTTCGCAAAGGCAAAAAAGCCAATCAAAAACTTGAAAAACTCGCCCTCCACCGCATTGTTACTAATCTCCGCCACAAAAACTCCGAGTTCCGCGAACTCTCCAACTACCTCGGTGATCGCGCCATGCCAAAGCTCCAGTTCTGGCCATGCGAAGATCCGCTCTACTTCCGCCCAGGCGTAAAACAAAAGTGGGTAAAAAAATAATCTATACCTATGCAAGAACAGATCAATCGAACTGACTGGAAGCCAGTACGCGCACAAGCTACTGATATCGCAAAACTCAAAGCACAACACGCCGAGCTCCAGATTGTCGACCAGTACAACGCCCAGCTCGAAGAAATCTTTCTGCTTCGCAATCCAAAATATAAGTTTGATAAAAACTATCAAGCCGATTTTGAACTATTCGTAAAACAGCAGCGCAATCAAAACAATCCAGACACTGACGGTTCATGGTTTTACTTCCCTTGGTCAAACCAACTCGTTCACTACGTTCCCGAAGAGCTTCATTTTGAAATGCGCACCGGACGCAATAAGCTCCTCATTACTGCTGCCGAACAAGAAGCCTATTACCAAGGAGTAGTTGGTATCGCTGGACTCTCGGTAGGTAGCCACGCAGCTCTTACCATCGCGATGACGGGAGGTGCAAAAACACTCAAACTCGCCGACCCAGATACTATCTCCGGACCAAACCTCAACCGCATTCGCACGGGCGCTCCCAATATTGGCACAAACAAAGCGATGGTGGTCGCTCGCTCGATCTATGAAATTAACCCATACGCCAATATCATTCTCTACACCGAAGGATTTTCAGAGTCGATGATGAGTGAGTTTTTCGAAGCCCCGAAACTCAACGTCTTCATTGAAGAGATGGATAACCCGTACTTCAAGTTCAAATCACGCGAAGAAGCACGTAAGCGCGGCATCGCCACTATTATGGCCACCGACAATGGAGACGGCGTAATCGCTGACGTTGAACGCTACGATATCAGTAGCTCCTACCCTATCTTCCACGGCCTCGCTGGCAAACTTTCAGCCGAAGGATTGAAAAATATGCCGCCAAAAGACTTACCAAAAGTAGCTGGCAAAATCGCCGGAGCCAACCTCGTCGTTCCGCGCATGCTCGAATCAGTAGCTGAAGTAGGCAAATCGCTCTACTCCTGGCCACAACTTGGCACTGCCGCTAATATGTGCGGCACTATCCTCGCCTATCTCACCCGCGAGATTATTCTCAAAAACCCAAAGATAAAGTCTGGCCGTCGTCAGATGAGCACCGAGGCGACCTTTATCTCTGGCTACAACTCAATAACTCAAAAACTCTCTCGCAAAAAGACCCTCCTGAAATTCATCTGGAAAATGATGCATCAGAAATAGAAACCAGCCAAAAACCGCCACTTCTGGCGGTTTTTGGTATACTAAGCACATATGAACGACATTCAAAAAATTATCGAAGCGGGTTGCCAAGCACCATCAGGAAGCAACTCACAACCATGGCGCTTCGAAGTTACAAATAATGAGATAACGATTATCGCCGAACCAGAAAAAGACCACCCCGTCCTCAACTTTCGCAATCGAGGCACACTGTTCGCCCATGGCGCCCTTATCGAGAACATAAAGATCGCAGCTGAGCACCTTGGCTATCAAACAAACACTACCCTCTTCCCAGACAAAGCTAATTTGAATATCACCGCGACAATCAGTCTCACGAAAGCAAGCGCACGTCCAACACCACTCTACGAAGCAATTTTTAAACGCACTACCAATCGAAAGCCATATCAGCCATCGCCGCTAAGTGAGACTCAAAAAGAAGAGTTTGCGAATATCGCTAAACAGTTTAATCCCTGCAAGCTTATTCTTGCCGAGGACAAACAAAACATTAAAGACCTAGCTCAAGCAGCAAGCGTCAACGAAATCATCACTCTTGAAAATCAAAAACTACACAATCTTTTTACAAGTGAAATCGTCTGGAGCGAAGCTGAAGAAAAACAAAAAAAGAGCGGCCTCTATCTTATGACAATGGAGCTCGCAGCTCCGAAGCGCGCAGCACTCAAGCTTTTCCGCTCCTGGAAACTCATGAGCTTATTTAACCGTATCGGCGTGGCAAGAGGAATCGCTTCGAGTAACGCAAAAACATACGCAAAAACACCAACGATTGGAGCAATTACCCTACCCGATGACGATAAGGCCTTTCTAACCGCTGGAGGACTTATGCAGCGCATCTGGCTTGTCGCGACCACTCATGGGTTAAGCTGCCACCTGATGACCGGAACACTATTCTTTTATCAGGGGGTAACGGCAGGAGCACTTACAGATATACTCTCTGAAAAACACCAGCAACTCATTCGTCAGGCGTATCAAAAAACCGCCAAAGCGCTCGGAAATCCAAACGAACTTATCGCCATCACCTTCCGAATTGGCAAAGACGGAGAACCAACTGCTCGCTCGTCAAAACAATCGCCACGCGTTAAGTACAATACAAAATAGCGCCTCATAAAATGCGCTATACTTAATTTGTATGAGCGCTTTCCAAAATCTCGACCTCCTTTCGGTCGGAATCGCTATAGCTACGATTGGCATCCTCGGATTTGTCGTCTTCCTGAATAATCGAAAAAGCACTACCAATCGAGCGTTCTTTTATTTTGCGATCGCCGCCGCCACCTGGAGTATTTTCAATTACGCTTACTATCAACCAAGTCAGTCGCCAGAAATAACACTCTGGCTTCTTCGTCTTCACGCATTTTTTGCAATTTGGTATACCTTCTTCCTTTTCCGCCTCTTTTTTGTATTTCCTAAAGAAGAGTTTGCCTTCCCTAAAATATATAGCCGAGTACTTACGCCAGTCGTCGTAGCAATATCAGCCATCACATTAACCCCATTTGTTTTCACGAGCATTACTGAATTCTCATCCACAGGAAGGATCGAGAGCGTGCAAAATGGGCTAGGGATATTCCTATTTGGCGCAGCGATTCTCGGACTTATCGTTCTCGCTTTCGGC
>CAZFZO010000032.1:0-212 GCA_964523595.1 uncultured Candidatus Saccharibacteria bacterium | reverse complement strand
TTTCGGCTCACTCTTTCGACGAACTCGACGAGCAACTAAGGAAGAACGGCACAAATTCTCCTTTATTATTGCCGGTGGAGTTATCACCTTCACGCTCCACGTAATCTTTAACTTTGTACTCCCTGCATTTTTGGACAATAGCCGCTATATCCCCCTTGGTGCAGTCTTTATTTTTCCGCTCATCGCCCTCACCTACTACTCAATTATTAAGC
>CAZFZO010000031.1:0-9710 GCA_964523595.1 uncultured Candidatus Saccharibacteria bacterium | reverse complement strand
GTTACGCCATGATCGCGTATCAAACCGCGTATCTTAAAGCAAATTATCCGGTGGAGTTTATGACCTCCCTCTTCAACTCCGAATCAGATGACATCGACCGCATCTCGTTCTTAATCAACGAGTGTAAGAAAATGGATATTCAGGTACTCCCACCAGATATCAATAAAAGCTCTGCACGATTCACTCCAGATGGACACAACATCCGCTTCGGCCTCGACGCAGTTAAAAATGTCGGCAGTGCGATCGTCGGCGCGATTATAGAGGAACGCGGCAAAGGTGGTGAGTTCAAAACATTCTCCGAATTACTTACGCGCGTCAAACACAAAGACTTAAACAAAAAATCACTCGAAGCACTCACGAAGTGTGGCGCCCTCGATGGCCTTGGCACCGAACGCAACCAAATCCTCAATAATATGGAAGAGGTTATTAAGTTCGCGAGTGCCGCCAAAAAAGCTGACTCTACTGGAGGCTCCGGACAAGCCGGACTCTTTGGCGCAACCTTTGCAACTTCAAATGTAAAACCACTCAAACTCGCCCAGAGCACACCAGCTACTAAAACCCAACGCCTCGCCTGGGAGAAAGAGCTCCTCGGACTGTACGTTTCCGATCACCCGCTCAACACTAAGACTGAAGAAATCAAAGCGGTTAAGGCCACGCTGATCAAAGCGATGCGTGCCGAACGCTCAACAATGAAAACCTACCGCATCGCCGGCATGATTACCGCGGTTAAATCAATTATCGCTAAAAATGGTAAGCCGATGGCGTTTGCGCGTATCGAAGACTCGTCCGACGGTATCGAAGTAGTCATCTTCTCCGAACTCTTCACGAAATTCAAAGACCTCTGGCAAGACGGCAAAATCGTCGCCGTGGTCGGCAAACTCTCCCCGCGCAATGGCGAGCTCAATATGATTATTGATAATGCCAAAGAGTTGTAAATAAAATAAATCTTCAAGTTAAATTACCAACTCACTCTTGAGTGGCGTACGGCTCAAGATTGCTTCACCTCGTGCGCTCCTTACCAAGGACTTTCGATGCGTAACCTTCGTCTCTGGATCCTGCTCTCCACCTGCGCCGCGATCGGCCTGCTCGGGCTCTTCATGAACACCGAGGTGACCGCCGGACCGCCGATCGGGAGTCACATTCCCGTCGCGGCGCCGGACCACGGTACGGCGACGCCGATGCCTCCGGCAACCGGCAACCCGGTGCCGTTCTGGCATCGCTGGTACGACGGGCAGTTCTTCTGGGGTAACGTCCCCCTGCACCCGACGGACGACCAGCCGATCGGGCACTGCATGACCAACGCGCTGCCGGACGGCTCGTCGCCTCCCCCGCCGTTCGTCAGGATCGACGTTCGCTTCTTCAGCGACGGGACCGACCCCGACGGATCGATCTTCGCGGAAGTCACGACGACACCGCCGGGAACGACGGTGACGTACCACATCACGACTCCCTAGCGGTCGTGACTCGCCCAGTTCCGCCCCCTTCACCAGGGGCGGAACTGGGCACTTTTTTTATCCTAAAAAAGAAGCTACTATATAAATCGATGAACCAGTTTCGCCAGACAACTACCACGACAACTCGAATCCCCTCATAGGAACGGGCCTTCTTAGTGCGACCAAGAATCACCCCTTCCAATGAAGGGGTGATTTGTTTCTTACGCCCGTGTCGCATACAATTAACCTAAATCAACGTATATATGGAAAACGCACAATTAGAGAATATCCGCCACTCGTTAGCCCACTTACTCGCCGCCGCGGTACTTAAAAAGTACCCAGACACCAAACTCGGCATCGGCCCAGTTATTGAAAACGGCTTTTACTACGACTTCCAATTTAGTCAGCCAATCTCTGAAACCGAACTCAAAGATCTCGAGAAACAAATGAAAAAGTTTATCGGGGGCAAGCTCGCCTTTACCGGCGCACCAATGTCCGCCGACGAACTCAAGAAAAAATACGCCAATCAGCCATTTAAACTCGAACTCATCGACGAGTACGCAAAAGAAGGTCGCACCCTCACTAGTTACAAAACGGGTGAGATTTTCGAAGACCTCTGCAAAGGCGGTCACGTCGAAAACACACTCGCCATAGATCCAGATAGCTTTAAACTCACTAAGCTCGCTGGCGCGTACTGGCGCGGTGACGACAAAAACGCTCAACTCACCCGCATCTACGGACTCGCGTTTGCAACCAAAGAAGAGCTCGACGCACATCTCAAGATGCTCGCCGAAGCTGAAAAGCGCGATCACAAAAAACTAGGCCCTGAGATGGATTTGTTCACCTTTTCCCCGCTTGTTGGCTCCGGCTTGCCACTCTGGACACCAAAAGGAACGCTCATGCGCAATTTGATTGACGATTTCGTCTGGTCGCTACGCAAAACCCACGGTTATCAAAAAGTGGAGATTCCTCACATCACCAAAAAAGATTTATACGAAAAGAGTGGACACTGGGACAAGTACAAAGACGACTTGTTCAAAATAAATACGCGCGAAGGCCACGAGTTTGCGATGAAACCGATGAACTGCCCGCACCACACGCAAATTTACAACCGCAAAAAGTGGAGCTATCGTGAACTACCACAGCGCTATGCTAATACGACTGCTGTATATCGCGACGAACAAAGCGGCGAGCTCGCCGGTATCTCACGCGTACTCTCCATCACTCAAGACGATGCGCATGTCTTCTGCCGCATGAGTCAAGTCAAAGAAGAAGCTCTCAACATTTGGGACATTATCCATGATTTTTACAAAGTGTTTGGCATACCACTCATAGTGCGTTTATCAGCACGCAACCCAAAGCAACCAGATAAGTATCTTGGCGACGCAAAACGCTGGGACCTCGCTGAATCGATTCTCGCCGAAGTTGCGAAGGAACGACATACTAAAACGATTCCCGGCGTTGGAGAAGCAGCATTCTACGGCCCCAAACTCGATTTTATAGGTAAAGATGCCATTGGACGAGAACACCAAGTAGCAACTATCCAACTCGACTTCAATCAGCCGGAACGTTTTGATCTTACCTGCGTAAACGAAAAAGGTGAGGATGAACGCATTGTGATGATTCATGCTGCAATTGCGGGATCGCTCGAACGCTTTATGGCGCTCGCCATCGAACACTACGCTGGCCACTTCCCGCTTTGGCTCGCTCCAGTCCAAGCTCGCGTCATCGCGATTAGCGAAAAATTCCAAAACTATGGCAAGCAGCTCCTCGCACAACTCGAATCTGTCGGCGTTCGCGCCGAACTCGCCGACTGCGACGAGACCCTTGGCAAACGTGTTCGCGCCGCTCAACTCGAGAAAATCCCGTATGTACTTGTAGTTGGCGAAGAAGAAATGAAAGCGAACTCTGTTGCAGTGCGTCACGCGACCCTCGGCGATCTCAAGATGATGCCAGTCAGCGAACTCATCACTCGCCTCACCGAAGAAATCTCGCAAAAGAAGTAAAATCAAAACCACCCTGAGTATATCGAAGGGTGGTTTTGTATTGTACAAAATAAAAAAAGCGGCCCCGATTTAGTACTGACGTCCGAAGACGTGAGAACTAACTCGGGGCCAAGATGACCTGTGGTCTTTGACAGCCTGTCGCGGCGGAAGCAATCCCGGTTTGCCAGCTAGTCCTCCGAAGAGGCAGCTAGGCACGTTGACTGGTTCCTGATCCCGCAGTTGGCAATCGTCAGCTCCGTGTGGGAGCTAGACAGGTCCTCGCCGTCCGGCGAGTGGCTTGCTGACGCGATCTTCTGCACTCCCCGCGTTCTACCGCGGGCGATCTCGCGCGTGAGTCATCGACCCTCCCTTCCGTTGTGCACCCCTCCTGCGGGATGCGGACACGGGTACGCGTCCGCGTCGGACGCATTCACCTTGCAGGCGAACAAAAGTAGGATAGCACAGACCCAACCTCTTGTCAAGAGGTGCTAAATATGGCCTCATATTCACTCGCTATATATCAAGTAAAAGAAAAAGCCCCGCAACATCGCGTGTGAGGGCTTTACGATTTTTTACCGCGCGCATTACCACGCAGTTTGTGCGTCAATCGTGAACGCAGTATGGAAGCGTCCTAGCGGCGAGCGCTACCCTTGCGGGAGCACCCCCTGAAAGGACACCTGATGGCTCGCCGGAGCACGTCATCCTTAGCCGCAGCTTTCGCCGCGTCCTTCGGACGACCAGACCAGCTGTACCCGTTCTGCCGAAGCAGACGGGTCGCCATCGCTTGCAGCTCTCGGTCGTTCATGACCTCACCTCCTCGATTCCTGGCACGTCCAAAAAATGGATGCCGGTCGGAGGTGTACGAGCTAACCAGCCGTGCCATTCTTCATATGGCGGCGTACCGCCTTAATTACAATGAATTAAAATATAAGCATTGTCAAGTAGTTAGAAATATGGTCTTGTTTTTCACCATATTTCGCCTCTTTTTCAAGTTGTTTCTTCTTCCTATTTTTGCTAAACTAGAAGGCGAAATATCATAGTAAAATCGCAGCCGAAAAAGGCTGCCTTTTCAGTAATAACCCTTAATCACATCTTATGATCATCAACTGGTACGGCGAAGGCTGCTTTAAACTCCAAGAAGGAGAAACAACAATTCTCATCGACCCAATCGAAGGAAGCAGCGGACTCTCTGCCCCACGCTTCAAACCAACAATCTTAGTAAAAACACTAATGCCGACTCCAACTGCGGAGTCAGAGAAAGAACCAGCAATTAACGAAGATGGTAGCGCGGTTATCGTCGGCCCAGGCGAGTACGAGGCGAAAGGTGTTTCGATTACCGGCTGGACACTCCAAAAAGATAGTAGCGACGCGTTTATCAAGAGCGTATTTCGTATCAAAACTGACGACCTCGTCATCGGAGTCCTCGGTCACCTTTCCGAGTTTAACGAACCAGAAATTCTCGAAGAGATGGGTAACATCGACGTACTCATTATTCCTGGTGGCGGCAAACCATTCATCGAGTGCGCAGCCGCGGCTAAGTTAATTCGCCAAATCAATCCAAAACTTGTCATCCCTTCGTTCTTTAAAGTCCCAGGACTCAAACGCAAAGCCGAAGACGTAAGTGAGTTCTTGAAAGAAATGGGGCAAAAAGTTGAAGCGGAGGAAAAAGTAAACGTAAAAAAGAAAGAATTAACCGATCCAAAAACGAAAGTCGTCGTCCTCAAGGTTTAATCTATGGCACTCAAGTCGACACTCGAACGAATCAGAACCGGTGACCGAAAGACAAAACTTCGGTGGCTTATTGGCTGTAGCGCCATCGCAATGATCTTCGTCGTCGGCATCTGGATAGCGTATGTACAAAGTGTCGTAAATGAGATTGGTGGAGCGCCGCGGACAAATCCGCAGAACGGCACTATCACCGCACTCGCAGTAGGAACAAGTAAAGTAATCGATGTAGTAAAACGAAAAACAGCCGGCACAATCCTCTACTTCCAAAATCTCATCACAACAAATACGACCTTCACGATCAAACCAGACGAATCAGCAACATCAACTAATCAGTAAAGAAAACTATGGCTAACAACGAAGAGTACCAACACGGAAAAATCGAAAAACGAGAAATCACGACTGAACTTCAAGAGTCGTACTTAGACTACGCGATGTCAGTCATTGTCAGCCGTGCCCTTCCCGACGTACGCGACGGCCTCAAGCCAGTACAACGCCGTATTCTCTGGAGTATGTGGGACAGTGGTGTCTCTGCTGATGCCAAACTTCGCAAATCTGCTGACGTCGTCGGTGAAGTCATGGGTAAGTACCACCCACACGGCGACGCTTCGATTTATCAAACCATCGTTCGTATGGTGCAGGACTTTTCATTCCGCTACCCACTGTGTATCGGCCAAGGCAACTGGGGCTCAGTTGATGGTGATGAAGCTGCCGCTATGCGTTACACCGAAACTAAGCTCGCCCGTGTTTCTGAAACGCTTTTAACCGATATTGAAAAAGAAACTGTTGATTGGCAGCCAAACTACTCTGGCACCAAACAGGAGCCAAAATATCTCCCAGCCAAACTCCCCCAGCTTCTTTTAAATGGTACTGCGGGTATCGCTGTCGGTATGGCGACCAATATTCCACCACACAACCTCAGTGAGGTCGCTGACGCACTTATTTATCTTTCTGAAAATCCAAAAGCAACTACCGAAGACTTGCTCGAGTTCATCAAAGGCCCTGACTTCCCGACCGCTGGCGTTATTTACAATAAAAAAGATATTGCCGATGCGTACACGACGGGTAAAGGCGCGATTACGATGCGCGGCGTTGCCGAAGTCAAAGAACGTAAGGGCGGCAAGGGCTATGACATCGAAATCACCGAGATTCCATACCAGGTAAACAAGAGTGAGCTCATCATCAAGATGGCGGAGTTAGTAACAGACAAAAAAATCGAAGGTATTCGTGACATCCGCGACGAGAGTGATAAGCAAGGTATGTCGATCGTGATCGAGCTTAAAAACGACGCCTCGCCTCAAAAGATTCTCAACCAACTCTACAACCACACCGACCTGCAGAAAAACTTCAACGTCAACATGGTCGCACTCGTTGACGGTGGTCTTCAGCCGCAAGTGCTCTCGCTCAAAGACATCTTAGTCGCCTTCTTAGAGCACCGTAAATCAGTCGTCCGTCGCCGCGCCGAATTCGACCTCCGCAAAGCCAAAGAGCGCGAACACATCTTAATCGGACTCGTCAGTGCACTTGAAGTCATTGATAAAATCATCGCGACTATTAAGAAGTCTGAAAACCGCGAAGACGCTCACAAGAACTTGATGAAAAACTTCAAGTTGAGCGACCTCCAGTCAACGGCGATCTTGGAAATGAAACTCAGTCAGCTCGCCGCCCTTGAGCGCATCAAGCTCGAAGACGAGCTCGCTGAAAAGAAAAAACTGATCGCCGAACTCGAAGCCTTACTTAAGAGTGTTGCTAAAATTCTCGCGGTTATCCAAAACGAGATCAAAGCCCTGAAAGAAAAGTATGGTGACGAGCGCCGCACGCGCGTAATCGCTGGCGGACTCAAAGAGTTCTCCGAGGAAGACCTCGTACCTCAAGAAGAAACCATCATCACCCTTAGCCAAGGTGGGTATATCAAGCGCGTTCCTCCAACGAGCTTTAAGATGCAAAACCGTGGCGGTAAGGGCTTGATCGGCTCCGACGTTGAAGACGAGGACTTCTTAACTCAACTCGTTTACGCCAATACCCACGACAACATCCTTTTCTTCACCGACAAAGGACGCGTCTTCCAGACCAAGGTCTACGAAATCCCTGCGGGAAGCCGTACAGCCAAAGGTAAGCCGGTCCACAACTTCTTAGACATTCCGCTCGAAGAGCGTGTCAACGCGATAGTCACCTATCCAAACGCACCGAAGGAACAGCAAGCTCAAGACAAAAAGTTCCTCGTGATGGCGACCAGGCAAGGCATGATTAAAAAGACTCCGCTCACCGACTTCACCAACGTCCGCCGCAGCGGCATCATCGCGATGGGCATGAAGAAAAATGACGTCCTCTTGTGGGCGAAGTTTAGCAGCGGCCAAGACGAAGTAATGCTCACCACCTCGAACGGCCAAGCGATTCGCTTTAAAGAAAGCAACGTCCGCCCAATGGGACGCACCGCCGGAGGTGTTAAGGCGATTCGCCTCAAGGGAAGTGACTACTTGAGCTCGATGAACGTTGTTGAAAAAGACAAGGCGAAAGATATGCGCCTGCTCGTAGTTATGAGTAACGGATTTGGTAAGCAGACCGCCCTCACCCAGTACAAAGTCCAGGGCCGTGGCGGCTCGGGCATCAAAACTGCCAACATCACCGCCAAGACAGGTATCTTGATGGACGCGCGTCTCGTCTCTACTGAAAAAGATATCATCGCGCTTTCTGCGAAAGGACAAATCATCCATACCGAGATTGACAGTGTCCGCCTCGCCTCTCGCGCTACCCAGGGCGTACGCATCATGAACGTCGCTGGTGGCGATAAACTCATCGGTATCATCTGTTTCTAAATAAATGCCTGAAGGCGTCCCTCATCAGGAGCGAATCCCTGAAACCCCCACTCAAACATTTGAGCGATATTGCCAAGAACTCGAGCTAACGCCCGAGAAATTCGAGAACAAAAAAATTCTCGATGTAGGAGCTGGCCCTGCGCGATTTGCACAGGGACTACGCGAAGCGGGCATTACAGCAGAAGTTGTCAGTATTGATCGCAACATCCCAAATGAAGGATCTATTGCCGACCCTTCATTAATTACTATGGACGCTGCTGAAAAAATCCTTTTTCCTGACAACACGTTTGATTATGTAATTTCAGTAAGTGCTCTTCCGCAAGTTGCTGCTGGGCACGTTAAATCAGGAAGACCAACTGGAGAAATCCGTAACGGCCTACCTGTGTACGAAGAATCAAACGAAGAGCGCGAGCAATGGAAGAAAACTAAAAAAGATCTCACTGCTCGAGCGATAAGTGAATGCCTCCGTGTAGTAAAACCGAGCGGAGAAGTTCGATTTGGCGGAATCCCGGAAGACCAAAAAATCCAACCTTTTGTGCTTGATGGATTTTTAAATGCAATTGAAGATCACGGGAAAATAATTCAGCAAGGATCAACAAAGAAACCATACATATTAAAGAAAGCAGACTAAAATCAAAAACCACTAGCCGAGGCTGGTGGCGACAAGCTCATCGGTATCATCTGCTTCTAAGCAACCAAAAAACTGCCCATTCGGGCAGTTTTTTTGACAAACAATAAACCCCGCGATGGAACTCCATCGCGGGGGAAAGACTGCAAGTCAATTAGGTCGTGGCACCCGCCTTGGCAGCTGCCTGCTTCTTCTCATGCTTGAAAATGCACGCCAACTCGTTATTAGTAAACTGATCCGGAGAATCGATCAACGTCGATCCACCGCAATCGCCGTAGCATATGAGCCAGACAAAGAACTGACCATCAGGAGCCAAAGCCAGTAGACGCTTCTCACCGCCATCAGGATGATGGGTAGTCAGCATTCGAGAGGAAGGCGGAATCTCCTTCCAGAGAACATCGAAAGCGTTCTCCGCTGCCTCACGACGCCGCTTGGCCACGCCAGTCTCCGACTCAAACAAAGACCGCTTTTGCTGAATCTGGGCATTGAGCGTAGTAATGGCGCGCTGACAGCCATCCAAGCAACGCCTCGCATACTCTTTAGCGTAAGGGCTCGCAGAGGGGTCTTCTACGACCTTCTTCCAATCAGCTGCTTCCAATATCGCTCGGTCTCGATCCTTCTCGAGCTGTACGAGCTCAACCGAGAGGGCTTCTTCAGCTCGCCCTAGATGTTCCGCGATCAACACCTCAATCCGCTGCCTAGCCCACGAAGGACGACGCACTGAATCATGAGAGCCCATTGGACCCTCCCTTCTAAACGTCGAGAATTCGCTCGACACGATCTCCGCCCTATAGACGGAATTTCTAGAAAACATCAGAGCCCGTTGGACCCCGAAGCGAGACTCACGTCTCGCTGGCATAATGCTATTTTATAAATAAAATGTCAATCAATACTACTTTAATGCTGATAAACATATTCTAAGTATAGTATCTCTTCATTGACATATTACAAATATCATGTTATTTATTTATCATCCCAACCTACTAAAGAAAGGAGGAGCTATGAGTCAGGTAATTCTCTTGTGGACGTACGCAGGACGCTCCTCCTACGTCTATAGCGCAAAAGTTCTTAGCGGTGGCGCACATATCCCCCCCGAGGAAGCCATACGCAGAGATCTTTGCAC
>CAZFZO010000030.1:0-9853 GCA_964523595.1 uncultured Candidatus Saccharibacteria bacterium | reverse complement strand
GTACAAAAACACGTAAAGCGGAACGAAAAGCGAATATAAGTGAGCAACTGTAAACGTCGCTACGAAAGCGAGCAAGATATTAAAAAGCAAACGTTGCGTTTCTTTATGTAATTCTGTTTTAAGAAAAGAAAACGCCTTTTTCAAAAGACTCATAGTATAAGTATATCACTACCAAAACCAAGTCTATCGTTTTACGTCCGAAACAATCCGCCCGTCACGAAGCGTGATAATGCGCGACGCCTTGCGTGCATACTCTTCTTCATGCGTAACCATAATAATGGTTTGCCCAAGCTTATTAATCTCAAGGAACGAGTCAATGACTGGACCAGCACTCGCCGAATCAAGGTTTGCCGTCGGCTCATCAGCAAATAAAATATGTGGTTCGTGCGAAATTGCACGCGCGATTGCGACGCGCTGTTGTTGACCACCGGAAAGCGTACTCGGCTTACTGTGAAGCTTGTCAGACAAATTAACCTTCGCAAGTGCTACTTCAGCTTTCTTGCGTGCCAAAGCCGGATCCATGCGCTGAACCATCATCGGCAAAAGCACGTTTTCAAGTGCAGTGAGTTCAGGCAAAAGCGCGTAATCTTGAAATACATATCCAAGCTTATTCAAACGAAGAGCGGTCTTTCCGTCCTCGCTTAACTGCGAAGCAGCAGCCTCGT
This sequence comes from uncultured Candidatus Saccharibacteria bacterium, assembly GCA_964523595.1. Lineage (GTDB taxonomy): Bacteria > Patescibacteriota > Minisyncoccia > UBA6257 > 1-14-0-10-44-23 > CAYMXN01. The sequence goes on along the minus strand of CAZFZO010000030.1, from coordinate 9,188 downwards.
CGATAAAAATATCACCACTCGTTGGCACGTCGAGAAGCGAAAGTTGATAGAGCAAAGTAGACTTACCAGCACCCGACGGGCCAATGATCGCCACAAACTCACCGTCTTTAATCTCTAAATCAATAGACTTAAGAACTGTTAAGGCCAAATCTCCTGTTCCGTATGTTTTTACTAGCTTATTAGTTCGAATCATATGATTAGCGTCCTAAAATTGAATCGAGCGTATTTTTACGCACAATAAGTTTTGCAGGAATATATCCAGCAATAAGGGTAACGATAAGCAAAATAACAACTCGAATCGTCGCACCGATTGGCGTAGCAACCAAAATACCGTCAGAAAATGGAAAGTCGATCGGATTAAGATCAAAATATGGTTTAAGAAAACCGAACGTCAAGGCGAGTCCGATAATCGAACCAATAATGCCGTAAAACGTCGCCTGGAAAAGATACGAAAACTCAATAACCCGCGGTGGAATACCAATACCCTTCATAATACCAATCGACTTACGCTTCGTAATCGCGTTAATAAAAATAACAATGAAAATCGTAATCGAGGCAACGATAAGCGCGATTGATGAGAGTGCGTTACCTAAAACCGAAAAAGTGGTCTCGATATCACGCAAAAATGAAGGGATAGCATCAAGCGAGGTCTGTACGCGAGCAGCTGTCGGGTCAGATAAAAATTCCGTCACCTGCTTAACAAGCGTTGGTGCGTATACCGAATCAACCGAAACAGCAATTTCCTGAACCTGCTCTCGATTTACCGAAAGCATACGTCGCAACTCATTATCAGGAATAAACATGCGAGTCGAAATCTCGTCAACCTTACTCTTTACAATTCCCTTAATAATAAAATCTTTTTGGGTTTTTGTTCCATCAGAATTGGCAATCGATGCTCGGACACGACTACCAACATCAACTCCCGTAAGCACATCTAATCCAGGAATGTTTGCGTCGGCAAACGCGGAAAACTTTTTAATCATGTTTGCTCCGATCAAAGCATACCCCTCCTCGTTCGGATCAAGCATTTCACCATATTTTAAAAACCGAGAAAAATGAGTAAGCTCTTCTTCCTTTGCAAAATCCATGCCAACAACACGAATTCCAATCTGATTTGCACGCTCGCCCTTACCTGGCAGATCGTTTAATGTACCGAGCAGCGTGGCAGAAACTGCGTAGCGCGGAGAGATAGCTTCTACGCGAGGATGGTTCTCGAGAAACGAGAGAAGACCCGCAGAAGTTTTAATATAATCCTGCTGCGGCGCTGCCGTTATAATCACGTCGCCCGAGTAACTCTCGCGAAACTGCTTAAACGAACCAGCAATAAGTCCCGAGAGTAAACCCGAAACTCCCACGAGGTTCAAAAACGTAAGCACCATAATAAAAGTGATAAGCCCAGTCGTCCACTTACTCGAATGACGAATACTGCGAATAGCTAAAAACCATCCGACGCGCATCGAAGTAAGGAGCGAACGAAATGAACTATAGGCACGCCTCATGAGTGCTAATCAACCAAAACTATATCGCCTTCTGTAAGGCCCTCTAACACTTCGACCATACCATCTTCTCCCTTAAGCCCAAGACGAACAGCCACGGACTGCTCCTGCTCACCAACCTTCACTATAACTGTCTTCGCGCCATCTTTTGTTGAAACTGCGCGGAGAGGAACGACAAGCACGTTCTTGCGATTTTGAGTCGCAATCTTAATATTCGCAGTCATACCCGAACGCAACCGCTCATCGGCTACATCAAATGCAAACGTTACCTTGTACGTCGAAACGCCATTGATGACCGTTTCAGCTGGGTCGATCGTTACGACGTGAGCATCAAACGCAACATCTGGCCCATAAGCATCGAGCGTAATTGAAGTTGAGTTACCAACTGCTACCTTCGCAATATCAATTTCAGAAACGTTTGCCGTAACCTCTAAACCACCTTCACCAAGAAGGTAGTAAATCTGGTCAGTAGTGGCAACAGACTCACCAACCTGTTTGCTCTTAACGGCGATAACGCCACTAATCGGTGCGTACAAGTACGCGTCATTCAGATTACGACGAGCAATCTCCACCGTAGCTTTTGCAGAAGCGAGTTTCGCTTGATTCAAGCGATACGTAGACTGTGCATCGTTTCCATTCAGCGAGTTGGTAACTTGTGCATCCTTAATATTTTTCGCAAGCGTAATCTGGCTTAAAAGAGCTGCATTCATATTATCTTTCGCTGTTGTAAGCGCAGACTTATACGTCTCAAGATTAGTAGCAGAAATAGTTCCCGTCGGAATAGCGTTAATCGTCTCAATGAGTATATTGAGTGAAGCCTGAAGAGTCTGAAGTGGCTTCGCAATCACAAACAAAGCCCCATCGACTTGGTCACGACTTGGGGAGAGTGGAAAGTTCTGCAATTGGGTAGCAATAATCTTCATCGCTCCATCAGCAGCTGGTTTAGCATTTTCAGCATTATTTATCAGCTGTGCACTCGAAAGTACATTAGAAATCGTTGAGTTCAAGCGACCAACAGAGTCGTAAAACGTAATAAGCGAAGTGTAGGACTTCAACGAGTCATTCAAAATATCGTTAAAAGTCGAGGGAGCGGCAACATACAATATGTTAAGCGCCTGCTCACTCTTCAAATCAGAATCACTTAGGCCTTGCTTGCTATTAAGCAACGTTACTTCCGCTGAATTCAAATCAGCCTGTGCCTGAACAAGCTTTTTCTGAAGATCAGAGTCATCAAGACGAGCCAAAAGCTGGCCTGTCTTTACCTTGGCGCCAACATCAACGAGAAGTGATGAAATGACACCAGGCGCGCGAAAACGGAGCGAGGCGAAGTTCTTTTGCTTTACCTGACCAGTTTCTTTAACAAACTCCTGAATATCTGCGCGCTTAACAGTAAACGTCTCCCGTGGAGCCGGCTGAGACTTACCAAAAGCAATCGAACCAAGAACGATAATCGCAGCACCAATCAAAATCCAGCGAACCAACTTACGTTTAAAAAACTTTTTCATAATAATTACTTATTTTTCTTAATAGCAGCTTCTACGGCTGCCAAATTTTTTGACAAATGAGCAGCAAGCTGCTGAACCATATCTGGCTTAATAAAAGCTACTACTTCTTCACCCATACCAAATACGAGCAACTTCTCTCCGGAACCAAGATGGAGCGCCTCACGAGCCTGCGCGGGAATAACAACTTGCCCCTTACTATTAATTGTAGCAGTTCCAAAAAATTCTTTCTGACACTTCAAAGTTTTCGACATACCCAAAGTATAGCAAAAAAATCGAAATACTACAAGTAGGAAAAGTAGGAAATTTAGTATTCATAAACATGTAAGAACTAAAATGGGTTAACTCGTATGATATAATAAGTACTATATGGCAGAAATAATCTCTCCGCTCAATAAAGAAATTCTTGAGCTCGAAGCGCGCCTCCAGGCCAAAAAACAACAACTGATCGAATCAGGAGCTCCAGCGCTACCGGAAAAAGAAGTTTTCAAGAATGTATTTAGCGAACACGCACAAATAACCCCGGCAACTCAAACGCCAACCGCTACACCAAGCGCAAAACCACAAGCAGCTTCAGCGCAAACCGCAAATCTCACCCCTATTCAAGAGCAAGCCATCGCCACGCTCATTCAAACCGCTTTTGACCAAGGCATCGCATCAGCAATCAAGCAAGCCAAAAACGATCCGTTTTTAATCGACGCGCTCCACGATCGTCTTATTGATGAGTACTACCAAAAGCTTTTAGACGCACGCAAAATCACTAACGCTTAACGCCCATGCAAATCGGCGCCCTTGTTTTCTCCGCAATCTTTGCCATAGCCATTCTTTTAGTTTTCACCATTACAACAGTAATTATTAGAGCTCGCCTACGAGCTAAGGGCGAGATAGCACACGCCTTCTCTCTTCAACTACTGCAAATCAAGCTTCCCCGAGCGATCAAAAATGAAAATGACAAAGTAGGTGTTGCCGAACTGCGTGAAAAAATCGCACTAATGGAACAAGTCTACTCGCAGCTTGGAACTATTAAGGAAAAAGGATTCTACGCCTGGCTCTATGGCAAACCATTTTTTAGTATCGAGATCGTCGTCCCGCATATCGGCCAAGAAGCACTCTTTTACCTGGCCGTTCCTCGCAAATACGCGAGCGCAGTCGAAAAAATGATCGAAGGTGTCTATCCCGAAGCCGCGATCGAACCAGCTAAAGACTATACGATATTTCATCCAGACAGCGCAGTCGCTGGCGCATTTGTTCGTTCAAAAAATAAATCCCTCCCACTAAGAAGCTACCAAAATCTCGAATCAGATCCTCTCGCGAGTATTTTAAATGCATTTTCGAAGGTCGCAGGCGAAGGCGAAGGACTCGCCCTGCAAATTGTCGCCCAAAAAGCACCATCGCACTTTAATGAGTATCTTTCAAAGATCGCTCGCCACCTGAAAAAAGGAGCGACGCTCGGCAAGGCGCTGAGCGCTGCTAAAGAGAGTGAAGTTAAAAAAGCATTTTCGCCAGAAAAACAAACAAGCGAAGATTCAAATGGTCCAGTAAACGAACCACTCGCCGAAGCGGTTCTCCGTAAATCACAAAAACCACTCTTTGCGACAAACATTCGCGTAATCGCCTCTGCTAAAAACGCGCCACGAGCCGGCGGATTATTCCAAGAGCTCGTCATTCCACTCAACCAACTCGTCGCCGAAGGCATGAACGATATAAGCATCAATCAGTTAAGCGGCCGAAACCTGCAGAAACTCATCTACCAATTCTCTTTCCGCACCCCAGACCCAGCTTCAAGTAGCATCCTCTCTACCGAAGAGCTCTCCAGCATCATTCACCTTCCAAATACCGTCATCGGTTCAGTAAACGTCGCAAGTACAAAAGCCAAGATTGTTCAAGCGCCATTTAATACGCCAAAGACCGGCTTACTTCTCGGGAAAAATACCTTCCGAGGTGTTGAGACCGAGATCCATATGAGCGAAGAAGATCGTGCTCGCCACTTCTATGTCATCGGTCAGACCGGTACTGGTAAGACGTACTTTATGAAGAATATGATCGTGCAGGATATCGAAGCTGGTCACGGTGTCTGCTTTATCGACCCACACGGCGATATGGCCGAACAGCTCCTTGAGTACGTACCTGAACACCGCCTTAAAGACGTTATTTACTTCAACCCAGGAGATGTGAGTCGCCCAATGGGACTCAACATGCTCGAATACGATCCGAACTTCCCTGAACAAAAAACATTCATCATCAACGAGCTTCTTGAGATATTCAACAAGCTCTACGATATGAAAGCAGCTGGTGGACCAATCTTTGAACAATACTTCAGAAACGCAACCGCGCTCGTAATGGACGATCCAGCAAGCGGCAACACCCTACTTGAGATTAACCGCGTCTTAACGGACAAAAAGTTCCGCGACTACAAACTCACTAAAACAACCAACCCACTGGTAAAAACATTTTGGCGTGATATGGCCGAAAAAGCTGGCGGCGAGGCGAGTCTGCAAAACGTCGTTCCATATATCTCCTCAAAGTTCGACTCGTTCCTTAGTAACGACATTATGCGCCCAATTGTTACGCAGGAGAAATCAGCCTTCCGCTTCCGTGAGGTAATGGATAGTCAAAAAATCTTACTCATCAACCTCTCTAAGGGCCGTCTTGGCGAGCTCAACTCCTCGCTCATTGGATTAATCATGATCGGTAAGATTTTAATGGCCGCCTTTAGCCGCGTCGACATTCCAGAAAAAGATCGTAAACCGTTCTATCTCTATGTAGATGAGTTCCAAAACGTAACCACAAACTCAATCGAGACAATTCTTTCTGAAGCCCGTAAATACAAACTCGACCTCACTATCGCCCACCAGTTCATCGGCCAACTTTCTGATGAAATTAAAAAAGCCGTGTTTGGTAACGTCGGCTCAATGGCGGTCTTCCGTATTGGCGCTGAAGATGGCGAGTTCCTCGAAAAGCAGTTCGCCCCTACTGTCTCCGCGGCTGACCTAATTAATATCGACAACTACAACTGCTACCTCAAACTCCTAATTGGCGGGCAAACCGCGCCAGCCTTTAGTATGAAAACGTTGCTAGTCAAAAATGGCAATCCAGAGCTCGCAACAAAAGCGAAAGAACTCTCTCGCCAAACCTATGGCCGTGACAAAAAAGAAGTAGAGCTCGAAATAATGGCAAAATTTGCTGCGCTGGAAAAGAAGCCAGAACCTACCACGCCGCGCCCCCTCCCTCCAGACTTCTAAAAAGATAAAACCCGCTCCGACTGTTACGTCGGAGCGGGAGCATCTTCACTGCTAGTTCCGCGCTAGCTTCGCACCCTTCGGCACGACGCTAATTCGCACGGGCCTACTCGCCATCCACGGCTCGCCATTGCGCTTGAGCATCAACCGCACTTCAAAGTCGAGTCCGGTCGACACTTTCGCCGCCTTGAGCGGAGCGGTATCAATTACCGGCAAAAGGTCAGAGCGACCTTCGCGATTGATCTTGCCACCCGGATAGGAGAAGCAACTCATCAGCAACTTCAGCTGTTCATCGCTGGCTGCCGAAGGCGCCACCGCCAGCGTCGCCTGGTTGGCAAGCCCGAGTCCGAACCGTGAGTTCGAAATCTGCAACTCGTATTCCAGGCCAACAAACGCCGGGTCGACATCGATCAAGAACTTGGTAACCGAGCCCTGCTCAAGCAGCGACCCGCCACGATTGAAGCCTGTGGCGAACAGATCGAGACGAATCTGCGGCATCTGACCCGCGTTGTCGTCCACGACCTTACTCCACATCACTAGGCTCTTGCCGGGAGCGAGCGCTACCGAAGCGCACAGGCTCGCAGTCACAAGACTCGAACCAACTGAATCAGCGAACTGGAACGCGAACGTGTACTTACCGTTCGTAACGGGCTTGCGCTCGTCAATTCGGAAAACGATGCGATCACCGTCGTCCGAACGAGCAACCTCCCACGTTCGCACATCCTTCTCGTCCTTGCCTCGCATCTGAACAGTCGCACTCGCCAACATTGGGAACACATACCCCGACTTGGCGCAGAGTTCGAACGTCCTGAACTCTTCGAGCTGCTCGAAGACCGAGAACACCATCTCGCAAGAAACGTCCAGACCAACCGTCTTGGCGCTGAACTTTACCTGCGGCGTCGGAGCTGCCGACACCATGACCGCGGGCGAAAGCACCGCGGTCAAAGCGATGACCGATAGGAGCCTTCGCATGGACCACCTCCAGAATTGCGCACGAGGTGCGCACTGAAAACGTACTACCAATATAGTACAACAAACTTCAAAATCCGTAAACTACTAAGCAAAAAGAAAGAAGCCCCACGGTGTGAAGCGCGTTGCTTCTTCCGTGAGGCTCTCGTCTCTAGCTCGCCTTCATCTTGGCGAGATAGGCGTAGGTCTCGTGTCCGTTGATGTGAAACTCGGTCTGGATGCGGAACACGACCCAGCCACGACAGATCAACTCCTTGAGCTCGGCGGCCCAGGAACTGTTGACTTGGCAGGACGTGTACTCATCGACCTTGCTGTGGTCGATGTTCTTGTTCATCAGGATGCAGGGCTGGATGCTAGCCTCGGCCGCTTCCGCCGAACGCAGAGCGTCCTCGATGATCTCTCGCGGAGAAGTCGCCATTTTTCTTTCAGGCCTCCAAATGGGGTTCGAAACTACAAGAAACGTAAATAAATTATACGCCTATTTAATGCCTTTGTCAATAGCCGCCCGAAAACCTAAGGCGTCCGCGTACTGCTTAACCGAGTATCGATCACCGTAAATACCAGCCGCATAAGCATATTCCGCCTCATTATTAACCCCGATAGTCCCCTGCAAGATACTCTGGATACCAACATCCCCCACGAGCTTATTTGTGCCTATATCAAAAGCAATAGACTGAATAGTGAGCGGAACACCACTAAGATAATTTTCGATACTTGGTTCTATATTTCTCTGCTTAATACTGTGGATATTATCTAAAGAAATTAGATCTATCACAAAATCGCTTTTCGTAAGCTTCGGATTGCCATGCTTTGTCTCGGTTAACTCCCAACCATTCCCAAGCTTGAGTGGAGAACTAACTTTCTCAACAATAAAATCCCAATCTTTTATATGGAAAGTTCGCCCATAAAGGGCGTTCAAAAGAATTTTATAAACACCACTCCCAATCAACCAAATCCTACCCTGACCGTTCTCCTGGACCACTTTTAAAGAATCTAAATACTTCTTATTTGCAGCAAGATGTTCCCGTAATAATTCTTCTAGTTCATTACCAGACCGCTTTAGCATATATAGATACAAGTTGTGGACCTTATGGGATGAAGTGGAAACCTGCTAAAGACTAAAAATAAAGCCATTTCTACTCCAGAACCATAGAGGTGGGTGCATATCAATCGGATCTATGTCACTTCCCCTTAGAAGTTCTCGCCAACGCATAGAAATCTCTTCTTTTGAGAGCCTCTCGCTTTCTACTTGATTGATTATACCTAATTTAACCGAGCACTGGGTAATATGAGTATCTGGGGCTATCTCGATAGCGTCGCGAGTAGTAAGCTTAATACCGCCATACGTACTAAGAATAAAGGACCAATAGTTCGAAATCTTTGGTCCGGATAGATATGGAAATCCCTTTTTGAAATCTTGAGTAACAATTTGTCTCAATTTCAAAAAGTCACCCGCGGCTGAATCTATGAAAGATTTTACGGAACCCCAATTCGAATGAATTGTCTGTGAAATAGTTTTCCAGGTCTGAATATGCTTATTCGGTTGCAGAGCTAGTCTATATTTCATAAGAGCCACTCTCAAATCGTCTTCGGTCCTAGACGCAACTTTCGCCACATCAAAAACAAACCTAGTTTCCGAATCATTAAAAGTTTCAAGAGCCGCCTCCCAAAGCTTATAACTGTCTCGTTGATAGTTAAGTGCCATTGGCAAAGTGAAATAAGCAAGTCGAAATTCTTGTTCATTCTCCTTAAAGCCAGGATTGGAATCTTCTGGCATTCGAGTTTGCCCAAGCTTCCCGGATTTATAAGCCTCCAAAAGCTTACGGCAATTTTGAATTATCAAATCTCGTTTCATTAGTGGACCTTATGGGATGAAGTGGAAACTATTTTGAGGGCCGCTCTACAAACTCAACCTTATTCTTGTCAGGATCGAGAATAGCAAAATTCTTCCCCCAATCTTCGACAGTCAACTCCTTATAGAT
>CAZFZO010000029.1:0-10398 GCA_964523595.1 uncultured Candidatus Saccharibacteria bacterium | reverse complement strand
CCAATTTTTATCGACTCTATCGAAGATGCGAAGGTTCTTCCGTTTGATAAGGTGGCGCTTAAAGCGTTTTTTGAAAAGTACGCGTTTAGCAGTCTAATCCGTCAGCTCGAAGAGTTATAACGCCTACCAGCGCATATCTAAGCCGTGGTATTCTGTAGTATATGAAGCGCGGATTTATGCAGTACGCAAAAATGCCAGAGATGCGAGTCGTTTGGATCTTCGCCGTCTTGTTTTTAGCAATGGCGATTATCGACTTTTTTTACCTTCCGCCAATCTGGGGGCTCATCGGGCTTGTTATCTTGATCGGTGCAGCTATTTTGCTCTTTACGGGCTCATTAAAAACAGCGAGTAGTAATTTTGAGCTCAAAAACGAGCACCAGATGCTCGACACCGTTATCACCGGGCTCGAAGACGCGGTTATTGTGCACGACAACGAGTTTACGATACATATTTTTAACAAAGCCGCCGCAGCACTTTTCCGTATTCCTCAAGAGGAGATGGTGGGAAAAAAGTTCGCACTCGAGTCGGCAAATCAAAACGCACAGCACAAGCTCCTCTCGCAGGTACTCTTTCCATCACTCGCTCCTGTGATTATTAAGCGCAGTGACCCAGGTACGTATCCACAAATTGTCGATATCGTATTTGAACAGTCGTTTATGCAACTACGTGTCGCAACAATGCCAATGACGGATAAAAATGGTCAGCAAACCGGAGTTATTAAGGTAATCCACGACCGCACCCGCGAGATGAACTTGTTAAAAGCCAAAAGTGAGTTTGTTACTATCACAAGCCACCAGCTCCGCACGCCACTAACCGCGGTAAACTGGGCGTTTCAAGAGCTTCAGCAAGCCGGCGTTTCTGATCAGGAGCGTATCGAGCTCACGCAAACCGGTGCGATGGCGGCCCAAAAATTATCGCGTATTGTGAACGACTTCTTGGATGTAGCAAAAATCGAAGAGGGGAGATTTGGTTACAACTATCAAAACGCCGACCTAATCGAGTTTACGCGCAAGGTAGTTGAAGAGGCGGCTCCAATCGCTAAGCAGTACAAAGTAAATGTGTATTTTGAAAAACCAGCTACGCCGATCATAGTCTCCATCGACCAGGCGAAAATGGGTATCGTTTTTTCTAACCTGATTGATAACGCGATTAAGTACAACGTAGAAAACGGCCAAGTCGTAGTTAGTATTCATCAGATAGTCAGTAAGCCGTTTGTCGAAGTGGTTATTAAAGACACGGGCGTCGGCATCACTCCTGAAGAAATCAAAAAATTATTTACCAAGTTCTTCCGCACCGAGGCCGCAATCAAGCTTGATGCGACCGGCTCTGGCCTTGGTTTGTATCTCGTGAAAAATATTATCGAGCAGCACGGCGGCGAGATTTGGGCTCAGTCAGTAGTCGGGCGCGGTACCGAGTTCCACTTTACGATTCCAACCGACCCATCGCTTGTTCCGCAAAAAGAAGTCGGTGCCTACGAAGCAGAATAAAAAAGCCCCGAACCAGCTGTCTGGTCGGGGGCGAGTGTTCAAGCTAGCCGAGCTTTTTTCTAGCGAAGGAGATATCGCCCCGTGGCTCAGAAAAGAGGCGCGAGCTATCTCCGTCCTGGCAGATGCGGGAGCTGTGCTCATGTTCCCAATCGATAAATGCCCAGCGGATGATCTCATCCGGGGTCTTAATCCAGAGAGATCCACGGGCGATGATCCTTTCTTCAGCGCCATAGGGATAACGGTTAACCTCTAGGCTTCCCCGAATATCGAAAGTTCGCTTACCTTTGAGATAGGCGACCCCCATAAACAGGCAGGGGGTGTGGAGCTCGCTCTCATGGCGATGCGGCCTCTGTCTACGAACTTGAAATTTGCCAGTTCGTAGATAGGGGAGCTTGCGCATTTCGAGAAGAGCTCGGACATTTCGCTCGACCACGTTTAATGCGTAGAGGATCCAGTCATCAACCCAGGTGATTTTTCTCACAGCTTCCTCCTCAAAAAGGTTGGGAGAACTAGCTGCAGAATGCCTCAAAATATGATTGACTGTCAAATAAAAACCCCCGAACCAGCTGTCTGGTCGAGGGCTCGAGTTTCAGGCGGATTTTGAGAAGGTGAGATGCGGCGGCGGGCTTTCTGGAACCAATTTGTTGTCGAGCCACTCCACGTTCATCCAATTCACATCGTCACCAGGATCGAACGTACTGCCGCACCTGTCGAGGCGTCCGTCGGGTAGTTGGATCCAGAGAATAGTTTTGACGTCGAGGCCGTCCTCATTTGAGGTGAGGGTGAGTTTGGCGCGGACCCGGGCTTCGCTTTTGTCATGCATTATCGCGACCGCCCCACAGCTATAGTCTGCGAATTCTTCGTCGAGGCCGTTTTCTGAAGTTACTGCCGGGATTTTTCCACTGCAGTTGTGCCAGAATTCGCAATGCTTCAGGCGCCAGAAATTCTGATCACCACGTAAGGTGCGGACTAGTGCCTCGAGTAGTAGGCTATTTGTTGCGTTGATTCGAATCTTCTTCACAATCCACTCCTTTGCCTCTATGGAGGCAGGGTTATAGCGCCAGCGCCTATGGGCGGAGGTGCTTGGTTGCGTAGATTATAATACTATCTTTTCTAATATTGTCAATAGTAAGTACTCTTTCCTTTATTTCTAAAAGCTTTAAGCTGACAGCTATAAGCTATTTGTATGCCCGAACTCCCCGAGGTAGAAACTGTAGTGAGAGATTTGCGCGACCGGCTCACCGGGCGCGTTGTTGTTGGCGTCTGGTTTGACTGGCCGAAGATGATCAAAGACCCACACAATCAATCTCGTCTGCACGTATCAGAGTCCGCAGTCGCCAAGTTCCAGCAAGATATTACGGGTGAAAAAATAATCGGTGCGCGCCGCAAGGGGAAGAATATTCTTATCGATCTTACACATAATAAGCTCTTTCTCGTGCATCAACAAATGACCGGCCACTTTTTAATCGGAAAGTGGGAAATTATAGACGGTAAGGCGGTCGCTCGCGAGCCAAAAGAGGTAGTTGAAGACTCGTATAACGGCTACGTACATTTGATTTTGTATTTAGATAATAGGCAGATGCTCGGACTTTCCGATGTGCGAAAGTTTGCCAAGGTGATACTCGGAGATAAAGAACAGATCGAGTCACTTCCCGAGCTCGCCGAACTCGGCCCAGACGCGCTCGACCCAAGTTTAACCGGAGCGATTTTTGCCGACATTCTTACGCACGAGCGTCGGCCAATCAAGCAGGTGCTAATGGACCCGTACGTGCTCGCTGGTATCGGCAATATTTATTCAGATGATATTCTCTGGCGCGCTCAAGTCCACCCAACTCGTCCAGCTACTAAGCTTAACAAAGAAGAGCTGGCCGCAATCTATAAGGCGATGCGCGCGGTTTTAACCAAGGCGGTCGAGCTTCGCGGCACCTCCACCTCTGACTTTCGCGACCCAAGTGGCAAGGAAGGTGGGTATACCGGACACCGACTTGTTTATCAAAGAGAAGACGAACCTTGTCAACGTTGCGCAACTCCTATCAAAAGGATTACAGTAGGAGGGAGATCGGCGCATTTCTGCCCGAAATGCCAAACCCACAATGGCAAAAAAAGGTAATCACAAGACAAAATATATTTTTGTAGCAGGAGGCGTTATGAGTGGCGTCGGCAAAGGCATCGCCGCGTCATCCATCGCCAAGATATTACAGTCCCGTGGATTTAACGTCAGCGCAATGAAGATCGACCCGTATGTAAACGTAGACGCGGGTACGATGAACCCAGTCGAGCACGGAGAGGTGTTTGTGCTCAAAGATGGAATGGAAACCGACCAAGACTTGGGTAACTATGAGCGCTTTTTAAATAGAGATTTGAGTTCAGCTAACTATATGACTACCGGCAGTATCTATCTGTCGGTTATTAGCAAAGAGCGTAATCTCGAATATAAAGGGAAGTGCGTGTCGGTAGTGCCAGAAATCCCAATGGCCGTGCTCGATAAAATTCATTTTGCGGCGAAAAAAGATAAAGCAGATTTCGTTGTCATCGAAATCGGAGGCACGGTTGGTGAGTATCAAAATATTTTATTCCTCGAAGCATATCGTATTTTAAAAGTACGCCAACCAGAAGACGCGCTTTTTGTACTCGTCAGTCACTTGCCATGGATGAAAGACGGTGAGCTTAAGAGTAAGCCAACGCAGTACGCAGTACGTTCGGTAAACTCCGCTGGTATTCAGCCAGATATTATTATCGCGCGCGCTGCCGTCGCAATTGATAAGATGCGCAAAGAAAAAATCGCGTTTAATTGTAGCGTACGCGAACAAGATGTTATCGCCGCTCCTGATGTAAATAGCATTTACGAGGTACCAATCAATTTTGAAAAAGATGGGTTGGGTAATTTGATTTTAGAGAAGTTTAAGATGCGTCCGCGCAAACCAGACCTAAAAGAGTGGGCTAGTTTTGTGCAGCAAATTCGCAAATCAACGCAAACCGTTAAAATCGGTATTGTCGGGAAGTATTTTGCTTCTGGAGGGTTTGTGCTCGCCGACTCATATATCTCAGTCATCGAAGCAGTCCGCCAAGCCGCCTATGAGCAGGGGAAAAAGCCAGAAATCGCCTGGTTAGACGCTGAAACGTTTGAGAAGGATAAGGACAAGCTTAAAGAGCTTGATCAGTATCAGGGTATTATCGTTCCAGGTGGATTTGGAAGTCGTGGTATCGAAGGTAAGATTAACGTTATCGAGTACTGCCGCACCAAAAAGATTCCATATTTCGGTCTTTGTTATGGTATGCAGCTCGCCGTAGTTGAGTTTGCTCGCCACGTCGCTGGTATGGGTGGCGCAAATACAACCGAAGTTGATCCAAAGACTGGCTACCCGGTTATCGATATTCTACCCGAGCAACGAGAGAACATTATCAATAAGCGATATGGCGCGACGATGCGCTTGGGTAACTATCCAGCGCTTCTCAAGCCAAATACAATCGCGATGGAGGCGTATGGAGCAAAGCGAATTATTGAGCGCCACCGCCACCGCTACGAGGTAAATCCAAAGTTTATCGAACGCCTCGAGAAAAAGGGAATCGTATTCTCCGGTGTTTCGCCTGATCGTCGTTTAATGGAGATCGCCGAACTTCCGCGTGAAGTGCACCCATTCTTTGTCGGTACGCAATCACACCCAGAACTCCTCGGCCGCCCACTGCACCCGCACCCGCTGTTTAGAGAGTTTATTAAAGCAGCGATCAAGAATAAAAAATCACAGTAGCTTTTAGTGCGCATTCAGCTACTATAAATGCATGCTCTTGTATCTCTACGGGCCTGACAGCTATCGGCGCTCACAAAAAGTGGCCGAGATTGTCGCCCAGTATCTCAAAAAATATCCTGACGCGGTTCCGCAGTCATTCTCGCTCGAGAACGATGGTGATTTTAATCGTCTCAAGGAGTTTGCTACGGCACGCTCATTATTTGCTAAAGCCAAGCTCGGCATCTTAACCGCAGCCGACGAGGGGAAAAAGGAACTCAAGGACCTACTCAAAGGGCTCATTGAAGACAAAGAGACGACGCTGATCATTTCGGCCGAAAAGAAGTTGCCGAAAGATTTTGATTTCTTACTTAAAGAGGGCGTAAAGAGTTCAGAATTTGAATCACTCGAAGGCGCGAAACTACTTTCGTTTATTAAAAGTGAAATCAAAGAAAAAAGTTGGACTGTTTCTGATGATGTTATTCGCCGAGTAGTTGAGAGTGAAGGGGATGACCTCTGGTTGGTTATGACCGAGCTCGAACGTCTCGCGTATGGCGGACAGAGTGAGGGGACGGTCGCCGCGCCAGACTTTTTCCCACTTATTATGAGCCTTAAAGGAAGCGCGCCAATCCAGAAAAAGCTCAACTCGCTCTACTTCGCCCTCGAAAAAAACGAGCCAGCCGCAGTGTTTAACGTGCTCGCTAGCCAGCTCGATCCAGCCGGCAAGGTCCGCTTTGCAGACTACGATATCGCGATTAAGAGTGGCAAGCTCGACTATGCCGAAGCGCTAACTGACTTTGTTCTTTCTTCAGTAAACTAAAACACCCCGTCGGGGTGTTTTAGTTTAGTTCTATTTAGTGACGAGCTTCTTAACAAGTCGGCTCTTGAGGCGCGCAGCCTTATTGAGCTTGATAATGCCAGTTTTGGCTGACTTATCAATGCGAGCATAGAGCTGGCTGACAAACTTTTCAGCCTCCTTCTTGTCGGTCGCAACGAGCTTCTTAAAGGCCTTAATAACAGCCTTAAGTTCGTTCTGGCGTTTAATGTTTGCTTTACGGTGCGTTTTGGTCTGGCGCAGCGCTTTTTTAGCTGAAGATGTAATCGGCATATATGGCAAAGAGTATAGATGAAATAGCGATATTTGGCAAGGGGCTGGGTTAATTGACTCAGTAAGTCTCACGGGAATACACTACATATATGGTTGCTGTGCTCGTTGCATAGAGCCGTTCATCGGAGGCTTCGTATGTCCAAGCAGTCGCGGGTCTCGAGCTCTGCGATCCACCGGGAGGATCGTCGTCTGATGGGGCACGTGCCGACGCCCCGAGAGCCCTTTTGCCGGCCAAGGCACGGACAGAGAAACACGAGGCATTACCGATCTGCCATCGTGAGGTGGCGCTTGCGTCTCGCGGGCTAGCTTCGACCCGCAGCAGTTTTCCGCCGTACGTTTCTCGCAAGAAACGTACGGCTTCTTTATTTGTTTGAGCCAGCGCAGTATGATGAGGGTATATGGTTTATTCAGTCAAAGGAGAGTTGCTGGTAAAAAAGGAAGGTTTTGCAGTTGTCTCTGTGGGTGGGTTGGGGCTAAAAATGTATGCGCCACTGCCAGTAATGGCGAGCCTGCCTGATGTGGGTATGAAGGTTGAGTTATTTTGCCACCTCCACGTTCGCGAAGACGCACTCGACTTATTTGGATTTTCAACCGAAGCAGAGTTAAAACTTTTTGAATCACTCATTTCAGTAAATGGCGTTGGTCCAAAAACAGCGATTAATATCATGGGTGTGGCAAAAGGTGATCAGCTTATCGCCGCAATCAATGAAGGTAAGACCGACTTATTAGTGCGTGCCTCTGGTATTGGTAAGAAAACCGCCGAGCGTGTCGTACTCGATTTAAAGGGCAAGCTCTCATTCGTAGATAACACGCAAACCCTTGGCTTGATGGAGTCAGATCTCGACCTCGAAGAAACATTGGTCAGTCTTGGATACAGCAAGGCACAGGCTAAGGCAGCGATTGCTAAAATCGATCCAGCAGTAAAGGGATTTAATGAGCGACTAAAGGCCGCACTTCGTACTACCAAGAAATAACATATGAGTCCCATTTCGTTTGCGAAAAATAGGTATCACCACTTCCTCGCTTGGTTTGGTAATTTGTACTACCGCAATCCTTCCAAGGAGTTAACGGTTATTGGCATCACGGGAACAAAGGGGAAGTCGACCACCGCCGAACTTTTGCACGCAGTTTTAACCGCCGCTGGATACAAGGTTGCTGCGCTCTCTTCGGTTCATGTAAAAATAGCGGGGCAGACCGAAAAAAATCGAACCGGAAATACAATGCCGGGACGTATGTTTATTCAAAAGTTTCTTCGCCAAGCCGCCGACGCCGGATGCACCTACGCGATTATCGAAGTGACAAGCCAAGGCGTGGTTCAGCATAGGCATAAATTTATTCAGTTCGATGTAGCTGCTATGACCTGCTTACACCCCGAGCATATCGAAAGCCATGGTTCATTTGAGAATTATCGTGAAGCCAAGACAAGCTTTTTTAAATACGTGGACGAAAAGTCTGCAAAGCCGGCAAAAACGTTTTTTATCAACTCCGACAGCCCACAAAGTCCATTTTTTGAAGACGCGGTTAGTCAGGGCAAGGTGATTTGGTATGGACGCAAAGACGTTGAGCGTTTAACGCAAGATAAAAAGATCCAAATTAGCTCGTGGTTGTTAAGTGACTTCAATTTAGAAAATGCCGCACTTGTAAGTGCGATCGCGCAAAGCGTTGGCATTAAGCAAGAAGTGGTAGACGGAGTATTCCGCGAGTTTAAAGGTGTGCCGGGTCGTCTCGAGTTTGTCACTCACCCAAACAAGCCGCTCGCTGTTATTGATTACGCACACACCCCAGAGTCGCTTCGCGCAGTCTACGTATTTTTAAAAACAAAAGGGGAGCGCTTGATCGGCGTGATTGGTTCAGCGGGCGGAGGGAGGGATAAGTGGAAGCGTCCTCAGATGGCTGCGATTGCCGAAGAGTTTTGTGACGAGGTTATTCTAACGAGCGACGATCCATACGATGAAGATCCTAAAAATATTATTGAGGAGATGAAAAAAGGGATGCAGCACCCAGAAAAAGCGCACATTATCCTTGATCGCAAAGAGGCGATTCATAAAGCAATTCATTTAGCGAAGACAAAAGACGTTGTTGCGATTACCGGTATGGGTAGTCAGGAGTGGTTTTATGGGCCAAAAGGGAAAAAGATCGCTTGGAGCGAGCGTGGCATAGCCGAAGAGGCGCTCAAAGCTAGGTAGAATGAGGGTTCTGTCTTCTTTTAGGGATTGACATATAAATTAAAAAAGAGTATAATATATATAATCGGCTTAGCAGGCCGTAACGTTCTGGTAAGCTCTATGCCTGGCTTGTGGTCGGGTGAGGAGTATGCCAGTGGAGGTGTCTGATGCGTGCAAGTGCAAAAGGAAGGTCCGAGGTTCTCTCGGCGATCGGGTTCGTGTTCGAGCTCATCAAGCTTCTCGTCGAGCGGATGAGGCATGTGGGCGCGGACGATGAAGCTCTTAAGCGGCTCGTGAGGCCGACTTGCAAGAGTCTCATCGCCCAGATCGTCCATCTCATCATAAATGGTGTGCCGTTCGACCCGCCCGTCTGGAAAACGATTCACCGGGGCATGTCTCGTTCTGGCGACCAGGCTCGTGAATTCTTGCAGAACGCGGGAGTTGTGGTGGATCACCTAGAGTCCTACTTCAGCACAGCAAAGTTCGGTTTGCCTGGTAGCTCTAGCGTCGAGCTCGTTTGCGCAACGAGTGAGGAGCTCGGATTCAGCCAGACCACTCGCTACGAGCACATCATCGAGGCCATCGAGTCTCGGGGATACGAGCTTTGTGAGCCCGAGGACCTCATTCCGATCAGGCTCGCGTCTCTTAACGAAACGGGAAACAAGCCCCTCTGGCTTGCGACTAAGCCGATGGTCGAGGCTGGCCACGGTAGGGGTGGCGAGTACATCGTGGGTCTTGGCCGTTACGACGAGCAGAGTGATAAGAAATGCTGGGTAGGCAAGTGCTGGTTCTATCTCGACGGAATCAGTCCTGAATGCGTGTTCGTCTTCCGTAAGCCCAACCCCATTACGAGCTAGTCCCTGACCCCGCGCGATTTCTGTGGCGAAACCACGGAAATCGCGCGGGGCTTTTTAATTTGCGCTATAATTGAGTTAATTAGCCTTACCTTATAATCAATGAAGCTTACATTTTATGGCGGCACTGGTCAGGTGACTGGCGCCAACTATTTATTAGAAGTAAAAGACTCTTCGCGACCAGACGGAGTTCGTAAAATTTTAATTGATTGCGGACTACACCAAGGTACCGATTTCTGTGAGCAGCATAACTACGAGCCGTTCGCCTATAATCCCAAAGAAGTAACCGAAGTATTTGTAACGCACGCACACATCGACCACACTGGGCGACTCGCAAAGTTAATTCGCGATGGGTTTAACGGTATCGTGTACTCAACCGCACCAACGCGTGATTTTGCCGAGCTCCTCTTACTCGATTCAGAGCATATTTTAGCCGATGAAGCACTAAAGCACGGCAAGCCGATAATTTATGACGCAACCGACGTCGCAACCTTAATGCGACACTGGGAGGCGGTAGAGTATCACCGCCCGATAACACTTGGAAACGGAGCTGTAAAAATTACCGCGTTTAGCGCTGGGCATATCTTGGGTTCAGCGAGTTACTTAATCGAGGCAGAAGGGAAGTCAATTATCTTTTCAGGAGACCTCGGAAACTCTCCCGCTCCACTTATTGGTCCGACTGAAGCGCCGACATTTGCTGATTACTGCTTGATCGAGTCGGCATATGGCGATCGTATTCACGAAAGCATTCCTGAACGTCAGCGAAAGTTAGAGACGGTCATATTAGACTCGGTAAAAGCCGGCGGCACCTTAATGATTCCAGCATTCGCCCTTGAGCGCACCCAGGTATTACTTCTCGAGATTAAAGACATGCTCGAGAAGCATAAGATTCCGCGTGTGCCAGTTTTTGTGGATAGTCCGCTCGCGATCAAGCTCACCGCAGTGTACTCGCAGTATCGTCACTTGCTTAAAAAAGAAATCGCCCATCGGTTCGAGAGCAAAGAAACTATTTTTGATTTTCCAGGTTTGCGCATGACGCCAACCGTCGAAGATAGTAAG
>CAZFZO010000028.1:0-10571 GCA_964523595.1 uncultured Candidatus Saccharibacteria bacterium | reverse complement strand
GGGCGGGCAAAATGTAAATAAGCGCGAGACCGCGGTGCGCGTAGTGCATATCCCAACAGGTATCGCAACTTAGAGTCAGGCCGAGCGCGGGCAAGCGCAAAACAAAGAAAAGGCGATCGCGCTTTTAAAGTCAAAATTGATTCACTTGATGGAGGTGCATCAAAAACAGGAGATGTCCGATTTGCGAGTGCATGCAAAGCCAGAGTGGGGGAGTCAGATTCGCTCATACGTACTCAATCCGTACAAGATGGTTAAAGACCATCGCACCAAGGCAGAAACAACGCAAGTTGAAAACGTACTCAAAGGTGATCTTGATAAGTTTATCGAGGCCGAGCTACAACTGCCGTAAGGGGTGAAAATTTGCTATACTATATGGTATGCGCTAGGTAGCTGTCATGTTTAAGAAAGGCGCATCTATCATGATTGAATTTTTTGGCGTTTCTAAAATTTATAGCAATAAATCGGTTGGCGTCGAAGACATTAGCTTTAAGATAAAGCCGGGTGAGTTTGTGTCTCTCGTCGGTAAATCCGGAGCAGGGAAGAGCACGCTCATTAAGCTAATGATTGGCGAAGATCGTCCAAGCAAGGGGCGTATCGTTATCGAAGACAAAGAAGTAAACAAGCTCAAAAATAATGAGCTGCCAAGGCTCCGTCGTCAGATCGGTATTGTTTTTCAAGACTTTAAATTGTTGCCGAAAAAAACTGCATATGAAAACGTCGCCTTCGCACTTGAAGTAGGGGGGCGCGCCCAGGATGAGATCGAAGAGTTCGTGCCACAAGTGCTCGACCTCGTCGGTCTTTCGGATAAACACCACAACTTCCCGCACGAACTTTCTGGCGGTGAAAAGCAACGCGTCGCGATCGCGCGCGCGATGATCCACCACCCATCAGTTATTGTCGCAGACGAGCCAACCGGAAACCTCGACGACCTTAACACCGACGAAATTATTAAACTTCTCCAGCGCATTAACGAGCTCGGTACGACGATTATTTTAGCGAGTCACAACAAAGATGTGGTAAATAAGCTAAATAAGCGCGTTATCACGCTCGTCGATGGTCGCATCGTACGAGACGAGGCGAACGGTAAATACGTCATAATGTAATCATATGCTCACTGGACTATTACGAATGATCAAATACGGCTTTCAGAGCTTCTGGCGCAACAGCTCGCTTTCAATCGCGACGATTGTCGTTATGGTGTTAGCGCTTCTTTTGTTCAACGGTTTGACGATGTTTGATGTGTTAACCAAGACTGCAACCGACTCACTGCGCGACAAGATCGACATTGCTGTATATTTTAAGGTTGCCGCTCCAGAAGACGACATTTTGAAAATCGAAAAGGCGCTCGAGCAGCTTCCGGAGGTAAAGAGTGTTGAGTATATCTCACGCGACAAAGCACTCGAGATTTTTAAAGAGAATCACAAAGATGACCCAACAATTAGCCAGGCGCTCCAGGAGTTAAGTGCAAACCCGCTCCGCGCCTCGGTAAATATCAAGGCGAATGACACAAAAGACTATCCAATCATCGCTTCATACCTAGAAAACGATAACTTTAAGTCAATCGTTGAGAAAATTACCTACGCCCAAAACCAAAAGGCGATTGAGCGACTCAATAAGATTATTGATACGGTAAATAAAGTTGGTCTCGTGCTTGCCGTGTTTATCGCCATCGCCGCGTGTCTTGTCGCCTTTAATACAATTCGTCTGGCAATCTACAGCAACCGCGAAGAAATCGCGATCATGCGTTTAGTCGGAGGCTCAAATACTTTTATTAAGGGCCCATATATCGTAAACGGAATCTTGTACGGAATATTCGGAGCTGTTTTTACAATGCTTATCGCCGCTCCAGCAATTAACTTCGCCTCGCCATACTTCGCAGCTATCATCCCAGAGGTTAATATCGAGATGTATTTTTACTCAAACCTCTTTCAGCTTTTTGGGTATCTAATTCTGGCTGGTTGCGGCCTCGGCATCATTAGCAGTTGGATCGCTATCAGGCGCTACCTCAAGGTCTAGTTGACGAGCCCTCAAGGGAGGGGTAGTCTTTGAGTACATCAATGAGGGTGGTCTAGATAACCCCTCGGCGATACCGTTTTCCGGGTGGCTCGCGGCAAACCAAGGCTGCAGTCGGTTCCTCCGAGGAACCTGACCCTCTTCACATCCCCATTTCCCAAGCCAAGGCGAGCCAAAGAGCCACCCGACTTCCCGTCCGCAGCGTCAAAAGGAACCATCCTTCGACGCTGCTTTTTATTGGTAAAATGGGCCAGGAAGGGCTTAATATATGAGGAATAGGCTATTGACTTTATATAAATAGTATGCTATTATAATAAAAGCCAATACGGCTATGTTCTAGTCCCCACAAGGAGGTGTCTGTGTCCGATTCCCACGGTTCCCACGCCCCGGCTCCGTCCGGCGGCAACCCCGTCCCGCACAAGGTCCCGGGTGGCATCACCCGTGGCCGCTTGGCGGTCATCGGGGCGGTGATCCTCGCGGTCGCCGTCATCATCGTCGGCGTCAGCTGGAAGAGCGACGACGACAAGCCGGCGAGTCAGGAGGCGAAGGCGTTCACCGCGCCCCCGCCCAACCCCAACGAGGCCTCGGGCTTCGCCGCGTGGCTCATGAAGTCCGGCGACGCGGTGGACGGTCCGAAGGTTCCGGCCGCTTCGCAACCGGGCATGGACTGCCCGACCGTTCCCGTGGTGAGCTCGTTCGTCGAGCCGCCCAAGCCGGTCGCAGCCGTCGTTCCCTCGCAGTTCTACCACCTCACGGTGGCGACGATGCAGGTGGGTGAGGCGGGCTACCTCAAGGTCTGCGGCAACGTCGCCACGTGCGACAAGCGTCGCGCCTGGATCCTCGAGTCGGCCACGGTGCTCCCGACCGCGCCGGTGGGGCAGGAGAAGGAGTACGTGCTGGTCTCGCGACTGGCGACGGGTCTCGACCTCAACTTCGGACAGCGGACCGATCCGCTCCCGATGATCCAGGGTCCCCCAGGCTCCAAGCCCGGAGACAAGTTGCTCGGCTGGGTCCCGGTCACGAGCTTCACGCTTCTTTCGGGAGGCAAGGGATAGCGCTCGGTTCGTCTCAGCTCGGTGCATACGCGCAAGCGTATGTCACCGGGCTGTTTTTATTTCCAAAATATCCTAATAAAAAGGCTAGTACTCCTAGCCTTATTTTAAGGAGCATTGAGTGCGAGCTATCTATTTTTAGGCATATCGCGCAGGGCTGACGAGCCCGAGCGCTAAGCGGCGCTTCGCCAGTCCGGCGAAGACGTCCCAGTGACTAAAATACGATAGCGAGCGCTATCGCTACTCTTCGATCTGCGGCAACGGAGACTTCTCTTTTGAAAACCACCAGATAACCGCCGCAGATGAGAGGAGGAAGAAAAGTGAGGCGAGAGTCACCGAGATCCAAATATGTTTATTGACCTGCGACTTAATGCTGAACTCTTTGCTCGGAGCTACTTTAGTAAACGTCCCTTCGTTGTTCGCATACACAATCGCACGGTGATCGCCAGCTGGCAAACCTCCAATGACTTGTTCGGTAGTGCTCGCATCAACATGAAACTGACGCTCAAGTCCATTATTCGCATCAAAGATATCAACGCGATATCCGTTTGTTGGCGCGCCAGTAGTTGGTTCGTCCCAGGCGAGAGTAAAGTTGTCAGCTTTTGTTCCTGGTTCGACGGCTAAATCAGTAGGGGAGTTTGAGCCAGTTGCGTTTGATGTGTTTGAGGTATTCGCCTGACTCCCAGTGGTATTAGAAGTGGTGTTCGAGTTCGTATTATTTGAAGTACTCGAGCTCTGGGTTATTGTGGTTGATGTCTGATTGTTCGAGTTCGTATTCGAATTGTTAGTTGTCGTTGAGTTAGTTGTTGTATTCGGATTTTGGTAAACCGTCGTACTTTCTTGGCCACTCGCCGTCGTGCTAAATCCGAGCGTGTAGGTTGCGAGCGTGTATTGTTCGCCTAATCCCGAACTAATATCTGCAAAATAGGCGATAGTTGGGCTCAAGCCATAGATAGTCAGCGTGTGCTCGAGCTCGAGCGTTGGGTCAAAGGTAGTGGCGATCGTATAGAGTGAGTTGAGCTGGGTACGAATCGAGATGCGCGAGTCAGTTGCGATATTTGTTGACCAGGCAAATGTCGCGCTCGTACCGGTGATAAGTACCGCGTGCACGTTATTCATCACTGCCGAAGTTGGCGCGGTGCTTGTCGGAGTCGGGTCTGGCGTGGGACTAGTGATGATCGCCGAACCAGTCGCAGGGTGGTAGAGCGCAAATTTAAATGTGTACGATTGATCGTCGCCACCTACGCGAGCTGCACCATATTGATAGGTGAGTGCGTAGGGAAGGTTGTGTTCGAGAATTGTAATGCGATTCGCATAGTAGATGCCAAATCCTGGCAGGGTAGAGTTAATCTGAATGCCGTAAGTTGCTCCCGCACTCAAGCCAACGGGAGTCGTGAGATCGACATGAAATTTTGTTCCTCCATCAACGGCACTAGTGGCGGGGAGGGTGACTGTCTTAGTGGCGAGTGTATTATAGTCGCTATCAATAAGCGCAAAGCTCACATCGCCCGCACTTCCGGTGTTGTCTACCCAAAAAGAAAAACCAGTTAGCGTTGTGCTGATCGCCGGTTGGAATATTTGAATCGGAGTTTGGAGGCTGGAGACAAGTACTCGTTCTGACTGCCACGCATCTGGCGCGAACTCAAAAAATCCTTCGTCGTGCGCCTGGGTGATGAGTGGTGAGGTGAGCGAGGAAAGAAGGGCAAAGAAAAGAAAGAGTCCGCGTAAGCGCGTCATATATAAAGTATATCAGTTTTTGCGCCCGGGGGCAGAAGGAGTATACTAGATACTAATTAAGTAATTACAAACATAACTATGAATCAGCTTATTAAGTGGCTTGACCTGTATTTTGGACAAAAGGCTCCGCAGCTACCAGGAAAGGCAAAAGAGTTCTTAGTGAAAATCGCCCCGTGGCTCGCAATCATCGGTGTCGTATTGGCAGTTCCTGCGATCCTCGCTGTGTTCGGGTTCTCTCGTTTTGCATTTTCAATGATGGGAAGCTACGGCTATATGGGGTATAACGGATTTGGTGCCGCTTGGATTTTTCTTGTAGCAGGCGCGATCCTAAACGCTCTCGCTATTCCAGGGCTCCGCAAGCGCTCACTCACTGGCTGGAACTTTGTATTCTACGGTGTTTTAGTGAGTGGATTACAAAATCTCTTGATGATGAATATTGTTGGAATGATTATCAGTCTTGCGATTGGTTTTTACATCTTGTTCCAGGTTCGTCCGTTGTACACCGGACAGATGGAGCCAATGATTCCTCCGCAGCAAAAGTAAGTTCTAGAAAAATCACCGGCGTTGCGCCGGTGATTTTTTATTTCAAACCTTCTTGATTCCTAAAAGCCAGAGAGGGTATGATGCCTACGGTACATACTACGGAGGTTTGCGATGACCCATGCAAGTATCGATCGAGCGGTAATCACCGGCGGACCGTGCAGTGGTAAGACGACCGCGCTCCTTGAGATTCCTGATTGGATCGACGCAGCGGGGTATACCGTCGGAGTTGTCGAGGAACAGGCGACACGTGTCATCGAGGCGCGCCTTGGTCCGAAACGGAAGTGGAAAGATGATCGCGCATTTCAGGCCCATTTGCTCAAGCTGCAGCTCGCAACCGAGCGCGCATACGAGGAGATGCTGGCCGAAGTCGAGCCAGGAGAGCGCGGCCGAATCTTGCTCTGCGATCGTGGCTCGCTCGATTTCAAGGCGTACATTAATGCTGATGAGGTTGCTGAAGTGCTTCGGCGCGTAGGCGTACAAGAGCTCGAGTTGATGGATAGGTATGGCGTGGTCGTGCATCTAGTGACCGCGGCTCACGGCGCTGAGGCGTTTTACACGCTGGAGAATAACGAGGCGCGCACCGAGAGCCCCGAAGAGGCGCGCGCACTCGATGCGCGTACGCAAGAGGCGTGGCTTGGTTCCGAGCACTTGCGCGTCATCGACAACTCAACCGACTTTCCGAAAAAGCTCTTGCGTCTGCGCCAAGCGCTCGCGCGGGGGCTCGGCATTCCGGTGCCGATTGAAGATGAGCGAAAGTTTCTCATCAAGCCGTGCGATCCAAAGAGCTTCCCGGTCGCGACGCGTTGGGTTGAACTCGCACAGCGCTATCTCCATTCGCATCTGCCTGGCGAAGAGCGCCGCATTCGTTGCCGGACACTCGCGGGAAGTTCGACGTTTTTCCAGACAACAAAACGCAAGCTTAGCGGGACAAGTGCGCGTGGCGAGCGAACTCGTCGACTAGATATCGGCGGGTACAATCTCTTGCTCGAAGAAGTCGATCCGACTACCGAGCAGGTGCGTAAGCTCCGATACACCTTCCTTTGGAAGGGGCAGTACTTTGAGCTCGATATCTTCTGTGACCAGCTGTCTGGTTTGTACGTGCTCGAGATCGAGCTCACCGAAGAGCAGCAGGTGATCGAGTTTCCGCCGTTTATCGAGGTCGTCAAAGAGGTAACGGGCGACCCCGAGTGGAGTAACGCACAGCTCGCTCGGCGAAAAACGTTCCATAAGTACTAGTAGCCGTCGCCCGCCTACATCTATCAAGATGTGGCGGGCTTTTTCTTTATAGCAACAAAAATTAGCTATTTTGACAATAGTCTGCTAAAGTGATGTTCTTATGGAAAACAGTGAACAAAGCTTTCAGGGATTAGGCATCGCGCCAGGCATTTTGACCGTACTCGACCAAATCGGGTATAAGTCGCCAACCCCTATTCAAAAACAGTCAATTCCAATCGCGATCGAAGGAAAGGACTTAATGGGTATCGCCCAAACAGGAACAGGTAAGACGCTCGCCTTTGGCGTGCCATTACTTCAGTCTGTATTAAAAGGAGCTGGTATCGGCCTAGTTATTGCGCCAACGCGCGAGCTCGCGCTTCAGATCGCAGAAACGTTTGAAAAAATTGGTCGTCCACTTGGCATGCGCAACGCGTGTCTTATTGGTGGTGAGCCGATGTTTCGTCAGCACCAGCGCTTACGTGCCAACCCGCACGTTATTATCGCTACCCCAGGTCGCTTGCTCGACCACATGATGCAGAAAACAGTTAACCTCGCCAAGGTAAAGACGCTCGTGTTAGACGAGGCCGATCGTATGCTGGATATGGGTTTTGAAGTTCAGCTTAAGCAGATTTTGATGGCTGTTCCAAAAGAGCGTCAAACAATGCTGTTTTCAGCAACTATGCCAGAGCAGATTGTGAAAATCGCCAATACCTATTTGAAATTACCAATCCGCGTCGAGATCGCTCGTCCAGGAACGACCGCGAAAGACGTAACGCAAGAAGTATTTTTCGTTTCCAAGGACGACAAGTCGCGCTTGCTCGAAAAATTACTCCAAGAGTATCGTGGTTCAGTGTTGGTGTTTTGCCGTATGAAGTTTCAAGCGAAGCGTGTTGCCGCCGCTGTTCGCGAGATGGGTCACCAGGCGAGTGAGATTCACGCTAACCGCTCACTCAATCAGCGCAAAGACGCCCTCGATGGATTCAAAACAGGACGCTACCGCGTGTTAGTTGCTACTGATATCGCCGCGCGTGGTATCGACGTCAACAATATCGAACTCGTTATTAACTATGATCTTCCAGCCGCCAGCGAAGACTACGTGCACCGCATCGGTCGTACTGGTCGCGCCGGAGGAAGTGGTCACGCTATTTCATTTGCGATGCCAACCGAGCGCCGAGATGTTATGTCGATCGAACGCTTAATTAAAGCAACGCTTCCAATTTCTAAGCTTCCAGTACTTCCACCAGCGCGTCCAAAGATTAAGCTCGCGCACCTTCAGCCAGATCTGCCACAGCGCGGATTTCGTGAGTCAGGATCAAATCATCACCGTCGCGGTTCGTCTAACCACCCACAGCGTGGTCCATGGCGTCGCCAGGGCAATCGCAGTAGGGGTGGAGGGTTCCACGGCAGCCGCCACCAGGGCTAAAGTGCTATAATCCGGATATATGGGAAAAAAACTATCAGTCGGCGATAAAGCTCCGGATTTCCAACTACTCGATCAACAAGGCAAGCAGCACAAGCTCTCTGACTATCAAGGTCAGTGGGTTTTGTTGTATTTCTATCCTAAGGACGACACTCCAGGATGTACAAAAGAAGCGTGCTCAATCGCCGCCGAGTTTCCTAAATTCGAAAAGCTCAAAGCAAGGGTGTTTGGAATTAGCACTGACTCAGTAAAGAGTCACGAGAAGTTTGCGAAAAAATATAAGCTACCATTTACGTTATTAGCAGATGAGGAGAAAAAGGTAGTCGCGCAGTACGGCGTCTGGCAGCTTAAAAAATTTATGGGTCGCGAGTATATGGGCACGCTGCGTACCTCATTTTTAATTAATCCAAAAGGGGAAATAGCAAAGGTATACGAAAAGGTGAAACCAGAGCTACACGCGCAAGAAGTGCTCGCCGATCTTAAAGAAGTAAAAGAATAGTATGGGCAATCGAGTGGTAGTAAATGACTTAATGCAGAAAGGGTATGCGTACGAGCTTACCGAGCCAGCGGGGCGTAATTTTGCTCCCGATTTTAAACCAGACTTAACCCCAAAGCAGATGCTCGCCCTCGGAGTATTTGGTGGGCGTTATATGCGCGACTGCCGAAACGAGTTTCCTTCCGACTGGTTTAGTCAGGCTATTCTGCTACCCCATGGGGTAGCAGGGCATGATCCTAAGCTGAACTATTTTAAAGTAGATGCGAGCCAGCCACTTTCAGTCTGGCAGGCGAAGGGTTGGATATATAAAGATGATCCACGTGGTCGGTTTCAGTGGTACTGCCGCTACTATATGGGGCGCCGAATCGTAGGTGAGGGCGCGCGCCAAATTAAAAGATGGAAGGCGATGGTGCGCCATATCGCACAGATTAAAAAGAGCTGCCGCGTAGGGGATTTTAGTTGCCATGCGAAGCAGCGCCAAGCACTTCTGCACTGGGCGTACGACAGCCGCAAGATGTAGCTATTTTTTCAGAGCTTTTGAGCCTAGCCAGAGTCCATCAAACCAAGCCTGCATCGTGTCATGCAGTTCTTGAGAGGTAATGACAATGCAGTAGGCATTCTTTAGTGAAGAGATGTAAATCACCTTATTGTCGTATAAAAATATTGCAGTTTTAAATTTTCCTTTCATAACCTCCGGCAAGACACGAATTTCAGAAAGCTCGGCATAATAGTGTTTAAGCGAGTTTTTTGTATCAATCTCTTCCCAGAGATTTTTTGTCTTAATCTTGCGACGGGCACGTTGCTCAATAAATGTTTGAGCGAAATCTTTGCCAGCTTGCCAAAAAAAGTTATCAGTCGGAACGACCGAGTTGATCTGACGACCCTTACAATACAGCATATCCATAATCGCTCGTTTGACCGCTTCTTTGCCTTCGAAAAAGGCGACGGCCGGGTAGTGCTCGCTGGCTGTTAGCATTGGCGTCAGGGAGGGGAGGAGCTCGGTAATGTTTTGTTTCAAAGCTTGAGCTTCAGTGAGCTTTTCTTCAGCGAAACTTAACAATCTTTGTACTGGCTCCACTGAAAACTTTTTCTCGCCCTCGGACCCAGTCTTGCTGATTAGTCCGCGTTTTTCGAGTGCTCCGAGAGCGTAATATACCGTCGGCCGCTTCAACTGCGTGCTTTTTACTAAATCGCGCGCCGCCCGCGCTCCAGAAAGCATCGCCAAATATACAGCGATCTCCGAATCAGTTAATCCAAGTGTTTGTAAGATTTGGGTAGGGTTATTCATATGATTTGTCTAACTGTTATTATACAATATGGACATATTCAGTCAAGCGCATACGATGAAGGTAGTTCTTTGATATGGAGGGCATATGACTCGCAAAGCCATTTTTGCTGGATCGTTTGATCCGCTCACTAAGGGACATCTGTGGATCATTGAGCAGGCGAGCAGGCTGTTTGATGAAGTAGTAGTCGCGACAGGAATAAATGCAGACAAGCGTGCGATGTTTACCCTCGGCGAGCGCGAGGAGATGCTCATTGAGGCCACGAAGGACTTGCAGAATGTTTGGGTAACCTCATTTGAGAGCGAGTACATCGTGCGCTACGCAAACTCGATCGGTGCGCAATTTCTCATTCGGGGTATCCGCAATGGCACTGACTTCGAGTACGAAAAGGCGATGAGAGCAGTGAATGGCGATATTGAGCCCGCAGTGCTTGAAGTATTCCTTATGCCACCGCGCGAGTTAGCCGAGCTAAGCTCAAGCACGGTAAAGGCGCTGATTGGTCCAAGGGGTTGGGAGAGGGTGATTGCTAAGTTCGTTCCAGAGGGTGTGTTGCGTAGGTTGAGGCAAAAGCGTTGCTCGCTCTGGGCTAATCTCATCGAAGCCGGTGCGCGTGGGGACGAGCAAGATTTTTGGGACGCTGTACTACTTCCGTACTTCTCTCCCGAGAGGCGCTACCACAACTGGGAACATTTCGCTCAAGTAATGGTTGAGTTTGAGCGAGTCAAGCACTTACGCAAGGGCCCGCTCGCTGTTCAGTTCGCACTCTCTCTGCACGACAGCGTATATAATTCGCATCAGAAGGAGCCTGA
>CAZFZO010000027.1:8137-10837 GCA_964523595.1 uncultured Candidatus Saccharibacteria bacterium | reverse complement strand
GCCTCGTTCATTTCCGTGAGCTTGACGCCGGGCAGCTTCGCCAGCAGGGTGCGCTTGAGTACACAGTTGTGGTGTCTGCGCCAACTTCTTCACCAGCTTCGTTCTGGTATCTTGCTCCAATGGCGGGCGCGGCGATTGGTGAGTACTTTATGCGTCAGGGTAAAGACGCTTTAGTAGTATTTGATGACTTAACTAAGCACGCGACTGCGTATCGTCAGATTTCGCTTTTGCTCCGTCGTCCACCAGGCCGTGAGGCGTACCCGGGTGATATGTTCTATCTCCACTCTCGTTTGCTCGGGGGTTCGGCGAAGATGAGCAAGGAGAAGGGCGGCGGTTCATTGACGGCTCTTCCAATTATTGAGACGCAGCTCAACGACGTTTCTGCGTATATTCCAACTAACGTTATTTCGATTACCGACGGTCAGATTTATCTCCAGTCTGACTTGTTTAACCAAGGTATTCGTCCAGCTATTAACGTCGGTATCTCGGTTTCTCGTGTTGGTGGTGCTGCTCAAACTAAGGCTATGAAGAAAGTCGCTGGTACGCTTCGTCTTGAGATGGCGCAGTTTAAAGAGCTTCAGGCGTTCGTACAGTTTGCTTCTGACCTTGATGAGGGAACACGTAAGCGTATTAATCGCGGTCTTGTTTTGACCGAGGTTTTGAAACAGGGCGAGCTTGTACCACTTTCGTTTGAGAAAGAGGTGCTCTCGATCTACCTTGGCGTAAAGGGCCACTTAGACGCTGTTGGTGCCGCTAATACGCAGCGCTTTATCAAAGAGTACTTAGAGTACGTGAGCAAGAGTCATGAAAAGGATGTACTTGAGGCGCTTCGCACGAAGAAGGCGCTTGAAGACGACATCGTAAAGGCGATCGAGGGTTCGATTGAAAAGTTTAAGATGAACTGGAAGTAAGGGAAATAATATTGAACATGAAACTGCCGATGCCAAAATCAACCATTTTGCTTTTCCTAGTTAACGCTGGGTATTATGCATTCCTCTTTTTTGGTAAGATTTTGGCTGACGTAGGTGGATTGCGACTTGTAATTATTCTTGTTCCGCTCCTGCTAGCTGTGGGGCTGACCTTCCTTACTCGCGATCGTTCACAGGTATTATTTATTTTTCTCGCATTCCTAACCTTCTTGAATGTAGTTGTGGCCGGCTGGCTGCTTGCGCCTGGAGGTAAAGGTATCCGTTCTTTGTTGTATATCAAATAAGATAAAATATGGAATCCCTTAATGATATTAAAAAGCGAATACGGTCAGTAAAAAACACCCGCCAGATTACTAAGGCGATGGAGGTGGTTTCTGCTACCAAGATGCGTAAGAGCCAAGAGCGTGCACTGAAGGCTCGTGGATACGCGTTTTCAGCTTTCGAGCTTTTGGCGAGTTTAGACAAGTACGATGGCAAGGTTGCAAAGCCGGAGCTTTTTATTCGCCCAAAGGGTTCCCAGAAAACGCTTTTAGTTGTTATTACTTCTGATAAGGGGTTGGCTGGTTCACTTAACAGCAACGTACTAAAGAGGGGGTTGGCGGAGTATAGGAAAGGGGCGGATGCGACTGATTTAGTAGTTGCGGGCAAAAAGGCTCGAGACTTCTTTAAGTTCCGCGGTATCGAGTCGAAGCAAACATTTTTAGGCCACAGCGACTTTGGTGATATCTCGCAGATCAAAGAACTTTCTGATTATTTGTGTACGCAATTTTTATCAGGCGAGTATGCTCGCGTGGTTGCGGTGTATACCAACTTCCGCAGTACGCTTAAGCAAGAGGCGGTTGTGCGGGAGGTGTTGCCGCTTAGTGAGGCTTCGCTCATGGAGCTGATACGCGGGCTCGCTCCTGAAACGGGAAAGTTTTCAGGGATGAAAGAGCTTCGCACTCATGCACAGGATTACTTGTTTGAACCGAGTCCGAAAGAAGTCTTTGATGCGCTGGCGAGTAGGTTGTTCCAGATGTTGGTCTATCACATCATCCTAGAAGCAAATGCTTCAGAACACAGTGCTCGAATGGTAGCGATGAAGACGGCGAGTGAGAATGCGGCAGAAATTGTAGATGATCTTACGCTGGAATATAACAAAGGTAGACAAGCGAAGATTACTCAAGAGCTCGTCGAAATTACTTCAGGGTCGGATGCGGTAAACTAACAAACAACTAACGTATATAACATTATGAAAGGCAAAGTATCACAAATTATTGGTCCAGTCGTCGACGTCGAATTTAGTGGCGACAAAGTTCCAGCGCTTTTAAACGCGCTCGTCATTGATATGCAGGTTGGAGGAACCTCTCGTCGATTAACGCTTGAGGTTGCAAAACACTTAGGTACTGGTCGTGTACGTGCAGTTGCGCTTGGTTCTACCGATGGACTCTCTCGCGGCGATGAGGTTTCTGATACTGGCGCGCCAATTTCAGTGCCAGTTGGTAAGGAGGTCCTTGGTCGTTTGTTTAACGTACT
This sequence comes from uncultured Candidatus Saccharibacteria bacterium, assembly GCA_964523595.1. Lineage (GTDB taxonomy): Bacteria > Patescibacteriota > Minisyncoccia > UBA6257 > 1-14-0-10-44-23 > CAYMXN01. The sequence goes on along the minus strand of CAZFZO010000027.1, from coordinate 8,393 downwards.
TGGTGAGCCAATTGATACTGGTTCAAAAGATTTCTCTAAGCACTCACCAATTCATCGTAAGGCTCCAGCGTTTGTCGATCTCTCGCCAAAAGTTGAGGTGTTCGAGACTGGTATTAAGGTTATCGATTTGATCGCGCCGTTTGTAAAAGGGTCCGACATCAATTCCGAGGACGTTGGCATAGTAGATGGCACGGTCCATGGCGCCGGTGTCCGGGGAGATGACGACGAGCTTTTCATTGGGGTCAAACAGCCACTT
>CAZFZO010000027.1:5244-8127 GCA_964523595.1 uncultured Candidatus Saccharibacteria bacterium | reverse complement strand
TATCGAGTTGATCGCGCCGTTTGTAAAAGGAGGTAAGGTAGGACTTTTCGGTGGTGCGGGTGTCGGTAAGACAGTACTTCTCCAAGAGTTTATTCGTAACGTTGCCGAAAAAGCTAAGGGTATGTCGGTTTTTGCTGGTGTCGGAGAGCGTACTCGTGAAGGAAATGACTTGTATAACGAAATGAAAGACTCTGGCGTATTAAAGAGCACCGCGCTCGTATTTGGTCAGATGAACGAGGTGCCGGGTGCGCGTCTTCGTGTGCCACTTACTGCTTTGACGATGGCCGAGTATTTCCGTGATCAAGAAAAGCGTGACGTGCTTGTATTTATCGACAACATCTTCCGTTTCTCGCAGGCTGGCTCCGAGGTATCTGCTTTGTTAGGCCGTATGCCATCTGCCGTAGGTTATCAGCCGACTTTGGCCTCTGAAATGGGTGAGCTCCAGGAGCGTATCACTTCAACTAAGGATGGCTCGATTACCGCCGTAGAGGCTATTTACGTGCCAGCTGACGATATCACCGACCCAGCTCCAGCTACGACGTTTACACACCTTGATGGAACTATTGTGCTTAGCCGTGCGCTGACCGAGCTTGGTATTTATCCAGCTGTAGACCCACTCGCTTCGAGTTCGACCGCGTTAAACGCGAATATTATCGGTGAAGAGCACTATCGTACCGCCCAGCGCGTTAAAGAAACTCTCCAGCGTTACTCCGAGCTCCAGGACATCATCGCGATTCTTGGTATGGAAGAGCTCTCTGAAGAAGACAAGCAGGTGGTTAACCGTGCGCGTAAGATTCAGCGTTTTCTTTCCCAGCCATTCTTCGTTGCCGAAGGTTTTACGGGTACTCCAGGTCAGTACGTTCCACTCAAAGAAACGATTCGTGGCTTTACGGAAATTCTTGATGGTAAGCACGATGACAAACCAGAATCTGCATTTTACATGAAGGGAGGTATTGATGACGTGAAATAAGCATCATGAAGCTTTCGATTTATACAATTAAGCATACGATTTATAACGGCGAGACGTCGCGTGTTACTTTGCCAACAGTTACTGGCGAAGTGACCATTCTTGATCATCACGTTCCGTACGTAACATTACTTACCGAGGGAAAAGTTCGGTACAGTAAGGTTGTCCCTGCTGGTGCGGGAACGAAAGAGGAAGAAGAGACGATTTTGATCAAGGGCGGATTTCTTGAGGTGCGAGATAATAATGAGGTTCGCGTACTCGCTGACGAATAACGTGTGTTTGCAAAATACCGCTTGAGGCGGTATTTTGATTTTGAAGGAGGACCTGCGTATGCCTCGAATTCTGAAGTTTCCCCCTGTCCCGCTCGCGCTTTACGGTGAGGCGCTGCGTCGGCCGTGTGCAGGGGTGACACTTGTCGCCGATGGTTCAGATGCGCGATTTGGTTCGACTCCGTTGCAGTTTTCGCCAGTGATCGGTCCGAGCGAACATGGCATCGATGGCAACGAGCTTGTGCGCCGTTTGCGTACGGTTCCTGAATACGCTGGCCTAAATTGGGGTCAACGAGCGCTTGAGCTGGCGTGGAGGTATCGAGAGGACATTGCACGGGCGAATGTTTGGCCCGTAGGACGCGTTGTGTATTTCCTACGGACGATTTGGGCGACGAGGAAGGGTGAGCAGTTTGGTTTCTGGATGATGCGCTATAAGGACGGGTATGGTTGGTCGCGCGGAGAGTTTTGGCTCGACTATTCAGTTGGGAGTATGGACCTTTTTCCGCGACTTACGCCTGTCGGTTAGTTCTTCGCCCGTTGAGAGCAATCTCGCGGGCGATTTAATTTGCGCTTTACAATATATATCTATTTTGGCTATCTTTAGGGCAGTACATTCGTGTTTATTGGAGTTAGCCATGCCTAAGGCGAAGTCAAAGAAGTCTTCTCGGGTTCGTCGGCTCGAGCGAGTCGTGTATCTGTGCCCAGTCGGTGAACGTGAATACGTTGAGGTGTCAGATCGGCGACCGAAGGAGGTCGTTGAAGTTGATCTGAAGCGAGGACGGTGGAAGTTTTCGGGCAAGGATAATGGCTATGGCCACACGGGATCTCATACCTTGAGAATCGGACACTGTTATTGGGTCCAGACGGCTGATACGGGGCGTGAAGGAATCGTCTTTGGTGTTTACTGCCGAACCGCTGCGGGTATTCGCCAGCTCATTGCTGACATGCGACAGGCAGAAAAGTGGGATCGAGTTTCGAGTGACTAGTTCTTCGCCCGTTGAGAGCAATCTCGCGGGCGATTTTTAATTACTGCGCTTGAGTGGGGCGACGGATGTTTGTATGTGTTGACTCGCGTTTTGGGCGGGATTTTCAGTATTAAACTCAACCGTTAGATCGATATTAACGAGTTCGTTCGCTCCACTGTAGCTTCGGCTAAAATCAAGCCCAGAGACGATTACTCGACTTGTGTTGAGTGTTGTCGAGGCTTCGCTTGCTTGTTTTATATAAGCGGAGTTATCTGCGAATGTGATAACGGTTGGATTAGTAGTGCTTGAGTTTGTTCCGAGTTCGAGTCGGTTAGTCGAAACGGTTAAGCTTTGTGCGTCGCGAATAGCTTGCTTCATTACGTTGATGATGAAGTTTGCTTCGTTGGCTACTTGTCGGCTTGAGTTTTGCTGACTTTGGATTCGCGTAATCGTAATTAATACGCTTGCAAATAGTGTAACGACTACAAGCGAGAGCCCGGCGTAGATGAGGAGCTCGATGAGGGTGAAGCCGCCGTTTGAATTACTTTTTTGGCATCGTAGGTCTTTTTCTGCTGAAAAATCCTTCTTCGCTCTCGCGCCAGTCGCACTCCGAGAGATGCCAAATAAAGTAATTCTGCGCGTCAGGTAAAGGGAGAAATTCAAAAACTTAACCATAGTTCAA
>CAZFZO010000027.1:0-5234 GCA_964523595.1 uncultured Candidatus Saccharibacteria bacterium | reverse complement strand
CTACGCCGCGCTCGGATCGAAAAACATGATCCAAATTGTTTTTATGAGGATTTTGAAGTCGAGCCAGAGAGTTTGTTTTTCTAGGTACTCTTTATCAAGGGTTATCTCCTTGAGGAATGGTAGGCTTGAGGCGCCACTTACCTGGCTTAGCCCGGTAATACCTGCTTTAGCTTTGATGAGAATAGTGAACTCTTTTGGATAGTTGGAAAGCTCGCCTTGTTCGTGGGGGCGTGGGCCGACGAGCGAGAGTTCGTTTTTGAGTACGTTGATAAATTGGGGCAGTTCATCAATTCGGAACTTTCTAATTATTCGGCCAACTTTAGTGAGGCGCGGGTCGTTTTTAATTTTGAAAAATGGGCCGTCATTGCGCTCATTCATATGGAGGAGGCCTTTTTTGAGTCTTGCCGCATCGATCATCATTGAGCGAAATTTGTAGAGTTGTATTATTTCTCCCTTGCTAACACGAGGGAGTTTGATGAGGATTGGGCCGCGATCTTCGAGTTTGATGGCTATGCCGACGGGGATATAGGCGATGGCAAAGACTATGAGGCCGATGAGCGAGCCGACAATATCAGTCAGTCGTTTGATTGTGCGGTGGATGGCTGATGGCGCTTTCATAATTAGGCTAATGCTATCATAATCTTGAGATAAAGTGCCAAATCAATCTTTATGCGCGTAGCGTTAGTTCACGACTATTTAAATCAGTTTGGGGGAGCGGAGCGGGTTTTGCTTGCGCTGATGGAGATGTTTCCCGACGCGCCGATTTATACGCTGTTGGATGACAGAGAGAAGGCACATGGACTTTTCGAGGGTCGTCAGGTGATTACGAGGTTTTTAGATAATTCGATTACGCGTAAGCATCACCGACTTTTTATTCCACTTATGCCACTGGCTATCTCTCGCCTTAATTTGCGCGATGAGTTTGATTTGATCATTTCTGATACGGCAGGGTTTGCGAAGGGTATCTCGTACGATCAGTCGAAGACAAGGCATATCAGTTATATCCATACACCACTACGGTATGCGTGGGAGACAGACGAGTATTTTTCGCACAGTTTTAAAACAAAAGTATTTAATGCCGTCTTTCGACCGGCATTTGCGTATGTGCGGAAGTTTGATTACAACGTAGCGCAAAAGCCTGATTTGCTTCTTGCTAACTCGCAGTTTATTGCGGAGAAAGTGCGGCGGTATTATGGTCGTGATTCAGATGTTTTGTATCCGCCTGTAGACACGAGTGTGTTTTATCCTGATGAGCAGATTGGGCGAGGTGAGCATTACTTGGCAGTTGGCCGAATGTTGCACTATAAGCGTTTTGATTTGATTATTGAGGCGTTTAAAACGCTTGGGTTGCCATTAGTAGTCGCTGGGGCTGGGCCAAAGGAGCAAGAGTTAAAAGCGCTTGCGAACGGTGTTCGTAATACTACGTTTTTGCCATTTCAAAAAACTAATGAGGAGATGCGGAAGCTATATAGTGCGGCGAGGGCGGTGATTTTTTCTCATACCGAAGATTTTGGATTGGTGCTGGCGGAGGCGCAGGCGTGCGGGGCGCCGATTATCGCGTATAGCGCGGGTGGGGCGAAAGAGATTGTGAGTGATGAGCGAGCCGGCGTTTTGTTTAACGAACAAAGTGTTGCTGGGCTGGTTGATGCGGTGCGAATATTTGAGCAAAAGAAATTTGATCGAAAGTTGATTGCGCAAATGGCGCAACGGTTTAGTAAGGAGCAGTTTGTGACGGGGATAAAGGGGGCGATTGAGCGCTTGAATTAAGCTTAGTTAGGGGAGTTGACATTGTGGATGGGGTGTGCTATACTATCTTTAACCTTGGAGGATCCGTCATGAACGGACCGTAAGGTAAGCTCCTGGCTGTGGGGAACGGCGCGCCTTCTGCGGCGTTAGTGCCCGCGAGTGCGATCAAACTCGCCACCGCAGATACCTGCAGCTGGGAGCAAGCCCCTATTCCGACCCTTCCTTGTGCCACGTGCACTCGGCGGGGTCTTCTTTTTTTGAGCTGAGTATTTATTGGATTTAAAATTAAAAACAGCCCGCACGGAGGTTCGATGCTATCGAACACGTACGAGCTGTTGTTCAGAGCGATTCGCTATGCAGTTTCCTCGTAGAAGATGACGAGTTCGCAAGCGGTCGCGACGCCGAATCGATGTGAGGCAGTGCAGAGCGCCATCGTTTGTACGACAATCGTAATTTTGCCTTCTTTTTCCTTGAGCCATTCGTTCATTTTTTGCTCGAATGATTCTTGGCTCTGTTCGAATCCGCGCTGGAATACCTTTGACTTCATCGCAAGCCTCCTTTTGGCCTTTTGAGGTGGCCGACCCCCGTTTGGCAGCGTGCCTAATTGATTGAAAACATTAAGACATAGCTTGTCATTTCTGTCAATATAAAAGAAAGGCGAAAAGGGGTTTACAAATGGCTAAAGACGTATATAATAGCTGTATTCCAGTTCGCCTAAGCGCCACGAGGGCCCTGGAGCGTTAGTCAGCACCTTTGGTGCATATCGGGCGTATTCAATAGCTTTTTGGCTTTTTGTTTACGCTCCGAAAGGAGTTTTTTATTTAATCATTAATTATTTATTGTATGGACGAAATTAAAAACGATAAGTCAGGTATGCCAGTAGAGCCAGTCGCCCCAGAGCGTACGGCTGATACGGCTGTATTAGAAGAGATGACGAAGGCCGGTATTTTGTTTGGCCGTCGCCGCATGTGGGGTAACCCAAAGATGAAAAAGTACGTGTACACAACGCGTAATGGTTTTTCGATCTTTGACCTTACTCAAACGCTTGATGCGATTGAAAAGGCTTGCGAGTTCTTGAAGACGATTGGTAAAAACGGCCAGCAAGTTCTCTTTGTTGGTACGACTCCAGCAAGTCAGGCACTCGCCCAGGAGCTTGGTACGAAGTTTGGTTTCCCATTTGTCACCGAGCGTTGGCTTGGTGGTACGCTTACTAACTACGACACGATTTCTGCTCGTTTGCAGTTTTATCTTCGCTTAAAGGCGGATAACGCGGCTGGTCGTCTTGATAAGTACACGAAAAAGGAGCGTACGGAGATGATGAAGCAGCTTGAGCGTTTGACTCGTTTCTTTGGTGGTTTGGAGCGTATGACGACTCTTCCGGCAACTGTCGTAGCTCTTGGTGCTGATGCGCACAAGATCGCGATTGCTGAAGCGAGCCGTGCGAAGATCCCTGTGGTTGCGATTGCTAACACAAACGCCGACCCAACAACGATTAAGTACGTAATTCCAGCTAATGACAACAATCAGTTGAGTCTGCGCTGGATTAGCGAGAAACTTTCAGCGGCTTTGGTCTCGGGTATCAATGAGCGCGGTGCGGTTGCTCCAATCAAGAAGTAGTTCTGTCGGTGTCGAAATTATAAAAGTACATTTACACTAAAACATATGTCAGCAAATGATGTAGCTCGTCTTCGTGAAGAAACTGGTGCCGGTATGATGGATTGTAAGCGTGCCCTAGACGCAGTCGGTGGTGATTATCAGAAAGCCATTGAGTATTTGAGTGCGCAGGGTATTGCGAAGGCCGGAAAGAAAGGTGATCGTGCTACTGGCGCGGCTCACTTAGAAACCTATATTCATGGCGGACGCGTTGGTGTGCTTTTAGAGATTCGCGCTGAAACTGACTTCGTTACTCGCTCTGAAGACTTCCATGAGCTCGCAAAAAATGTAGCTTTGCACATCGCTGCGGCTGCTCCAGAGACTGTTGATGACTTGCTCAAGCAGAATTATGTCAAAGATGAGTCGTTGACGATTGAGAACTACGTAAAGAGTGTGATTGCGAAGGTTGGCGAGAACATTAAGATTGAGCGCTTCGCCCGTTTCCAGGTCTAGTTTTCGTCTGCATATAACGTAGGTATACAACCTACATCGAGCACATGCAAAATCTGTATGTGCTCGATGCGTCTTTGTATGGTAAAATAAATCTGTTATGTACGATTATATTGTTCAAATAGCTTTATTTGGGAGTTTGGCGGTAATCGTTTATTTGTTTGCGCGCGCGCTGCCACGTATTGATCGTCCTGATCACGTACGAACAGCTAACGCGTTTGATCGCGCTTTAGCGAAGCTGCCAATTGGTAAGATGGATTCGGCTGTTAACTCATTTTTTGAGCGTATTTTACGTAAGATGCGCGTAGTGATTATGAAGATTGATAACTTTGTAAATGGATACCTTAATCGTTTAAAAGAGCATCAGATCGCGAAAGAGAAGCAGGTAGATTTGCGTGAAAAGATGGAAGCGATTAAGGCGGAGGATATTAGTAAGAAAGAGGTCCCAAAAGTATAGAGTGTTTGATTTTTTGGTCATTTATCTTTATTCTTGTTGAGTTAGTTAGTGGGTAGGTGGTAGAGCGGTCAATTACATCACGCTGTAGACGTGACGGCCTTTGGCCTACGGGGGTTCGAATCCCTCCCTACCCACATATGAATTTTAATGATATTGAAATACGTAATTCTATGCGTATTAAAAAGGCGAGAGCCCTATTAAAGGCTGGAAATTTTCCAGCGCTTGATCTTTCGGTACGATTTCAATCCGGAGAAATTACAAAAGAAAAGTTAAAGGGCGAGGTTTTTAAATTGATTTTAGAAAATCACCTCGAAGATGTAGCAGTTGAATTTCGGAATGCGATTAAAGCAGCTCAGGAGGCTGATATGACAAAGAATGTTCTCGTGTACGATGCTGAAAGTTTTGTGATTGATTTCGCAGAGGAAAGGCTAAAATAGTTTCTCCTGTATCCCATAACGCCCACACAATGAAAAATAAATCTATTCTTCGCAGTCTCGGTCACGCGATTTTAGTTTTTGTATACGTTTCTGGCGTGGCGGGAATTATGACTCATCTTGAGAAGCCGGGTGTGCCGGACAAGAGTATCTGGATTCCGATTATGATGCTGCTTTTATTTGTGCTATCAGCTGCGGTAGTGGGAGTTTTGATCTTAGGTCGTCCGATTTTGTTATACCTAGAAGGAGCGAAACGTGCGGCATTTAAATTCTTCGGCTATACGCTTGGTTGGATTTTGGTAATTATTATTTCAATATTCCTGCTTCACCTCTAGTAGTAGGGGGGGCTTATTTCGTACGTTATATAAACACCATTTATGGTGTTTATATATTTTTTGATTATCTGTTATACTCACAGGATTAAAAATATATGATTACTCAAAAACAGTTTATTAGTGCGTTTGAGAAAGAGCTCGAGATTATCCGTCACTTAG
>CAZFZO010000026.1:5668-10900 GCA_964523595.1 uncultured Candidatus Saccharibacteria bacterium | reverse complement strand
GAGCTCTGTGGTTATTTTTCCACTAACTAAGTGGTGAAAAAAAGTGTACAATTATAGAAGACGTGTGTAATACGCACGTTAGAAATTGGCGTACGCTCCAATGAAACGAATTATATTAAAAACTCTCATTGGCTTCATCGCCATTTTCGCCCTATATCTCATCGTCATATTTATATTTGGCGATAAAGCGCCGCTGAGAACAGAAGTGGCAAAAACACCGGAACTCCTCAAGGTAGAGCAGCTTCCGGCAGGGAGTTCGATAACCCCTGACAACTTAAGCGCTAAATTCAGCGCCCAGGTTGCTAAGGAGATTATCGAAAAAAACCCAGAAGGGCCGGTCACGCAGGAAGACAAGCGTCAAATAACGGCGATCCCTCCAGATCAGGCGATTCAAAACGCCATTGAAGAAGCGATTCGCGATTTTGACTCTAACAAGCTGCGCTCAACCGTAGACAGTACCAAGATACTCATCAGTGATGATGTGAGTAAGGAATCTTTAAGCCAGTACTTCACAACACTCAATGATATTCTCTTGAAACTTAGTGATGTACGGTTTGCTACCAACACAGACCCGCTTCCAACTGATTATCAAGCACTCGCCAACGCACACGAGAGCGCCGAACAAAAACTATACAAAGTATCTGTTCCGCGCACCGCACTAAGTTTTCACACAAAACAAATCGCATTTCTCGGAACTGAAAAAAATATCTTACGTGTAGCCGCTAATTATGAAAATGACCCCTTGCAAGCCTTCCTCGTACTTCAGTTCAACTCAATTGTCATCGCTGAATACCGCCAACTCATTTCTGAAATAAACGCGTTTATCGATAAACAAAAACTTAACGGTTAAATGTCGCCGCTCAAGCTCTCACAAAAAATCGTCGTCTGCGGACTCATTCTTGGCTCATTAGGATTTTTCTTCACGCCTAAGCCAACCCACGCAGCAATCGATGCTGTTCGCGGTATTGGTGGATACTTTGATTTCATTAGTACGATCGGCACAATCAACGATCCAAAGCTCGCAATTATCGCTAAAAACACAACTGGGTCGCTCGCGCTCGACACAAAAACGAGGATCGAGCGTCTCTTGCGCGCCAAGCTCAAGAAACTCTTACTCGACCAGATGGTGGATCAAATCATCGGCTGGGTGCAAGGGGAGGGTAAACCACGTTTTGTAACCGACTGGGCCGGCTTCTTGCAAGATGCTGGGAATGCCGCCGCCGGAGAGTTTATTCAAAGTTCAGCTCTTGGCTTCCTTTGTGACCCAATCCAAGCTCAAATTCGTGTCGCGTTAAGTCCAGTACGCCGCTTTGGCACCTCAATCACCTGCACCCTCGATCAAATCGTAGGCAACGTCCAAAGCTTTTATGATGATTTTAACAACGGTGGATGGCTCGCTTATCAAACACTCTGGGAACCACAAAATAACGTATATGGCGCGTTCCTTATCTCACAAGAAGAGCAGGACAGACGGATCGGTAGAGCACAATACAATGCAGAGAGCCAAGCTAAGGCAGGAAATGGATTTTTGGGTGGACAAAGTTGCACCGAGGACACAAATAATCCAAATGGTCCCGACCTAGACGGTGACGGCAAGGGAGGAGACGTTCAATCAACCTGCGAAATCACTACCCCGGGTAGAATTGTTGGCGACCTCGCGAGTAAGGCGTTTACAAGCAATATCGATTTCCTCCTTACCGCTGACGAACTCGACGAGTACGTAACCGCAATTTCTGACGCACTCATTAACCGCCTTATCGTCTCTGGAGTAGATGGAATTAAAAATATCACTCAGCGAGGGAGTGGGGGATCAAATAAAGCTAACGCGTGCAAAAACCTAACCGGAGGTGCGCTAGAAGCTTGCCAGCAATACATCAACGTACTGCGTTCTGGATTTACGGGAGCTAAGAACGACCTTAAAAATCAGATTGAAAATGCGCTCGTACCACGCCTGATCGCCAAAACAATAATGAAAGACTCTCTCGCACTCGAAAATAACCTCATCTCGTATATGGATGATTATGAAAACGGTTCACTGAACTACTGCGTGTCAACAAAACTCATAACCGCACGTGCTCTTGCGACCGACCTCTCGGGCAGAATCAATGCTAATCAAATTATTATCGACACACTCGAAGCTGCTAAAACTCAAGTAGACGGCCTGACACAAGACAACTGGGCAGGTCTTGATGCGATCGCAACCAACATCGCCATACCAGCCGACGCAACTAACGCCGAACAGCTACGAATTAATGCCGAAGCCGAAAAGGCAACCCTCGCTGCTGATAATCAGACAGCTAACAGCGTCGAATCAATTAAACGCCAGGTATTACTATGCGTAGGTGGAGTCTAGTAACTAAAATTATTGCTGGGCTTTCGCTCGCCGTCTTGCTCGGCCTCGTTTTGTTTACCCCGCATCAAGCCTTAGCTGAAGCAACATCAACAGCAGCATTCGACCCACTCGCCGCTGGCGCCAAATATGATGTTGATGTGGTATATGGTAGCTGCGAAAATTGGAACATCGCCTGCTTCTTCCTTGTAGGACTTAAAAGATTTACACTAGCCATCCTTCTTTTATTTGGAAAATTCTACGCCGTCCTTCTCAATATTGCCGCAGTAGCAGTCAGGCTCTTGATTGAAAATGGAATGTCCATTATCAACCTTCCAATCGTTACTGCTGGCTTTAAACTTACCCAGGGGTTAGCAAACTTACTATTCGTACTCGCCATTATTGTTATGGCGTTTGCTACCATCTTCCAATTCGAAGACTACAGCGCCAAACGATTAATGGTGAACCTCATAAAAGGTGCTATTTTAGTAAACTTTAGTTTTCTCATAGCTAGTGCATTCATAGATGTAAGTAATGTATTTACTAATTATTTCTTAAAAGACGTCACCGCCAACAATCTTGGAAGCGCGTTCAATCCACAGTCACTTCTTACTCCGGCTGACCCAGCTAAATTCGGCGAGCTTTCACACAGAACGGGCAAACAATACCGTTGCTTCCCCGGAAAACCAAATGAAAGAATCATATCCTCAGACAACCCAGTCCAGGATTGCCCGGGCAATGACTACATAGAAATACAAAACAGCAACAATGTGTCGAGTGGAATTGAAGCGATTGGAAGCTCTCCAGACGGAACAGCAAGGTATCGCTTTAATATCAACGAAGACGCAGGCGGTTGGGCGACCTGGTTTAAACTTCTTCAGGCGCTTCTTCTTGCCGACCTAATGACGTTGATCTTAATGATTGTCATGATCGCTCTCGCGATAATGATCTTGGTACGAAACATAACGCTCGTGATTCTAATTATTTTTATGCCCCTTATCTGGGGAGCTCGTATTATTCCAAAATTAGACGAACACTGGGGTAAGTGGTGGAGTAAATTCTTTGCTCAAATAACCTTCCTTCCAACTACTACATTTGTAGTATTTTTAGCCGTCACTACAACTCGCGTGCTCGCGACTAACGGCGGCCTTTTTGGTGGTCAGGTCGTAGAAAACATTCTCCAAATGCTCATTCTTTGCGGTATTCTCATCGCAGCCATTACAACAGGCAAGAAGTCTGGAGTAGTTGGAACCGCACTCGCCTTTGGGGTGGGTGGATTTATCGCCCGTGGAGCGACAGGCTTAGGCAAATCAACTGTCGGCGGATTTATGCAAGGCACTGGAGCACTATCTAATGCGCTTACCATTGGTAAGGAAGGGCAAAAGCGCAGACTCCTCAACGTTTTAAATCCGCTGTCTTACCCATCAATTCTTGGCTTTGGTAAGGCTGGCAAGTTAATCAGCAAGGCTGGCAACGAAAGCCTTAAAACAGGAAAGTTCCAGGCACCAAATATCGATCCAAACAAGGGAATCGGCTGGGTCGCCGGCCTTGCGGACCGTAGTGATAAATCGGGCAAAATTCAGCAAGCAGCGAGCAAACACCGCAGCGAACACCTTAAAGACCTTGGGCCTGATGAACTCATTAAAGAAGTCAATCACCCACATGCTGGAGGCGGTGTCGCCGAAAAACTTGCCATGCTTCAACAACTCTCTGACAAAGATGCCCTTGGGAGCGATAAGATAACTAACGACCGCATGCTCGAACTCCTCGAAGCCGCAAAAACTGCTGGCGCTACTGAAGCCTATAGCTCTGCCACGAAGAAGATGATGTTGAGCAGACCTGACATGATGGCAGCTCTTTCAAAAACTGATGATGAGTTTATGAAAAAGAACAAACTCACTACGCAATCGACCGATGATGAAATCGTTCTCGCCCAAATTAGGACGATGAAAAATGAAGACTTGGCAAAAATTCGCTTTGATAAAATGTCAGCACCAGCACAGAAAGAACTCGCCGAAAAATATGCTAAAAACCGCACCATACTTGGCAAACGCCTTCCTGATGCTGGCGACGAGGAAACTAAAGCGATGCTTACCGCCTTTGATCAGCAAGTCTCTGACATAGGAACATTACTTAATACAGCTGCCGCTGGTGGCGGAGGGACTGGTGGAAAGAAAAATTGGAATGAAGTTCTTAAAAACTACGGTCTAGCCGATGCTCGAACCGAACTCGAGAATCAACTCAAGGCCTTACGCGCAAGTAGGGGAGTTGCGGGCGCAAATACCGCGGAAATTGATAAACAAGTGGGGCTTATTCAAGACCTCTCTCGTAGCGTCGAAGCCTGGCACCGAACTAACCAAAGCCCTGGCTCAGTAGTCTAAACCCATGGATAATCTATCGCCCCAACAAACTACTCCAACAGACATCGAAACCCTCGCCGCCCAAAAGGCCGGAGCATTTAACCTACTCCCTGAGGCGATTCGCATCTGGCTCACCTCTGACTCAGTAGTAGAAACCATTATCTTATTGAATGATAAAAATCACATTCAACCAGGGAAGCTTCGAATCATTCCTCGCGACATAACTCGTCTCGTAGTGGGAGTCATCCAACCAAAAGAATTTATTGAGCAACTCAAAAAAGACCTCGTGCTCCCTAGTGAGATTATTCAGAAAATCGCTGCGGAGATTAAAGGGAAAATTCTCAACCCAATCGCCGTCGCCCTCAAAACCACTACCGGCATTGATGTGTCCCTTATCCCTGTCGACGCAGTAGGAGGGGAGAAGATTCCACCGATCGGAGCCCCGGTTACGCCAATAACTCCTACACAGCCAGTTACTCCAGTGCAAGCGACACCGGCACAGCCAGCACCAGAGCAAACAAAGGCCCGCGTTATTAGTTTCGC
>CAZFZO010000026.1:0-5658 GCA_964523595.1 uncultured Candidatus Saccharibacteria bacterium | reverse complement strand
CCCACCACCAACGCCAACAACACCCCCGACACCACTCACCCCCCCAACACAGCCAACCTCAGAACACACTAAGGCGCGCGTTATCAGCTTCAATAATAATGTCGCGATAAGTCGCCCAGTATCGACACCAACCCCAGCTGCGCCAGTAGCTCCAGCCATCCCAGCGCAACCAACGGCAAGTGTCGTCAGCATGAAAAAGCCATTTATGCTGCATGAAGAAAAGCCAGTCGCCCCACTTAATCAGCCAACCCGGGAAAGCTTCTCATTTCGAGTCCAACCCCAGGCAGAAGCACCAAAGGGTCCTCGCCCAGCACCGGCGCAATTCATGTCTCCATTTGAAAGTAGCATGAAAAAGCCGGTAGCCCCGCAAGTAGCTAAGACAGCTGGACCAGAAATCCCTAAAATCGTTCACTACACCACTCAAAGAACCCCGCTCGACGAAAAACCAGCAGAAAAACAGAAGCCCCAGTTCTAAACAGGGGCTTCTGTTTTTGGTTTGAGCATTTCCGCCGTATAATAAGTGTATGCAGTTTCAAGTTCCTCAATTCATCGAAATTGAAGATAAGATTTTTGGACCACTCACGCTTCGCGAATTTCTCTATCTCGCTGTTGCCGGAGGTCTTTGTTTTATCCTTTTCTTCGTTTTGCAAACCTGGCTTTGGATCATCGTAACAGTCATCATCGGCACGCTCGCTTGCGCACTCGCATTTATCAAATTCAACGGCCGGCCGCTTATTTATATGATCCTTGCTGGCTTTAGTTATCTTTGGCAGCCCAAATTTTATATTTGGAAACGTGCCGACATCGGACCAGAGCTTCCTAATATTAGCCGTATACCAAAACAGCAAGAGGGCCCGAGCCAACTCAAACACCTTTGGCTTAAGATGAATACGACCACTGAAGCAATTGAGGATCGAGAAAAAGCAGCAACCTTCTTCTCATTTTTTAAAAAACCTACGGAGGTTTTGGAAAAATACGAAGTATTTAAGCACGAAACAGGGGATACTGAACTCCGCAAGCGCGTTGATTACCGATAAGCAGCTTAAGACGAACAAAAAGCTGATATACTATCTATATGCCAGACAGCAAACAGGGACAACCATCACAGGCGACACAACAATTCATTGAAATCAAAAGCGTCAAAAACGGCGTATTGATTTTGAAAAACGGGGGTCTGCGCCAAATCCTGATGGTTTCGGGTATGAACTTCGACCTCAAGTCAGAAGAAGAACAAGAAGCGATTACCTTTGCGTATCAAAACTTTCTCAACTCACTTAACTTTTCTATAGAAATCTTTATTCATTCTCGCAAATTAAATATCAATAACTACCTCAGCAATCTTTCTAAGCTCGAAGTTCAAGAAACAAATCCGCTTCTGCGAACTCAAATTGCCGAATATCGTGAGTTTATTCGCTCATTCGTTGCTGAAAACGCAATCATGAACAAAACATTTTTTATCGTCGTCCCATTTGATCCAGTTGTTATCCCTGAAGCAGGGAAGGCGATCACCAAAGGACTTTTTGGTATGTTCAGCAAAGGAACTCCTATCACAGCCAACGAAGAAGATGATCGCCAGTTTAATATTAACGTCGGACAACTCTCACAACGGGCCGATCAAGTAGTTAGCGGCCTAAACCAGATCGGTCTGCGTGCCATCCCGCTTAATGACAGCGAGGTAGTCGAACTCTTCTATAACCTATACAACCCTGAGTCGACCGAAAAGAAAAACCTTGAGGTTCAAACGTCTTAATATGACTGACGACATCAAAAACACAATCGCCCCTTCAGCGCTCGAGGTTAACTCGAACTATTTAAAGCTTGGCTCTAAATACGTTAAAACGCTTTTCATCTTTACCTACCCGCGCTACCTAGCAACTGGTTGGTTTTCACCAATCATCAACTTTCCAGATCTTCTCGACGTCTCTATTCACATCAACCCCGTCGAAACCGCACTCGCACTTAAAAATCTTCGCAAAAAAGCGACGCAGGTTGAGGCGCAATTAATCGAGCAGGAGCAAAAAGGACTTATTCGTAATCCAATTTTGGAAACCGCCCGCCAAGACATAGAAGGCCTTCGCGACGCGCTCCAACAATCACAACAAAACCTCTTCCAAGTAGGGGTATATATCACATTATATGGAGACACACTCGACTCACTCGCTAAAATCGAAAGCGCTATCTTAAACTTACTCGAAAGCCGGTTAATCTATAGTAAACCAGCGACATTCCAGCAGGTCGAAGGACTCAACTCAACACTTCCAACCGCCACCGACCAACTTCTTATTCACACGCCACTTAACTCCAACCCACTCTCATCCTTTTTCCCATTTGTCTCACTCAACCTTACCTCTGACGAAGGTATTTTGTACGGCATCAACCGCCACAACAACTCACTCATCATTTTCGATCGCTTCTCGCTCGAAAATGCAAACATGGTTATCTTCGCCAAGTCTGGTTCAGGTAAGTCGTACGCTGCCAAGCTTGAAGCGCTCCGCTTACTTATGACCGGCTCTGACGTCTTAATCATCGACCCAGAAAATGAGTATGAGAAGCTCGCTAACGCAGTAGGGGGAAGTTACTTTAGAATCTCGCTTACCTCCGAACACCACATTAACCCGTTTGAAATTCCAGTCATCCCGAAGGATGAAGATCCAGCTGAAGTACTCCGCAGCCACATCGTAAACCTAACTGGCCTGATTAAGTTAATGCTTGGCAAAGTAGAGCCTGGGGAGGAGGCGTTACTCGACCGAGCAGTTACCGAAACCTACGCCGCTCGCGAAATCGTTGCCGGCAAAGACTTTTCAAATATTCCACCACCACTTCTCAAGGATTTAATTACTATTCTTAAGAGCCTCGAGGGAGGAGCTGAGATGGCCGACCGCCTCTACCGTTTTAGCGAAGGAAGTTTCGCCGGTTTTACCAACTAGCCAACCAATATCGACATTGAAAACCGCCTTATCGTCTTCTCACTCCGCGATCTCGAGGAAGAACTCCGCCCGATTGCGATGTATATCGTCCTCAACTTCATTTGGAACCTGATTCGCGCCGAACTCAAGAAACGCGTCGTCTTTATCGATGAGGCTTGGATATTAATGAAAAACCAAGACAGTGCGACCTTCTTGTTTGGCTTAGTAAAACGCGCGCGTAAATATTTCTTAGGCGTCACCACGATTACCCAAGACGTCGAAGACTTCCTTTCTTCACCATTTGGCCGCCCAATTATCACCAACTCCTCGATTCAACTACTCCTCAAGCAAGCTCCAGCAATGCTCGACCTAGTCGCCAAAACATTCAATCTTTCTGATGGTGAGAAAAACCTCTTACTCGAAGTAGATGTAGGGCAGGGACTCTTCTTCGCTGGCGTTAACCACGTAGCCATCCAAATTGTGGCTAGCTATGCGGAAAACCAGCTTATCACGACCAATCCACAAGAGATTCTTGATGCCCAAGGTGCGCTCTAACAGCCCTGCGCATAACTCAACCTGCCAGAAGCTCCTTCTCTGGTGTACAATAAGAGTAATGAAAAGCTTCTTTCTAAGCCTATTTATTCTTTGTTCGACGTTTATTACAACGCCAGTTTTTGCACAAACCACAACCGAACCAACCGCAACTATTACCTGGCAAGCAAACACCTACGCACCAACTTGGTATGCGGGCAAGGCGCTTCCTACGAAAGGGAGCAAAATAAATCTCGCTCTTATGCTTATAGACGGAGGGAAGGTGATTGATATCAGCTCAAAGAAAATCAGCTGGTTTGTAAACGACAACCTTATTAGCTCGGGGGTTGGAGCAACAACTGCTACATTCCTCACCGATACGGCAATCGATAAAAACTACTCAGTTCGCGCATTGATTCAGGGGTATAATCTGAAAAATGTCGAAGGGGCGGTGGGAATACGGACAACTAATCCAAAGATATCGTTGCGTCAGGCGAAAAATGACACAACCTATATATTTGAGGCCATTCCATTCTTTTTCAACGCGCAAATACTATCAGAGCTAAATATTCGTTGGGCTCAGAATGGAGAAACGCTCGAGCCACAACGCCAAGTCCCACTCGGGTACCTCGAGTTAGATCAACCAACCGTCGGAAAACATAACATTTCTAGCCAAATTAGTCTTAAATCAAATGACAAAGAATCAAGCACTGAAACGACTACGCTAACCATTCAATAAAAACGACAAACCCACCAATGATACTCTCTTCAATACTAATTCGCATCGCGAGCGCACAAGAAACAACCAAGCTTATAACGGGCATTGGTGCTGACTCCTCTGGCTCTGTAAGCAACCTTGGTACGTATATTGTAAATATTTATAAGTGGGGGATAGGCCTCGCTGCTCTTTTCGCGCTTGCATTTCTTGTATTTGGTGCGATCCAAAAAATTCTTTCAGCTGGAAGCTTAGCGAGCGCAGAAAGCGCGAACGAACGAATCAGCTCTGCTATTTATGGCCTCATTTTATTACTCGCAGCCGTAACTATTTTGTACTCAATCAACTCACGAATTACCGACCTAAGTGGCCCAGATGTTAACAAAATAACCCAAGAAGCAAGAAATCGAGTAGCTCTCGAAGGGCAAATCACCAACACCAAAAATCAATTAAAATCAGTAAACGCGAGCCTCGAAAACCTTGACCGAGAAAAACGAAATGCCCAATACGCGAAAAACAATCCGACGGCCTCTGCGGCGATTGACGCGGTCGTAAGCGATATATTATCTGATTTAGGAAGCGATCCTAAAAATCCAAGCGCAACTGATATACAAATCGCCAAAAACAATATTTCACGACTTGATAGAGAAATTGGCCAAATGACTACCGCTGACGTATGGATTAAAAACCTCGGTATCGACAAAATCGACTTACCAGCATACTTCGCCAATCACCCAACCATAAAATATAACCCAGCCTATTCAAAAGAGTTTTATCAAGACTCCATCGCCCTCGATATCTTCACCGCAGCCCTTATCGAAATTCAAGGAAAAACCTCATCAGCAGCTTTCCAAGAAATGGTTGTGAACAATCCGCAAATCAACGCTGGATTCATGATAGCTAGGGGACAAGAAGTCGAAACTCTTACGGCACTACGAACGGAACTCGAGAAAAAATTAGCCGACCTTCAAGCAAAACTTTAATCGTATGAAACGTCTACTTATTATCCTCGTACTCATTATTCTCGTAGCTATTGGTGGATATCTCTTCTTTGTGAAAACCACGCCAACTCAACCGACCGAGAACACTCAAAACCAACTACCTCAGGAGGGCGATGAGGTGACACAAACACCCGAAACAGGAAGTGCGACTCAGGAAGAAGTTAACCAGCCAAGTGGAAGCCAAGCCCCAAGCACCACCGAAACAGAACCTACTGAACAAAACGCCCTTCGCCGCATAAGTAAAAACATCATCACCTCATTCTGGCTTAACAAAGCAACCAACAGCCCATTCTATACAACGATCAATGGAGAGGTGTACGAGATCACTTTGGATGGCGAAGAAAAAAGGGGAGCGGCGCTAACTAGCTCGATCAAATCAGCCCAAGGTTCTGCAAAAGGAGATATGGCGCTAATTGAGTTTTCCCAAAACAGCCAATCCACCTTTAGTATCTTTACGGCAAGCACGGGCTTATGGAAGTCGCTACCTGCGGGAGTAAGCGCCGCA
>CAZFZO010000025.1:0-11042 GCA_964523595.1 uncultured Candidatus Saccharibacteria bacterium | reverse complement strand
GTGGCTTTGTCAATTCGTGATTGACGTGCCAGGAATGGGAGCACTCTTTTCTTCAGCCCTTCTCGAAATAGGGCGAAGCGACTTACATCGTGATATTTTCCTGCGTAGAATCGCGCCCCTCGGAACCGACCTTCTTTTTTGAATCCGGCACTAACCATCGTGTCGTGCGAGAGCTTGTTGTAGCCGAAGACTTCGAAGTAGATCTTGTGAATAGGGAACGCATCGAATAGCCATTTGATTACTAGCGCCGTTGCGATTGCGCCATAGCCTCGGCGTTCATTTTCTTCATCGATAAATGTGTTGATGAAGACGTTTCCGTTCGTGAGATCGAGATTGAAAGAGAATATCGTGCCGATCGCCTTGTTGTCTCTTTTGCGCACAATCATGAATTGAGCCTGTCTTTGAGTAGCAAACGCCTTTTTTATTTCTGCGGCAAATTCTTCTGGGCTGACAGTATCTCGTCGTTGAGAGAGTAGTCTTAGCCATCGCTCACTGTTGCGCCAATCCATAAGCGTCGGATAGTCGCTTTCGCTGATAGGACGGAGGCCGACTGTTCGCGTCTCGTGGGTAAAGTTCAAGGGAATCTCCTTTGCTGCAATAGAGGTGGTACGTTCTGCCCTGATAGTACAACTATTTTTTAGGGTGTCAACAAAAAATACTCGTTCAGGTATTTTTTGTTGAATCTTTATTTGTTTGGTGTTTGAGCGATCAGCTCTTGGACTTTGCGGACAATCGAGTCGAGTTCGTCGCTCTTCCGTAAAAACGTAATCGCACCTAACTCTTGGGCGAACTTATCATTTTCCTTTTTGATGCCTGGCCATGGGTAGAGGAGGTTGCTAAAGAATACGATCTGGATATTTTTCGTTTCTGGATTCTGTTTGAGGTCGAGCACTGCTTCGGTGCCGTTGGTGCCCGGCATTTGGATATCCATAATAATCAGATCAGGAAGAATACTCTTGGCTTTTGTGATCGCTTCGTTACCATCTTTGGCCTCGGCGATAGTTAGGCCTGCCTTGAGGAGTTTGGCAGAAAGTACTTCTTTGAAGTCTGGGTCGTCATCAGCAATAAGTACGAGTGGCGGAGTGTGCATAGTATTATTTAAGAATTTCGTTGATACGCGCTACGAGGAGATCGAGGTCGCCGCCTTTTTTAAAATAGTCGACAGCGCCAATTTGTTCGGAAAAACGTTTGTTGATAGTTGCAACTGCAGGGGAGGCGTCGCCGAGATTAGTGAGAAAGATGATAGGGATGTTTTTCGTTTGTTCGTTAGCGTGTAAGTCCGCGGTCGCTTCCATGCCATCTTTTTCTGGCATCTGCACGTCCATCAAGATGAGGTCGGGCTTAATTTTGGTGGCTTTTTCAACAGCCAGTGCTCCATTGGCGGCAGTTTGAACCGAAAATCCTTTACTTTTGAGTTTTGCACCAACGATATCGAGAAAGTCTGCGTCGTCGTCGGCGGTGAGAATAAGTTTGGCCATGCTCCTTTACTTATAGAGTAGCATAGCATAACCTATTGAACTATAATTACCCATATGGTGGATGAATCAACAATCAATAAGTGTATTTTAGAAATTCGAGCTGGAGCTGGAGGAGACGAGGCGGCTATTTTTGCCGGAGACTTGGCGCGTATGTATCAGCGCTATACAGCCTCAAAGGGTTGGGGTTTTAAGATTTTTGATTATAACGAGACTGGGCAAAACGGATATAAGAGTTTCTTTGCGCAGGTTTCGGGTAGTGGTTGTTACCTCGCTTTGAAATTAGAGTCGGGCGTGCACCGCGTGCAGCGTGTGCCAGCGACTGAAAAGGCTGGACGCGTACACACCTCGACCGCTACCGTTGCAGTGCTCCCGGAGCTTGAGGCGAAAGAGATTGTTATTAGCCCGAATGATTTAGAGGTTACGTTTTCTCGTGCTGGTGGTCCGGGTGGGCAAAACGTAAACAAGGTAGAAAGTGCGGTTCGTATTACGCACAAGCCAACTGGAATTGTAGTGAGCTCGCGTGCAGAGCGTGCACAGGCGGCCAACCGTGAGGCGGCGATGTCACTCTTACGCGCAAAACTATATGATTTAGAGCAGCAGCGTACGCAGGGACAGTTTGCGGCTGATCGTCGTGAGCTTGTTGGTACGGCTGATCGCAGCGAAAAGATTCGTACCTATAATTTTGCCGATGACCGCTTAACTGATCACCGTTTTGGTGTGAAGGTGCACGATATTGAAAGTATTTTAAATGGTGACTTGGATAAGTTGCTGAACAAGATCAAGAAGTCGCAGGAAGGGGAGAAAAAATAGAATTATAGAAAAAGGAAAAGGCCCACACGATCGGGGCCTTTTGATTTGCGGCGCACCTCCTCCTAGGGGTGCGCATTGTTTTGCTGGTTGTTCTGCTTGGGCTTCTTCGGGGCGACGGACTTCGCCATCGACGTCAGGATGCTGGCAACCGCCTTGCGAGCGAGGTTGATCGGCATCATGGCGAACACGGGCTTGAACTTCGCTCCTTCTCGAAGCGGGGTGAACAACATGTCCAACCCGAACAGAACGACTTCGATGAGCGCGAACATCTGCACGTAATACGCGAGCATGGTGGTGACCTCCTAGGGTATATTATATCACTAAAATATATAAAAGTCAATAAGACCCTTTGTTTTGATGGGATACTAAAAACCCTCGCTCAGCGAGGGTTTTTGGACTGACTACTCTTCAGTGGTTTCTTCTTGCGGGGTTTCGCTTAAGTTATTTTCGTCAACGATATAGACTTCGCGAGGCTTGGCGCCATCAGCTGGGCCGATGAGTCCCTTGCTTTCCATAATATCGATGATACGTGCGGCGCGGTTGTAGCCGAGACCGAGACGACGCTGGAGTAGGGAGGTTGAGGCTTTGCGCGCCTGCTTTATAACGTCGATGGCTTGTGGGAGCATCTCGTCTTCTTCGTCGTTTGTTCCCATATAGTCATCAAAGACGTCGCCACCGCCTGGAGTGTTTGCTTCGGCCTTACCTGGTTCGGTTGGTGGGTTCATTGATTTGGCGAGTGCCTGACTTTCGGCCGATTGCTCGGTTGGGCCAAGTGTTTCGTTGTTGTCGCGGATAAACTTTACGACATCTTTAATTTCTTCTTCGGTGACATAGCCTCCCTGGATACGCTTTGGTTTTGAGTACTCGGCCATTGAACAGCTAAAGAGCAGGTCGCCACCACCTAAGAGTTTTTCAGCTCCTGCAGTGTCGATAATCGTACGGCTGTCTATCTGACTGATAACCTTGAGAGCGGCACGGCCAGTGATGTTGGCTTTGATAAGTCCGGTAATGACTTCGACAGATGGACGCTGGGTGGCGAGTACGAGGTGAATGCCAGTGGCACGCGCCATCTGGGCTAGACGTACGATGTAGCCTTCGATTTCTTTGCCAAAGTTGGCCATCAGGTCGGCCATCTCATCAATAACAATGACAATATATGGAAGTGGATCAGTTTTGTTTGCTTTGTTGTAGCTCTTAATATCACGGCTGCCAGCTTGCTGAAGCGTTTGGTAGCGGCGATCCATTTCAGAGAGCGCCCAACGGAAGACAGCGATGGATTTTTTGCCTTCAGTGATAACTGGAGAGATGAGGTGAGGGATGCCTTCGTAAATCGAGAGCTCGACACGCTTTGGATCGATCAAGATGAGCTTGAGCATCTCCGGCGAGTTTTTGTAGAGTAGCGGCAAGATTATTGAGTGGATGAAAATAGACTTACCACTTCCCGTCGCACCAGCAACTAATAAGTGCGGAAGCTTTTCGATGTCCATAAAGAGCGGCTCGCCAGTTACGTCGCGACCAAGCGGGAAGACGAGCTGTCCGCCAGCCGTGAAGTCAGGGTAGGAGAGGAGGCTGCCCAGGCGAACGATTGAGGCGGCTTTGTTTGGCACCTCGATACCGACGAGTGACTTACCTGGAATTGGAGCTTCGATACGGATCGGGTGAGCGGCGAGTGCGAGAGCGAGATCTTGGCCAAGCGCGGTAATACGCGTGATTTTAACTCCCTCGGCTGGTTTGAGTGTGTAGCGGGTTACCTTTGGGCCGATGTTAATCTCGCCCATTTCAACGTCGATACCAAAGCTGTCGAGAGTACGTTTAATGATGTTCGCGTTTGCGCGTAGGTCGCCTGGGGTTGGTTTTTCAACTGATGACTTAAGTAGGTCGAGTGGTGGTGGGACGTAGTTTTTTACTACAGCTGGCTTGCTCTTGCCCTTAGCTTCGCCGGCAGACATTGCGATAACTGGCTCAAACTCTTCGTCAGACTTTTTCTCTTTTGGTTTTTCAGCAGGAGCGGCGATCTTTTTAGTTGCTTTTGCTGGAGCTTCTTTTTCTTCGGCGATAAGCTCGTCGATATCAATTTCTTCGTCTTCGTCGTCGCGAGCGTCTTCTTTGCGCTTCTTTTTCTCAATATCTTTTTCTTCTTGTGACTTTAAGAAGCTTGGTTTACGTAGGGTGATTGAGGCGTTAAGTGTGATAAGGAGTGCGGTGATAAGGAGCGTGATGAGCAAAATGATTGCTGCGCCGTGGCCAAATGGTACTTCGAGTGAGCCAACAACTCCGCCTAAGAAGCCTCCTTTGCCCGGGAAGAGGACGTCTATTAGACCAAGACCAGATAGAACGAAAAACGCCATCCCGAAAAAGACGACGCCAAAGAATTTCTCCTCTCGACTAATCAGGAAGAGGAGTCCGACAATGAAAAGAATAGCTGGGAAGAGGTAGTATCCGAGTCCGACGAGGCCGTTAAAGAGGCTGAAGATGATATCTCCCGCTGGTCCGGCCCGGTGAAAGGCGGCGAGGAGCATGATTATCGAGACGCCGATCAAAAGAATGCCAAAAACGCTTTTTTTCGTCTCGTATTTTATTTTTTGAAGCTTAGAGGAGCTCGATTCAGAGTCTTTAGTTTTTTTCTTTGCCATCGTTTTGTATTCGTTTATTGGTATAGTATACCGCTAAATGATGATAGAATAAACAGCAATGGGGCAGTCGATTTTTAAAGCGTACAATATTCGCGGAGCGTATCCGACCGAGCTGAATGAGTCGATGTTTTTCCGTATTGGTCGGGGATTGGCTGATATTTTTGATGGGCGTGTTCTTGTTGGGCGCGATGGGAGACTTAGTTCGCCGGATTTATATGCGGCCCTTATTGCCGGGATACTCTCGGCGGGCAAGAAGACGCTTATTATAGAAGCTATTGGTATTATGACGACGCCGATGCAGACGTTTTTAGTCCATCAGTTCAAGTTTGCTGGTTCGGTAATGGTTACCGCGTCGCATAACCCAGCTGGAGATAATGGGCTAAAGATTCTCAATGGCCAAGGGAGGGATGTGCCGATGAGTGAGGTGGTTAGTGCGTACCAACGGTATGAGCAGTTACTGGTGCCACGGCAGCTCGTAGTAGTATCTGAAGCTGATAGCACGCCATATTTTGATGCGTATGTTTCATTTTTAAAAAGTCAGGCGCGAATTAGGCGCCGGGTACGGGTGGTCTTTGATTGTTCAAATGGTGTGGTGGCGAGTACTATTTCGCGTCTCCAGTCTGTGTTTTCTGATGTCGATTTTATATTTTTGAATCAGCAGATTGATGGTCACTTTCCAGCGCATGGGCCAAATCCTAAAGAGGTGGGTGCGACCGAACAGGCGCAGCGGGCGGTCGTTCAGGAGCGGGCTGATTTGGGAGTAGTGTTTGATGGTGATGCTGATCGGGCGGTTTTTATTGATAATCAAGGGAGAAAGATGAGCGCGGAGGCGGTAACGATTTGTATTGCTCAGCTTTTTGCCGGTCCGATTGTTATCGAGCATACGCTTGGGTATGTGGTGCGGGCGTTTGCTCGTCAGGCGAACCGAGAAATTATCGAAACAAAAGTTGGTAGTTCGTATATCCATGGGGCGATGCATGAGAGCGGGGCGGAGTTTGGTGCGGAGAGCTCGTTTCATTTTTACTTCAAATCATTTTTTGGGAGCGACGATGGGCTGATGGCGTTTTTGATGATGCTGAATGTTGTTTCGGGAGGGGAGCGATCGCTTAGTGAGTTTGTTGATACGCTTACAAAAACGATTCGTATGGATGAGCTAAATTTTTCATTTTCATCGCAAGAGCAGATCGCGGAATTACTAGAAACGCTTTTTATTACGTATGGTTCACGGGCGAGCAACACTATTCAAATTGATGGAATAAAGTGTGAGTTTGCTGATCCTGATTGGTGGTTTTCGGTGCGCCCATCAGCCAACGAGCCGTTAGTTCGGTTTAATCTTGAGGCGCTCGACAGTACTGTTTTTGAGGCGAAAAAGGCGGAGATTCTGTCGATTATCCGACGATTTAAGTAGGCGGAAAGCCACTTTTGACCAATATTTAAAGCCATTGACTTTTGGCTTACTTTGTGCTATACTTGTTTTTGTCAGTACTTGAGGTCGCGACCCGTTTTACGGGCTCGCTGGGAGGATTTATGCGACAGTTCACTCGTAGTCTTTCGCAGGCGTGTGGCGTGGCGTATCTGGCGGTGGTCGTCCTCAAGACGATCGCTCTGATGGCGGTCATCATCCTGCCGTTTCTCGCGTCGATCAAGTAGTAGTTGTTGTCGCCAACTCATAGGAGGATTTCCATGGACCGCAAGCTCATCGTTCGTGAGGTCGTCGTGATGATCTTCGTCGCCGTCGCGATGCTCGCGGCGCTGATGATCCCGGCCAAGGCGCTCGACCAGAAGGTGGCGGGCATGAAGGCGAAGGTCGGCGCCAAGTTCGGAGGGCGCTGATGGACGAAGACCGGGAGAGAATTCGGTTGATGATAGGGGTCGCGATCGCGATCTTTGTCATCGCAGTAATCGTCGCTTGTCAGATACGGGCGACGATCAGCTTGGAGAGCTTCGGCTCTCCGTAGAGGCGCTTTGTGCAAACAGGGCGCCTTGATTTTTTTCTCTAAAAGAAGTTTTATACATATAGTTCTTCTGGGGTATCCACGATGAAGAAGCTCAATGTCCTTGATTACGTGCTTCTTTTTCCCATCATCCTTTCCTATTGCTTCGCCTACGGGCTGAAGCTCTTGCTCCAAGGAGGAGACTAGGATGCGCATCCTTTCTGCTTTCTGGCGCGCGTTTGTTAGCGGGTTTCGAAATCCGCTCATCGTGCTGGTGATTGGGGCGATCCTGTTGGCGCTCGCCTGGATGCTCGCGCCCATCTTTCGGGCGATGAAGATTCCGGTGACGTATGACCGTGCACTTGTTGGCGACCCGGCGGCGGTCCTATTCCAAGGGAGGTGCGAATGAGCCTTTCTAGCTTGAAAGAGTTCGCGTTAGCCCTACTGGCAGCAGTCTTCGTCGCTCTGATCGCGATGCTTCCTGTGCTTCTTGGGATGATGCTGTTTGGCGATAGCGGAGGAGGTTTTCTGCCTCGACTTGGCGCCCTGACCTTTTGGTAGGTAGGGCGCTTTTTTTATAACAAGTAGGTTTGGGTATCTATCGGAAACTCAATCGCTACTTTAGTTGGAAGTTCTTTGTTGCGGTCGGGGACGAGTAAAAATCCAAACTTTTTTGCTTTATCATAAATTTCTTTCGTAATTTTCACGTCGTTTTGGCAGTACTCTTTGAGTTCGTCCATTTTCCCAGCAGCATAGAGAACCGGGGCGGCGAGATTTTGATGGGTTTTGCCGATACCGAGATTGGCCTTAGCAAGGTTGTCGAGTCCAACCATACGGCCGACCTGTTGCTCTATTTCATTGGAAAGATCGAGCTTAGGGTGATTACTTAAATCAAGATTAAGCGTGCGGCTTAGAATAGGGAGGTCGAATTTGTTTGAAGAAAAGCCGACAAGTAGCGCCGGGGGAGTGAGAAAAGCTTTGAGTTCGGCGAGCTGGGTTTCGTCAAAACAAACGTATTTATTTTTATTGTACGAGTAAATGCAACACACCGACATCTGGAGCATGTCGAGGTGCTTACGAGTTTTTCCGCCAACATCGGCGAAGGTGTTTTTTGTTTCGATGTCTAAGACTAGGGTATCCATATAATATTAGCTCTCACCGCGTTGCTTCCTGGGCGGGCCTAGTCCGCGAAGCGACGAGATGATTGTGTGAATATACTACATCGAGGAGCGACAAAGGAATAGGGCTGCCCAGGCGCAACCGAAGGACAGGTTTATTTTTCGTTATCGAATGCGTTGCTCGTGCTTGTAGGATTGACATCCAACTGCGCACTTGCGCCTTTCGCTACCAAAAAATAAATTCTGTCGCGGCAGAGATTAATATTATATGGATACCCAGGTATCCATATTTAATCGTTCTTTGCTCCGTGGCGATCGGCAACTTTGCTGGCGGCGTAGCTGTCTGGTTTGGTTTTGACCGAGAAGTTGTTGGCGCGGATCATGCCGGTAAGTTCTTGGATGATCGCTTTGGTCGCACCATTTTCACCGATGTCGATGTGGATTTCGAAATCGTATTTTGGGAGTTCGACTGTTTTAGTCGCTTCTAAGAATTGCTGGGTGATGTCGAGCGAGAGGAGCACCTCGTTGGTGATGCGGTCGCGAAGCGTGTGGAATTTGGTTGTAGGGACGATGCGGCGCCAGAAGTAGCGGCCGCCGTTACCAACGCGGTGGACGACAATAGCGGTAACGAAGTCGGCTTTGCGATCGTGGGTTTGTTCACTGTCGGTGCCGATCATAATCTTGTAGTCGTATTTTTGGTCGGCAACCATATAGCTTAAGATCTCCCGTACTACTTGGACGGGAGTCATGTTGATGCCGGTTGAGCTTTGGAAGAGGATTGTTTCTGGCTCCATATCCTTCATATATACCAGCTTAGAGGAGGGGTTTCAAATATTGTTAATTTAGGGCGTTAGCTTTAGGATATAAGCACTTCCTTATATATGAAGCAGAAATCGATTTATCTTGATTATGCGGCGACGACTCCTGTTGATGAGCGGGTTGTTAGGGCTATGCAGCCTTATTTTACGGGTGAGTATGGCAACCCGGGGTCACTTCACCAATTTGGACAGCGGGCTTCGGCAGCGGTGTTTCGGGCGCGCCAGACGGTAGCTCGAGCTATCGGGGCGCATTATTCGGAGATTGTATTTACGGGCAGTGCAACTGAAGCGAATAATTTGGCTTTGGGTGGGGTGATGCGCCGATATGTTCGCGAGCAGCTGAAGATGAAAGCGAAGCATCCTATGCCGCGGATTATTATTTCTGCGATTGAGCACGAGAGTGTTTTGAAAACAGCCCAAGATCTGGCACGTGATGGTGCGGATGTAGTGATTATTCCAGTTTCAAAAGAGGGGGTGGTTGATGTAAAAAAGCTGAAAGCGGCGCTCAATGAGCAGACTGCGCTTGTTTCGGTGATGTTGGCGAACAATGAGACAGGGGTGGTTCAGCCGATTGCTATGATCGCAAAAATTGTTCGAGAGTTTCGCGGCGAGGGGCGTTGGCCGCTGGTGCATACTGATGCGGTGCAGGCGTTTCAGTATATAGATTGCAATGTGTCTGCACTCGGAGTAGATATGCTGACACTTTCGGCGCATAAGATTTATGGTCCTAAGGGCGTGGGTGCGTTATTTGTGAAGAATTATCAGCTTGATTCAAAGCGTCCACTTAAAGATGTTGATATGTATCCGATTGATCCATTGATTGTTGGTGGTGGGCAGGAGATGGGGCTAAGAAGTGGTACAGAGAACGTCGCTTACATTGTTGGGTTTGCAAAAGCGGTTGAGTTAGCTGTCCTAGCTCGCGAAAAAGAGGTGAAGCGTATTGCGGGGCTGCGTGACGCATTGCTCGCCGGGCTTCGAACGTTTTATCCGAAGCTTCAGATAAATGGTTCGATGAAAGAAAGATTGCCAAATAATATTAATATATATATGCCGGGAGTGAGTGCGGAGGAGTTTTTGGTTCGCTTAGATTTAGCCGGAGTGGCACTCTCGTCTGGTTCGGCGTGTGCCGCACGCAGCCTTGAGGCTTCGCACGTACTATTGGCGATGGGGTGTGACGTTCATCGCGCTAAGAATAGTTTGCGCTTTACGCTTGGGAGACAGACAGATCGTCGCGATATTTCTCTGACTCTTAAGTTTATCGCTTCTTTTGGACGCTAGTGTTTTTCGTTTATACTTAGGATAGTCGATATAACATTTTATACTATGAAGTTTCAAAAATACGCTTTTCCGGTATCTCTGCTGGTGATTGGATTTGCGCTCTGGATGGTTGCGATTTCTTCGGCTGCGTCTTCATTTGGGCAGGCGAATGTGTTTAGTAATTTTCTAGATCGTATTTTTAAAGCTAATCCAGAATTGCAGTCATTTGGATCTACAAATTCTTCTCTTCCTGCTAACGCGTATGAGTCTACGAATACGTATGAAGATGCAGTGATTCGTGCGGTTGAGCGAGTTTCTCCATCAGTGGTTGCAATTACGGTTTCAAAGAATGTTCCGGTTATTGGAAATTGTAAGTCGAATTCGCTCGGGACATTGCCGAAAGGGTTTGAAGATTTTTTTGGTGGTGGAGTTGAGATTACTATTCCTTGCAGTACTGGAAAGACTCAGCGGCAAGAGGTGGGTGGGGGAAGTGGGTTCATTGTTTCGGCTGATGGAATGATTCTTACAAATAAACACGTCGTCTCAGATGCGAGCGCTTCGTATTCAGTTATGACTAATGATGGCAAAAAGTATGAGGCGAAGGTGCTAGCGCGTGATGGCGTTCAAGATTTAGCTGTCTTAAAAATCGCCGCTTCTGGATTATCCGTAGCTCCTCTGGGTAACTCTGATACGGTTCGCTTGGGTCAAACCGCGATTACGATTGGCAACGCATTGAGTGAGTTTCGCAACACTGTTTCGGTTGGTGTTGTCTCTGGTTTGGCGCGTAACGTAACAGCGGGGAGCGGTGGGTTTTCTGAAGAACTTGAAGGCGTGATTCAGACTGATGCGGCAATTAACCCTGGTAACTCTGGCGGCCCACTCATTAACTTAAAAGGAGGAGTGATCGGTATTAATACAGCAATTGTTTCAGGTGCGCAGAATATTGGGTTTGCACTGCCAATCAATAATGCGAAGCGTGACATGGATTCAGTAA
>CAZFZO010000024.1:0-11784 GCA_964523595.1 uncultured Candidatus Saccharibacteria bacterium | reverse complement strand
CAACCTCGCTCGAGGTGATGGGTCAGATTCTGCAAACATTCGGTTCGATGATTAGTCGGCTTTTTGTGCACGCCGAGCTTCTTGATGGGGTGGTGGGGCCGATCGGTATCTGGGGAGTCGCCAATCAACTTGGCGGTCTCGGATTGGTCTATCTGCTCCAGCTTTTAGGTATGATCTCGCTCAACCTCGCGATTTTAAATGCGATTCCATTTCCAGCCCTAGATGGCGGACGCTTCCTCTTTATCATCATTGAAAAGATCAAAGGCTCGCCAATTGGGCAGAAAAAAGAGCTCGTCTTTAACCTCGTCGGATTTGGACTCCTTTTTATTCTGATGATTGCGATTACAGGACGAGATATCATTCGATTGTTTTAAAAATTAAAAAGCCCAACCTCCGCAGGGAGGTGGGGCTTTGAGAATCATGGGTTCTCGACTTCGATCTTGTCGCCGACCAGGCGGAGCGTAACGATCTGACCCTTCTGCAGAGGGCGCTCCTTGGGTTGCTCAATGACGAAGATGAGTCCTGGGGTGAACTTGTCCGAGATCTTGTCCTTGAGCTCAAGCTCATAGGGGACGGTTTTCCCGTGGTCACAGCCGCAGGTGTCGCCAACCTTGGCCGTGAAGTTCATCTCTGGATTGTTGGTCGCGAGCCAACCCGAGAGGGCGGTCGTCCGCTCGACCTGTTCTCTGTATTCACGCGCCGTCCTTAGTACCTTGACGCATGTCGCTGCCAGAAGAAAGAGTACGAGCAAGACTGCGATGTTTTCCGCTCTCGTAAAGCCGGCCTGCTGCTTGCGCATGATGTTTCCCGGGGAAAGGTGGAAAGTTGCTAGCTGATTTTTACCAAAAACTGTGCAGAGTGTCAATTTTTGTACAGCACGATTATTTCTGTATAATGGGCGTATGAGACAAACTGAACTATTTACCCGTACGCAGAAAGACGCTCCGTCTGGAGAGGTCGCTAAAAACGCCCAGCTCTTAATTCGTGCTGGCTATATCGACAAGCTTCAAGCAGGGGTATACACCTACTTACCACTCGGTCTGCGCGTACTACGAAAAATCGAAACCATTATCCGCGAAGAGATGAATAAGGCTGGCGGACAAGAGATCTTGATGCCGTCACTACATCCAAAAGAAAACTGGGAGACGACTGGCCGCTGGGATAAAATGGACGATTTATATAAGGTTAAAGATGCTTCGGGTCGCGAAAACGCTCTCGGACCAACGCACGAAGAGATCGTAGTTCCACTCGCTAAGCAGTTCATCTCTTCCTATAAAGACTTACCGTTTGGCGTGTATCAGTTCCAAAACAAGTTCCGTATGGAGCTGCGTGCTAAGAGTGGTATTTTGCGTGGTCGCGAGTTTATCATGAAAGACTTCTACTCGTTCCACCGCGATGAAAAAGATTTGAAGATGTATTACGAAATCATGAAGCAGGCGTACCGCGAGGTGTTTAAGCGCGTGGGTATTGGTGAGCGCACGTACGTAACCTACGCTTCGGGTGGAAGCTTTAGTAAGTACAGCCACGAGTTTCAGACGCTTACTTCAGCGGGTGAGGATATTATCTATCTTTGTGACCAGTGTGCGATCGCGGTCAATAAAGAAATCAAAGCCGATCAGCCAAACTGCCCGCAGTGTGGTTCAAATGGGCTACGTGAAGAAAAGGCGATCGAGGTAGGAAATATTTTCGAACTCAAAACTAAGTTTACCGAGCCGTTTAAGGTTACGTATAAAGATGAAAAAGGTGAGCTCCAGCCAGTAGTGATGGGTTGCTATGGTATCGGTCTTGGTCGCGTAATGGGTACGATTGTCGAAGTGCTTTCTGACGACAAGGGAATTGTCTGGCCAGAATCAGTCGCGCCGTTTCGCATACACTTGATTTCGCTTAAGAGTAAAACCGGAGAGGCGGAGAAAGCTGCGGAAGAGTTGTACAAAAAACTCCGCAATGAAAATGTCGAAGTATTGTTTGATGATCGCGATGCGACCGCCGGGCAAAAACTCAACGACGCCGACCTGCTGGGTATTCCATATCGCGTAGTAGTAAGCGAGAAGACACTTGAAAAGGGTGGGTACGAGGTACGCCACCGTCGCACGGGCGAGGAGAAGATCGTAAAAGCCGACCACCTCACAGACCACGTCAGAGGCACGAAATAAGAATGAAGAGTTATGAATTACAGCCCAAAAACCCTCAGGAATGAGGGTTTTTGGGGTAATAGTACCGAGCGGTGGCCGGCTTACCCGCCTTTGGCGGGAGTATTGACTTTTATCCATTTAGGTGCTATAATATATTAAGAGTACACAGTCTCAAACAAGACAGCTGAGCCTCAAGCTCGGCCAACTCCTGGAATCATTCAGGAAGAAAGAGTTCGACGTGCTTTACCTTTTCTACTCTGCCCAGCAGGAACACGCGATGGCGTCGGTAGAGCCGCCGATCGGGATCTTCATGTTCCGGAACGATGCCGGCGAGGAAGTCCGAGTCAGTTGGGTTAGTGGAACGCCTGAGCACGGACTGGTCGCTACCGACGTCGTCCCGGTCGGAAAGGCGACTCGCGAGTACGGCCAGGTCGTGAAGCGTATGCCCGCCTCCAAGAGACTCCCTCGTGGGAAGAATCTGATTCGGCTCCTTTGCCGCTAGACTCTACTTCCCCGAGCCGTCCCTCCGCCAGCACCCCTCAAAAGGTGTCTGGCGGTTTTTTATTTCTCGTAATGTAGTCAAGTCGCTTCCTATTGAATAATCTACGGGCCGTCTGCTATGATACGGGCACGATATGAAGAATCCATTTGGCATCTTTAAGCGTGACGTCGGTATCGACTTAGGCACAGCCAACTCCCTCGTATATCTCGCGGGACGGGGCATTGTGATTAATGAGCCGAGCTGCGTCGCGGTCAACAACAAGACCGGTAAGGTAGTTGCGGTTGGTAAGGAGGCCAAAGAGATGCTTGGACGCACGCCGCTCCAGATTAGTGTTATTCGTCCGCTCGTAAATGGAGTTATTTCTGACTTCGAAATGGCGCAAGAGATTTTGCGCGCATTTTTAAAAAAGCTCGGGCAGAATAATTTTTTCAGCTACTACCACAAAGCCGTTATCGGCGTACCAGCCGACCTTACTGAAGTTGAGCGCAAATCAGTTGAAGACGCAGTCATTGGTGCTGGAGTTTCAAAAGCATACGTGATCGAGTCAGCGCTCGCCGCTGCCCTTGGTGCACGCCTCCCAGTTCACGAGCCAGTCGCAAATATGATTATCGACATCGGTGGGGGAACGACCGAGATGGCGATTATCTCTATGGGTGGTACCGTAACCGTAAAGAGTTTGAAAGTTGCGGGTGATAAGTTTAACGACGATATTATTAAGTTCGTCCGTGACGAGTTTCATCTCGCGATTGGCGAGCCGACTGCCGAAGATTTGAAAATCTCAATCGGATCAGCAATTCCACTCGTTGAAAAACTTGAAATGCCAGTTCGTGGTCGCGATCTCGCCACCGGTTTGCCAAAAGAGATTCTTTTGAAAGATACGCATATTCGCGCCGCACTCGCAAAATCGCTCAAGCAAGTCGTTGAGTCAGTGCGCGAGGTTGTCGAGGTTGCTCCGCCAGAGCTCGTAGGAGATATTTTAAAGCGCGGTATTTATATGTGCGGTGGTGGCTCACTTCTGCGTGGTATTGATCAGTTAATTAGCAAGGAGTTGTCAGTTGCAGTAAACGTAGTGGATGACCCGCTTACGTGTGTTGCCCGCGGTACCGGTCTCGCTGTCGAAAATCTCGAGAAGTACGATTATATTCTCGACAACCCGCTGAAACCTCGGGATATTAAGCTTTAACATATATGAGAGGACGAAGTACTATTATGGCGCTCTTACTGGCGCTTGTCGTATTGTTTTTTATCAGTCAGCTTTTCTTTGCTCCAAAAACATATCTCGCCTCACGGTTTGGGCGGGCGTTTCAGGCACCAGTTGTATTTATTCAAAGTCTATTTAATCGCGTCAGTCTTTCGCGTCAGATTCAAACCCTGCAATTAGAAAATCAGAGTTTGCGCGCTCAACTCGTCGAGCTACTTCAGCGTCCGCAGTTCGTAGAGGAGGGGAAGGAGTTATATGTAAGCGCGAGCGTGTACTCATACTATCCGCTCAATGTGAGCGACGAGTTGCTCATTAACGCAGGAAGTGAGCAGGGTATTAAAGAGGGATTGGCGGTATACGCCGACAAGGGTATTTTGCTTGGTCAGATTATTAAAGTGTATAGCGACCAGAGTGTTGTGAAGACCATTCTTACCCCTGATTGGGAGATTCCGGTAAAGCTTGGGGCGAATAAGGTTGATGCGCTGTATGTCGGTGGGCACTCACCAAAGCTGACACTTATCTCTAAAAAGAAAACAGTGCTAGGTGGTGAAACAGTTATGAGCGCGAGCAAAGACTTACCATTTGGAATTGAGCTTGGTCAGGTAGGAGAGTTGCGCGAAACAACCGAGGGAGTATTTCGTGAGGCCGATATAACTATTCCATATCAAATGAGCGACATCGAGACCGTGCTTGTTCGAGTTAAATAGTATATGCGCCAAGGTAATTATCAGGTAGTAATCTTTTTTCTACTTGTCTTTCTCTCTACCATTATTGAGCAAACCGGGTTATTAACGGTGTTTGGTATTAAGCCCAATCTTATTCTTACAGTGGCAGCGGTATGTACGCTATTTGCGCAAGATTTCGCCGCGTATGGTTGGTTATTATTTTTTAGTCTTATCTGTGTTCGGTTTACGCCCGGAATCAGCCGCGAGGCACTTGGTTTACTTGGAGCGATGCTTGTCATTTTCTGGCTTAAGGAGCGCGTAGTGCGAGTTGCTACGGGTGCGACTCTTATTATGGTTGGCGTGGCGACGCTCATTAATACCTTGATTGTCGCTCCAGACTTTCTCTATGCACACCCAATCATCGTAGTGAAAGAAATCATCTATAATGGGTGTATTGGTTTACTGCTTGCCGCAGCACTAAGACGATTATATGAAGCACGATCTTCAATTCGATGATTTTGTATCAGAGGCGTTTGCAGATAAGGATGCTGGCTATGTAGAGCTCCCGATTTCGCAACGCGTCTTTTTGTTCGTACTAATTCTTGCAGGGCTTACGAGTTTTGTCGTGCTCGGGCGTGTTGCGTTTTTAAACATGACGAAAAAGAGCTTTTACGCAGCTCGCGCGCAGTCTAACGCCAACCAAGAAGTCTCTCTTCCGGCACATCGTGGATTGATTACGGACCGGTATGGTGAAGTGCTCGCAAAAAATGCAGAAACGTTCAGTGTATTTATTAGCACTGCAAATCTATTAAAGGATAGGCGCCACTTCGAAGAGGTGATTGATAAGCTTTCGCAAGCACTCGAGCTCACGCCAGATGAAGTGCGCACTATTATTCAAACAAATGATTTTGAAAAAAAGAGCACCATCGCTGTAGCGCGTAACGTCTCGCCAGAGACAGCGATTGCGATTAAAGGGTTGGCGATTCCCGAAGTAGAGGTGCGTAACGATTATCGCCGAGAGTATGTGCAGGGGCCGGTCTTTAGTCAGGTAATAGGGTATACGGGCGTAAGTAAGACGAGTAACGACATCGTTGGAAGGAGTGGACTTGAGAGTTATTATGACGCCTCGCTGCGTGGAACTGACGGTGCGAAAGCCGTATATAAAGATGCAAAGGGTAAACAGATTGATGAGCGTATCGTAAGCGAGCCAGAGGCGGGGCAGGCACTCAAGACGACGATCGACGCCAAACTTCAAGAGTATTTTCATCAAAGACTATCGCAGGGTCTGCGTAGTTTGGGGGTGAGTGGTGGTGTCGGTATCGCGATGCAGCCAAAAACCGGCCAAGTGTTAGCTCTCATTAGCGAGCCAAGTTACGACAATAATTTATTTGTCACTCCGGGCGCAGGGAGTGAGCTTACGTCGTTATTTACTGATAAGCGAAAGCCATTATTTAATCGTGCACTGCTCGGAGCGTACAACCCCGGATCAACTATTAAGCCGCTCGTCGCTCTCGCCGCTCTAAAAGAAAATGTAGTCACGCCAGACTTCCAAATTTATTCTAAGGGGTATATTGAAATCGCTAACCCATTTTTCCCGGACAAGCCAAGTCGTTTTGTTGATTGGCGTCCACAAGGATGGGTAGACGTGCACTCAGCTCTCGCACGTTCTTCTAACGTATACTTTTATGAAGTTGGTGGTGGGTTCCCAGGGAGCCCAGGCGAGCCAGCCATAAAAGGCTTAGGTATTGATAAGCTCAAGCAATATTGGCAGTATTTCGGATTTGGGCAAAAGACGAGCATCGACGCCGATTCTGAAAATACCGGATTTTTGCCAGACGCCGCTGAAAAAGAGAGGCGCACTGGCCAGCCGTGGCGCATCGGTGATACGTATAACGTTTCGATTGGGCAGGGTGATTTACTCGTCTCACCAATTCAGCTGATTAATTTTATCTCATCAATTGCCAACGGGGGTAAGTTGTTTGCGCCTAAGCTCGCGCTAGAGATGAGTACGGGTGGAAAGGTAACGAAGGACCTGCAAGAGCCGCAGCTTTTACTCGATTACAGTACAGCATTTAAGAGTGAGCTTGCTGATGTTCGGCAGGGTATGCGGGATGGCGCGAGTAAGAGCTACGGAACTTCCTATAAGCTCGCTGATCTGCCGATGCCAGTAGCAGCAAAAACAGGTAGTGCTCAGATTCAAAACAATACAAAAACAAACGCATTCTTTGTTGGATACGCTCCTGCTGACGACCCAGAGATCGCGATCCTCGTGCTTGTTGAAGACGCAAAAGAGGGAAGTTTAAACGCAGTGCCAATCGCTAAAGATGTACTACAATGGTATTACGATAATCGTATCAACGTAGTGCCAGCAGAATAATCCATGAAACAAGAATTAATTACCATGCTCGTTGCGGCCGCGCCAATTTCTGAATTGCGCGGAGCTATTCCGCTCGCTATTGGGGTGTTTCATTTTTCAGCAATCAAGGCACTCCTTTTGTCAGTTGTTGGCAATATCGCGCCAGTACTCCCACTCCTTTATTTTTGGCACAAACTCTCTAAGGTGCTAAGTCAGCATTTGTATTGGGCAAATCGATTTTTTAACTGGCTATTTGAGCGTACGCGGGTAAGGCATACGCAGTTATTTACCGCAATGGGGGTGATCGGGTTATTTATCTTCACGGCGATACCGCTTCCTTTGACCGGTGCGTGGAGTGCGACCATTGCCGCATTTATTTTTGACCTGCCTTTGAGGAAGTCATTCTATGCGATATCATTAGGGGTAATTACTGCTGGCTGTATCGTGCTGGTTGCAACGCTCGGTATTGCTGCTATTTTCTAATCTATGAAAAAACTACTTATTGCAAACTGGAAGATGAACCCGCAAAGCAAAGCTGAGGCGGCGAAATTATTCAAAGCAACAGATGCTGCTCAGTGGGTGATCTGTCCACCAGCACCATTTATTAGCGAAGCGAAAAAAATAGTAAAGAAGGCTAAGGTGGGCGCGCAGGACGTTGCAGCAAAGCGGATGGGTCCGCTTACAGGTGAGTACTCCGCGGATCAAATTAAAGCAGTAGGAGCCGAGTATGTAATTATTGGGCACTCTGAACGACGAGCACTCGGGGAGACTGATGAAGAAATCGGGCAAAAACTCGTATGCGCATTTGAGGCCGGGCTTACTCCTATTTTATGTGTTGGCGAAACCGGTGAGCAGCGACAGCTCGGACAAACGCATGAAGTTCTCGATCATCAGCTGCGAGTCGCGTTAGTTCAGGTGAGGGGGCGTGAGTTTAAAAAACCACTCATCGTAGCCTACGAGCCAGTTTGGGCGATCTCAACTTCCGAAAAAACTGCTGGATTAAGTATGGAAACGCCGACTGACGCAAATGAGCTCGCTTCATATATTAAGAGTCAGACTACTGATCTCTTAAAGCCAGTGAAAGTATTGTATGGTGGCTCGGTAAGTTCGTCGGACATCCTTTCATTTTTAGCAGAGGCGCAGATCGATGGGGCGTTGATCGGGGGAGCGAGTCTTAAGGTGGCAGAAGTAAAATCGATTACCAAAATTGTCACAAAAGCATAGTTCGCGCGTTGTACAGTATATAAGCAATTAAAAATTAATACATTAACTTTATGGACTACTCAGCAAAGTCGATTATGTGGAAGCTCGTAAACGTTTCGCTCGTTGTAGCGATCGTGTTTGGGCTCGTAGGAATTCAGGCAATTGTTCGGGGGAGTAACGCGGTAAACCCAAGCCGCACAATTATGGTAAGCGGAGAGGGTAAGGTAAGTGTCGCTCCAGATATCGCCACAGCTTCGTTCTCGGTTGTTTCTAATGGAACCGATCCAGCTGCAATTCAAACCGCGAATACTGCAAAAATCAATAAAGTAATCGAGTACTTGAAGTCAAAAGATATCGCCGAAAAAGATATTACAACCACCGGCTACAACTTGTACCCACGATATCAGTACGACAAAATCTCTAGCCAATCAAACATTATTGGATACGAGTTAAGCCAAACAGTTACAGTAAAGATGCGTAATCTTGCCAAGGTGGGCGAGGTAATGGGTGGCCTTACTGCACAGGGGGTTAACCAGATTAGTCAGTTGAGCTTTAGCGTCGAGAACCCAGAGGCGAAGCAAGCAGAGGCTCGCGCCGAAGCATTTGATCAGGCTCGCAGCAAGGCTGAGTCTATGGCTCGCGCCAACGGAGTTCGCATCGCACGCGTTATCACATTCAGCGAATCAAACGGAGGCTACCCAATGCCATACTATGATCGCATGTATGCAGTAAAGGCAGAGTCTGGGTCAGCCGCTCCAGTCGCTCCAGACATTCAGCCAGGTGAGCAAGACATCAATGTAACCGTCAACGTTACATACGAAATTAAATAGTCCTTTCCTTCCAAAAAACCGCATGAGCGGTTTTTTGGTTGGCGAGGAGTTTTCCGCTATAATGAAAGGCAATGAAATTCTTTTTGATATTATTTCTCGCCGCCATCCTAGTCTTTGCAAGCTTCCAACTCTATCAGCTCGTTGATCAAAAAAATGAGCTAACTAAGCGTTCAGACGAGCTTAGCGTGCAAATGAAGGCGCTTGAGGCGGAAAATGCTAAGCTTGAGCAGGATCTTGAGTACTATCGCCAAGATCCAAATCTCGCCAAAGAATCCACGGCGCAGTTTAATTACAAAAAACCAGACGAGAAGCTTTTTATTCTCGTGCCTTCGACCACTAATCAATAACGTATGAAACGAACCGCGATCATTATTGCTGCGCTCGTTGGTATTTTCGGCATCGTATATTTTGCGAGTGTTTTTAACCTGTATCCTGTCGCGAGCGTAAACGGTGAGATGATTTGGGCGGGGGATATGCAGAAGCATTTTGATGCGGCCTACCACTATTACGAAAAAGCTTCTAGGAACGCTTCGGCGGCCGAAAAGGAAAAATTAATCGATCCGAAATTTATAGTTGAGCTTCGCCGGGTAAGTCTTGATACGCTTATTGAAAACAAGGTAGTAGAGGCTGGATTTTTGACGCTTGGTAAGCAGGGAGAGGAGGATCTTTCAAAAATGATTGGCAACACGACCAGTTCGCAAGCACTCGCTCCAGCTATTAATGAGCTTTACGGATTGATGCCGGGGGATTTCACTCGGTTAATTTTGGTTCCACAAGCACAGAGAAATATTTTAAGCAGTTCGCTTATCTTGCAAAAAGTGAGCCTAAATGATTGGATACTACAGAAGCGCAAAGCAGCCGATGTGAGCATCTTTCTCGCTAGCTATCAGTGGCAAGACGGCGAGCTCATAACGCGCTAAGCAGCGCGGGTATGGTTCAGTGGTAGAACGCGACCTTCCCAAGGTTGAGACACGAGTCCGATTCTCGTTACCCGCTCATTTTCTAAAAATAAAATCCCCCGCCTATTGCTAGGCAGGGGAGAAAGAAATCAGACTCTGACCGCAGGTTCGCAAAAGAACTTCAGCTTCTCGTACTCATCGACGATTTTCTGCTCGGTGCGGTTTCGATCCGTACTATGAAATGCCCAGAACAGACCCATCGTCCCCTCGACCTTACCAAGGAGCTCTTTGCGCGTCTTGCCGCTAAGGCTAGGCAGGTGATGGAGTGCGTACTGGATTAGTCCGCTTACGTGGCTCAGATACGGGCGAGGCAGGAACATCCTCCCGCCGTGCTCAACCCCAACGCCAGTGATGACGATGGTGCGTTTGGAGATGTCTACGACGAGCGACTTGCCCTTGTTGTGATTGACGGTAAATCCTGCGCTTACAATGATCTCGCGCACCGCCCTACGAAACTCTTTGGGAATCGGTCGCCGCCCGGAAAAGGTCAGGTCGTCCGTGTACCGTGTATATATGATCTGCAAGCGTCGGTAGGCCGGGCAAAAGATCAGGTCGTGAATCTTCTGGTCGACTTCGACGCTAAGAAGCAGGTTGAACAAATCGTTTGATGCCGGACCGCCCGTGATGATGCCATAGCCGTCTTCTTCGACAAACTTGCCCTTAAGAAACCGGAAGATTCCTTCGGCGCGCTTAAAGGCGAGCACTCCCTGGTCGTTCTTTTCGCCACACAGTTCGGGGTCGAGCTGGGCGAGGAGAAGGGCGAGCCTCCACCCATCCACGCTCGGAAACGCTCGGCGAATGTCGGTCAGGTAAAAGAAACGGTTCTTGCGATGAATCGCAGCGTTCTTGACCGGCGAGCAGCCTGGTCGTCCCGCCGTCGCGTAACGCAGTACGGGAGTGAGGCGCTCATTCACCAGCGGGCGCACATAGGCGATGAGTCGCTGATGCAGGTCATACATTCCTTTTCGCGGAGCGGCGATGGGTCGCTGCTTCGTGTGACCAGAAACTGGATTCACGTCGCGTCTCGTATAGCGATCAAAAACGAGCTCTTTGACGGGTATCCCGTTGCAGAGGTCGGCAAGGATCATAGGTATCTCCTGAAAGTTGTGGGGTTCTGTTGATACCCTAAGACTTCTAACTAAAAGATGCAACTCATTATAAAAAAATCCCTCGCGCCAAGTGCAAGCACTCAGAGTGAGGGGAAAGGTTGGCAGGTCGGACATAGCCAAGCCTAATGACCTTTTTGTGGAGCAACCCGGATGTTAGTAATTTTGCCAACGACGCACGTCGTCGAGTCTTCCCCGAGGGCGACGTCGGTCGAGTTTCGCGCACCGTCAGCAGGTCGCCATCCCCGCGAACCTACGGCCCGTGATCCGCATGTCGCGGGTCAGTGAAGCCGCAGGAAGCGTCCGGTGGTCTCCGCCGCTGGGACACGAGGCACCCGCAAGAAGCTGGGGCCTTACTAGAAAATGATCTGCTTACGCAGACCGTCTCAACCGCGATGCGGTCAAGAGTCCTTGTGCACAGGACGGGTGTGGCTTAACGAAGTCCACGTTCGATCCGGGTTCACGCAAGGAGCATTAGGTCGGAGCTCGCGTAGGGATTAACCCATGCGAACTATGTCCGAACCTGCTTTCAGATATACGCCCGTGAATTAAAAAAGTAAAGCCCCACCGCAAGACGTGTCTTGGGGTGGGGTGGAGTTTCAGCGCGGCGGCGGCTGGGGCTCATAAGTGGAGAGACGAGATTGAGTTGAATGCCTACCATGCGCTCCCGTCGCTTACGGGTGCAGAGAAGGGAAAGATCGATCCTTTGATTCGAGCTACTCGCGTAGCCCGTCTTAACCGCGACGCGATTAAGTGTCCTTATGCAAAGGACAGGTGTGGCTTAACGAAGTCCACGTTCGTCGTCTGTTCCAATGGTCTTACGAGCTGAT
>CAZFZO010000023.1:1685-12438 GCA_964523595.1 uncultured Candidatus Saccharibacteria bacterium | reverse complement strand
TCCTCGCGCCCTCTGTTCTCGGGACTTGGCGAGTAGGCTCAGAAAGCATCTGGTAGTCGATTACCTGCGTGGCCCTACTCAGGTCATCACCTGGTAGGGTCTAGCTCGTTCTTCCTTCGGGGAGCGCGAGCTTTTTTATTTGGTGCGCGCGAGAACGAGTCGTGGCTCGCCATCACCAAAATAGTTTTCTTTACGACCTTCAACAGTAAATCCAAATGACTCGTATAAGTGAATTATTTTTGTGTTATTTGGATGTGTTACAAGCCAGACACGCTGAATATCAGAAACGCGCTTAAGACGAAACTCGATCGCTTTACGGGCGATGCCTTGTTTTTGATAGCTAGGGAGAATAACTAGTCCGCCAAGATACGCACTTCCATCTGGCTGGAGTTGGTACGAAGTATAGCCAACAATCACCCCACCTTTTTTAATAAAATAGACTTCGTTATGGTTAATCTCATCGATAACTTCTTGTTCGTTTGCTAGTGCGCTATACATCGTTAGGTCTTTTGTTGTTTTCTCGATCTCAAAGTACGTCGCCACATCCGCCGGAGTAGGAGTAGCTTTTTCAAATGAAATTGATTCAGTTTTATCGCGACCGATAT
Source organism: uncultured Candidatus Saccharibacteria bacterium (assembly GCA_964523595.1). Lineage (GTDB taxonomy): Bacteria > Patescibacteriota > Minisyncoccia > UBA6257 > 1-14-0-10-44-23 > CAYMXN01. The sequence continues at coordinate 11,833 of CAZFZO010000023.1, read as the reverse complement.
GTCGTGGTTTTTTCATAGAGGGGGTGCGCTAACTTGTTCCCGGGCAAGGAATCGAACCTCGATTCACGCCTTCAAAGGGCGCTGTCCTACCATTAGACGACCCGGGAGTTTTGTATAAATGCGCTGTTATTCTACCGATTTTTACTAAGAAAAGAAAGGGGCGGCGACTCGGAGAGTCGCCGCCCAACAAGACTCAAGTACTTGAGCGCGCTCGGCGTAAGTTGAGATTCTTCGTCACGCCGAGGAGTTGCAAGAACCAAATGATGTAGAACGCGATGTCTATCTCCCACCAACGTTCGCCTTGGCGAACATAGCCCTGATGCCTATGGTGGTTGTTATGCCACCCCTCACCAAGCAGCACCGGCATCAAAATCGGACTGTTCACGCTTGTATCGGACGTCTCGTGCCGACGGTAGCCAAGGATAGCGACAAACGGACGAAGCCAGCGATGCCTTTGGAGAAATGGCTCGATCTTCTTCAGGAGGATGCCGACCGAGTGGGCGACCGAGTTGACGGTCGAGGTTCCATGCCAGAGCAGTGTCGTCGACCAGACGAAGCCGATGAGAAATGTTGTCCATCCGCCGACTTTCAAGCACACGAATCCAAGAAGAGTCGGCGGCAAAAGGTGCCAGCGGTCGAGCCAGTGCAGCTCCGGAAACTCTTCCTTCGAAAAGTCGCGCATCGGGGCGGGCTCGGGACGTTCGAACAAGAGCCAGCCGATCTGCGCCCACCAAAATCCGCGAAAGCGCGGCGAGTGCGGATCATTCACCGTGTCAGACTCACGATGATGTATGCGGTGGAGTCCCGCCCACCAAAGAGGTCCACGCTGACACGCGGTCGCGCCGAGAAAGCCAGCAACAAACTGGGTGTAGCCTGCTGCGCGGAATCTGTAACTTCGGTGTGCGAAGTAGCGGTGATAGAACGCGGTAATGAAGAACATCCGGATAAAATACAGGCTAACGCACAGTATTATATCGCTAAGCGTTGGATGGATCAGACCGAAAATCCAGAGCACAGCGGTGACGAGCGTCACCAAGTGAAAGACTGCGAGCCCCAAAAAGGTCGGGGAGCGCAGGTTGATCGTCGAAGCGTTCGACGTATTCATAGAAGGCTCCATCTACCCCCTAGGGGTTGAGCTGGGAAGGTGATACGCACCTTCAGTAATCAGTATAGCAAGCGCAGTGGTTGAGCTAAATTATAATATTGACAAAGTAGTATATATTATGTTATAAAATAAAAAGTTCTAACAATCACCGGTTTTGGCTAAAAGCCAGAAAAGGACGTGTCCGATGGGTAACCTGGAGAAGCTAGCGGTGCTCGTGATTGTGGTCATCATCGCGATGATCCTCGCGGTCGCATTCTATCGCTGGAGTGGTCTGGCCGAGAGTGACAGCGTCATGTCGACGGAACGTTCCACGTCGGTGACCGACGGTTCGGATAGTAATTCGGAGTACGTCACCGGCAGCGGACTGTCGTACCTGGACAAGGAGAGGGTTTTCGGTGACGGCAGCCTTCGTGATGACGCACACACTTCGGCGCCGGCGCTCCTCGAGATCCCGTGGGGACGGGCGAAGACGGCGATCGTCATCCTCGTCGGAGGCGACAAAAATCACCCGGATACGGCAGAGGCGATCTCGGTCACTCGGGGATACGGTTCTACGTATTCCGAGGACATCAGCACGAAGGAGACCTTCCGTATCGGGGAGTTCGCCGGGAGGCTTCGACTCCTTCCGGTGCGGTAATCTCGCTCGGTCAGTTCCACCCCGCGCATAAGTCATCTTTCAGATGCAGCGCGGGGCTTTTTGTTTGTATAAATAGCTCGACCTATGATATATAAAGGGTGGCACGTTTTCTCATTCCAAGAATCGAGGTTCCAAATGGCTGAGGCCTGGATGGTTCGTAGTAGTCAGCGGCAGAGGCTCGTCGAGGGGCTCGTCTCACTCATTCGAGATCTGGTCGAGGAGTCTGCAGACGGCGAAGAGGTCACGGCGGGTCTTCGGTATCTGATTGCGCGGTTTTACACCCTGCTGGGCAATAAGCAGACGCGCAAGATGAGTTGGAAGGCGTTTGTTGATGCGACCGTGTGTGCTCGGAGTAGCCATCAGGAGCGTTTGATCGCCCGGGTGGTCGAGCAGATTCATCAGTTCGCACGCGCCGAAGAAGAAGCGCTCGCGATGTTTGAGCAGGTGCTCAAGGGAGTTACGGGCGTGCTCGAAAACGAAACCGCCCGAGAGCTTAGTCGTGTCGAGCACGAAGATCCGCAGAAGATCTTCCACGCGCCTTCGGCGATGTCTGACATTCCGTTTCCGCAGGACGACGAAGACGATGGGCACGCAGGAGTGCCGGTCATCCAGCCGTCCTGATTGTTCCGCCCACTAAAACCGCAAGGTCTGGTGGGCGATTTTTTTATGACTTTAGATTTTCAATAAGAGCGACTTCCAAAGGAATCGCCGCAAATGGCGAGTAGCGCATTTCAGAATACGCACGAATCAAATCACGAATCAGTTTTAAGTGTTTACTCGCATCAATAAGTGCTGAATGTTTTTTAACGCTTTCAAGTTCTTTTCCGGTAAGTTGATTTTTAAAATCGAGCTCGAGGTCGGGATTGTACTTAAAGGTGATTACGCGGCGGAGATAGTGGATGAGTTCTTTAGTTAAATCAACAACGTTATATCCAAGTTCATTAAGTTCACTTAAATAGGAGAGCGCCCCCTTAAGATCTGGCTTAAGAATAAAACCGGCCAGCTCGGCGACACGGATAAAACCAACTTTACCTAAATTTTTCTCAACATCGGCTAGTTCAACCGAGTCCTTGAGTGAGGTCATCTGGTCGAGCAAGCTCTCGCTGTCGCGCAAACTGCCTTCGCCCAGCGCCGCGATAAACTCAAGCGCTTCGGGTGAGACCTTAAGCTTTTCACTCTTGATGATGCCCGTCAGTTTTTCAACAACCTGCTCGATCGTTAGTTTTTTAAAATGAAAGCGTTGAGTGCGCGAGGTGATTGTTGGTGGAACTTTTTCCAGTTCAGTCGTCGCCAAAATTAAAATCGCGTGCGCTGGTGGCTCTTCGAGGGTCTTAAGTAGTGCGTTAAACGCACTCTTAGAGAGCATGTGCACCTCATCAAGGATAATCACTTTGTACTTATATGAAGAAGGGGCGAGACGAATACCTTCTTTGAGTTCGCGAATCTCGTCTACGCCAGTATTGGAAGCCGCGTCGATTTCAACAACGTCGATCCCGCGTCCCGCATCAATCGCTTCACATACCTCGCAGGTATTGCACGGCTCACCCTTAGTTTGAAACTTCGCATCATCCTGACGCTTCTTGCAGTTGGCGAGCTTGGCGAGAAGACGAGCTATCGTAGTCTTACCCGTTCCGCGCGGACCATAAAATAAATACGCGTGACCAAGTTTGCCCGCTGCGGCAGAATTTTTCAGGACGTTGATGACGTGCTCTTGCCCGAGAACATCGGAGAGACTTTTTGGACGATACTTGCGGTATAAGGCGAGCGACATATGCGCTCATTATACCGGAAAAAGAAACTAGTTCCATATATATTGACTTTATATTTAAATTGTGCTATAATTCTTCAAGGTCAAAGTCCCTCCGAAAATCGTTTTGCGAGGCTCGGAGAAGAGGAGGTACGGCTACATGTACATGAAAGCTTTTGGTATCGGCATCGCCACGGCGATCTTGATCATCATCTTCTTCTTTTGGATGGGCGGCCACCACGAGAGTGCTGCGTCGGCCGCAAGTCGCGTCATCAAGGTCGACAAGATCGACCTGACGGCGGACAAGGCGGAGTTCGTCGGCAACATCGTCGGCTGGAAAGGCTTTCAGCAGGCCTTTCAGCTGTACGAGGTCAAGATCATCGACGGGCGTACCGTCTTCGCGATCAGCTCGGACCCTCACTACCGGTACGAGTCGTACCGGGTGGGGGTCAAGAGCATCGGCTGGCGCGACAGCGCCGGCAACGAGGTCTTCGTCATCACTGGGCCGAAGTAGTCGGTGAGCTTTCGAGCTCGCCCATCTACTACGCCCCATCCCCCTTGCGTCAGCAGACGCGAGGGGGATTATTTTTCAAAAAAATATACATCTTTGCCGGATTATAACCCGCACTAAAAGTATAATTTGAAAGAAGGTAAATGTAGTTTGCCAGATTTTATGTTTGCCGCATTGCCGGATTATCTGTCGCACAACATAAGTTCGGGTAGGTGTGGAATAGGGTGTGGAAAACTTTTCCGAAAAATATCTTGCCTGTGGATAACTGAAAAGATGAGGAGGGTAGGGGCAAAATTTCTTGACGCTGTAATGGGTTATAGAGTATTCTACCTTGAACAAATTTAGGCGTCGTCGCGTCTAAATTCTCATAAAAATTAACTATTATAAAGTATGCGCAGTTCTCTCATTACAAAAAAACTTAACGGCTTGATTGCTCTCGCTTCAATCGTGGTAGCACTCTCGCCAATCGCTGCTCAGGCAGCCGGAGCCCCAACGGTAAATTCGGCTACGCTTAACAGCTTATCGAGCGTAACAGTCGCTGGCAGTGCCTCAATCGCTGCAGCTGTGAATGTTTCACCTCACGACAGCAGTTCTGGTTCGGATTGGAAATCAACTGCGTGGAGGATTAGCACGACCCCGGGTGCGATGACTTGTGTGAACACTTCAGATGCGAGTGGTCCTGCAGCAAGTACTCGCAGTTTTTCGATTACCGCTCCAGCTGGAGTTGGAACCTACAATGTCTACTTCCAGGCATTTACTAACGACACGTGCAGTGCAAACGCGAGTCCAGTTTTGACGATGACTAACAGCGTAACTGTTGTTGTGCCAGTTGCAGAAAACACACTCGCTCGTTGCACCGACGGTATTGATAATGATCTTGATGGCAAGACTGACTACACGAATCCAACAACCGCAGATCTTGACTGTGCTTCATTTGGTCCAAAGATCCAGATGACTCGTGTTGTTGTAAATGACAATGGTGGTTCGGCTACGACTGCTGACTTTACGAGTCAGTTAACGCCAAACAGCTACGCTGGCGGAACTTCGTCATATGTTTCAACTCCAGTAACAGTTTCGGTTGTCGCCGGTAATTACACCGTAGGAGCTACCGCAATCACTGGTTACACGATTACATACAGCGGTGACTGTAATGCCTCTGGTGCCGTAGTTGCTTCACTCACAAACCCATCAACAACGTACAGCTGTACAATTACTGCGAACGATAACCCAGCTCACTTGATCGTAACCAAGCACGTTATTAATAACGATGGACGTACGAATGTTGCGAGTGATTTCACGATGACCATTAGTGGCGTTACTGCTGCCGGTGGTAATACGTTTGCTGGCTCGGAAGCTGGTACTGACAAAGTTTTAACTTCAATTGGTGCATACTCAGTCGGTGAGGTTAGTTTCCCAAACTACTCAATGACCGGCGCTTCAGCGCAGTGTTCAGGTACGATCGCTCTTGGTGAGACAAAGACCTGTACGATTACGAACAACGACAACCCAATCGTAGTTACTCAGGGAACGATCAATATCACGACAGTGGTAGTAAATGATAACGGCGGTACCGCAGTTCCAGCAGATTTCAACTCTATGCCGCTTGGTACGAACGTAAGCCCAAATACGGCGCAAGCTGGAAGTGGCACGGGCGTCGCCTTTACGATTGACGCTGGTTCGTACGGTGGAATTGCATATCTCGTTTCTGGATACGGTGCGACGTTCTCAAGCGAGTGTTCAGGTACGATCGCTGCATCCGAAACAAAGAACTGCACCATTACCTACAATGACCAGCCAGCTACGATTACTGTCGTAAAGCAGGTGATTAATGACAACGGTGGTACTGCGGTTCCATCAGACGCGACGATTATCGTTGACGCGACCGACCCATCACAGTCTTCATTTGCAGGAAGCGATGAGGGTACGGTGATCACGGTTGATGCCGGTGAGTACAGTATTGATGAGGACTCCGAGTCTATGCCGTTTGGTTACACGAAAACGCTCTCTGCTGGTTGCAGTGGAGCACTCACGATTGGTCAATCAGTACTTTGTACGATTACTAATGACGACCAGCCAGGTACGCTTACGATTATTAAGCACGTTGTAAACGACAATGGTGACTCGGCCTTAACCAAGCAAGCTTCAGACTTTACGATGACCGTAAACGGAACCAACCCATCGTTAACGAGCTTTGCTGGTGATGAGCTTGGTACAGTGATTACGATCGACGCGGGTAGCTACAGTGTAAGCGAGGCTCCATTTGATGGCCCATACCCAACTGGTCTTGAGCCGCTCGCTGGATACGTAAAGAGTCTTTCATATGACTGCACAGGTACGATTGGTATCGGTGAGTCAAAGACTTGCACGGTAACCAACAATGATGCTGAAGCGACTCGCTCGCTCTGTACTGATGGTATTGATAACGACGCAAACGGTATCGTCGACACCGACGAGCCAGTTTGTAAGGGTATCCTCGGTCTTGGCGCTGGCCAGGGTGGTGAGGGCGGAGGAAGCTCCGGCGGTTCAGTTCTCGGTGAGTCAACTGAAAACACGAACGCGAATGGTGGTGAACAACCAAAACCAGAAGAGCCAAAGGGCGAAGTATTGGGAGCGGTTTGTGAGCCATACCTCAAGAGCTTTATCGGTTTCGGTCGTCAAAACGACACTGAGCAGGTAATCAAGCTCCAGAAGTTCCTCAACACGCAGGGCTACAATGTGCCAACGACGGGCGTCTATGGTCCAACGACCATGACCGCAGTCAAAGACTTCCAGATTAAGCACAAAGATGAAGTCTTGACTCCATGGTCCGCGTTTGGCATTAGTCAGAGCGAGCTTGAGAGTGGAACGGGATTTGTTGGTCCGATGACGATCCGCACAATCACTAAGATTGTACTTGGATGTGATATCGCAACTCTTACCCCAGAAGTAAAAGTAATTCAGTAAGAGAAAAGGTGAGCAAAGAACCGGCCGCGCAGTGCGCGGCCGGTTTTAGTTTCATTTTTCGAAGGAAAAATGACACTGAGACAGTAAGTCGAAGTGTTTTGTGTCCGAAGGGAGCAAGCCCGCTCGCCTTGAGCTTGCTGAAGGGAACCGTTGACATTCGTAAGAAAATATTTCATATTACAGCTACTCAATCCGCGTGGGTATCAGGCGGATAAGGGCGCTAGATGTGGGTTTTTCTGGCCGGAAGCCAGAGAGACTCCTTGGGCCGGAAGCCTATCGAGCGCAACACTGGTACGAAGCGAGATCTTTCACATGAGTACGATGAGTAAGCTGTTGAGAAAGGGCGAGATGCCCATCGAGCTCGCCAAGAACTTCGACGTAGGGGAGGGTGATGACTTCGTGTCCGCCCTCGATCACTACTACAAGGAGAGAGGTCGTCTTCTGATTGCCACCGCAATGTTTCTTCTCTCACTGCCATTTGTAGTGAGATTGCTCATGGATGGAACGCTTTTTCTTTCTACGAAGCCGAGTATGGGCACCTTCTTGATTTGTGCGATCCAGACGATTTCGATTCAGATATTCGCCAGGCACTTCTTTTTCAACACTCAGGCTCAGAACTTCCGCAAGTTCGACCGGAGTCTTTGGCCACTCTTGGAAAGCCTTGAATCGGTGCGAAGCGGCAATCGGCCGTTCCATCTGCATGCCTGGGAAGAGTTCATGGGAGCTGCGCATACTCGCTTGGTGGACATCGCGTATCAGATTCACTCCGCGGTGGAAAAAGGGGTGAAGGAAGACGATATCGCGAAGACCCGTAAACTACTGGGCGACCAATACGATCTCTACTTGTTTTTCGATCTCGTCGAAGAGGGCGGGTACCACCCGTTTTACGCCGAGGCGGAGAAGAAGCCCGCCACCGAGAAGGAATGGGAGGCGACTCGTCTACGGGAGTTCCTTGCGACGCACCTTCCCGCTAGGGAGGCGCGAGAGATCCTCGGCGTTGATTCTCAGGAGTTCGTGCGCATCGTCGGGGAAGGTGAACTCCGCCAGTACAGGAATCAGAACCTGAACGGCGGCCTCGACCCGTATTTCAGCAAGGACGAGGTTGCGGAGCTCGCGAAGAAGCGAGCTGTTGCGACGACGTCCTAGCAGTCTCGCCTCTTTCCCGGCCGACAACCTTCGGGTGTCGGCCGGTTTTTATTTTGTGAAGCCTGCACATCTTCTTGATATTATTTAGAATATATGGTATAATATATCCATTGAATAGGTGAGACAGGTATGATGTAATTAAACCAATGAAGTTTTTAAAGCACTTACTGATTCCGCACAAAGGCAACGACCACAAGCCACATTTGCTTCGTGACGAAGCGATGGTGGTTGTAGTTGCATTTGTACTTCTCGCTGAGATTCTATTTTTAGCCGCCCCGATGGTGGTATTTCGTTACACGAACTTTTTCGCCGAAGTATTGCCGAGCGTTTTAGTTGATGCGACAAATAAGAATCGTTCCGAAAACAAAGTTCCCGCACTCGCACATAACGATCTTCTTCAGCAGGCAGCTCAACTGAAGGCTAATGATATGGCGACTAAGGGATACTTTGCGCACACAAGTCCAGAGGGTGTTACGCCGTGGCACTGGCTCGATGTGGCTGGTTACTCCTATAAATATGCGGGTGAAAATTTGGCGGTAAACTTTTATGACTCTCAAGACGTAGAAGACGCCTGGATGAACTCTCCAACGCATCGCGCTAACGTATTAAATGATCGGTTTACCCAGATTGGTATTGCTACGGCTCGCGGACTCTATCAAGGGCGCGAGGCGATTTTCGTAGCCGAATTTTTTGGTCGCCCAGCAATCGCTGTTACTCCTACTGCCCCAGCCGCTCCAGTTGCCGTAGCTGAAAAGCCAGCTCCGATTGAACAAACCGCCAAAGAAATTAGTAAGGTGCTTGCCGCAAACACTACTGCTCCAGTTGAGCTCGCCGTCAACGCACCCGAGACTTTTGTAACCGTAAAAAACGTTGCGTTTGACGAGTCAATTCCAACAATTCTGCCAAACATCGACGGTCAGCTTGAAGCAAGCGTGCCACGATACAGCACGAGTTTCCAATCATTTGTAAGTAAGCCACGTACAGTAACTAACTATCTCTACGTTGTTTTGTTCACGATTATTTTAGCGGCGATAGCGCTAAAGTTATTTGTAAAAATGGAACCAGAGCATCACGGTCTGATTGTAAATGGCGTCATGATGCTGATGATGATTTCCGCAGCACTCTTAATCAACCAGTACAGCGCACTCGCTTCAGCTGGGATTTTCTAGACTTACGCAGGTGGTTTATTTGCATAATAGGGCGGGATTGGATTATAGTTTGGGTACTTAAATTTCCCATCTATGACACCCAAACGCCTAGTTATCAACTTAATTATCGTAGCCGTAGTAGCTACGGGCGGCGCCTACGCGCTGGTTAAATTCAATCCTGACTTTGGAGGCTCAAAAAAGTCAGTATCCACAGCAATTGATGGCACAGAGTCTACGCCAATCACTATCACTGATCCTAAGGCAGCTAAAACCGCTTCCTCGACCGAACAAGGAGTGCAGAGTTCGACTGTAGTCGCAAAACCAAACTTCAAAGATCCTGCCGAGGCACCAAAAGTAAACGAGCGGGGAGTTAATGCACAAAGTCTCGTCGGTTTAATCTGTTACTTTAAGCCATCAGTTGGCGACCTTATTTCTGTCCGCGGCTCAGGCGTAATGATTAGTGAGCGCGGCAAAATTTTGACCGCTCGTCACAATGTTGATCCGAAGTTTGGCGTTACAAGCCAAAGCTCCGAAGCTGATATTGCTCGTTCAAAAGCAACATTTACCTATTGTGATGTTGGCCAAGTTGGTAAGAGCGATATTGTTCCTTCGATCGACGTGATTCGCGCCTCAAACCCAACTATTCAGGTTCCAGTGTTGGCGTACCGCGCAGTCGTTGACTACCTTCCTCCAGCGTACGGGCTAAGCAAAAAAGAGTCGACACTTTTCGACTTTGCGATTTTGCGTATCAGCGGACTCAATGACGACGCGCCTCTATTTGGTGTTTCGACGATTCCAACCAAGTTTCCATATTCACCACTACTCGTAAATGAGTTACCGCCAACGCCATCAACAGTGCTCGAGTATGGCTTTCCGCGTGATTTAAGCTATGTAAAAAGCAGCGAGTCGAC
>CAZFZO010000023.1:0-1675 GCA_964523595.1 uncultured Candidatus Saccharibacteria bacterium | reverse complement strand
TACGCTTCAGTCAATTAAAGACTGGACGTTTATGAATTTGCGCCTTGAGACGGGTGATAGTATGGCGGGCGCTCCAATCTTCTATAAAGGATATGTCGCTGGCATTATCACCGCGTACGATCCAACTGATGTGAAAAATGCTACCGCGATTAACTCAAACGTAGTCGCCGAGGTGATGGGTTCTCGAAATTAAATCTGAAAAACGCCCCGCGAATATCGCGGGGCGTTTTGGTTTTACGGAGTCATAGTATAAAATAAGCTCTATGATTCGTGGAAGAATTTTAATTCTCGCAATTCTCGTCGTTACGTTTGGCGCGGGATTTTTAATTTGGCAAAGTGGCAATGTGTATCACGTAGTGATCGACTCAGTTATTCCAACTTCAACACCAGCGATTATCCATAAGCTCATCGATCCAAATGCAGATATCGAGCCACAGCCACAACTCGCTAATCCGCCAGCAATAGTTAAGGCGATATATGCGACTGGGTACTCAGCAGGAAGCGCGAAAAAGGTAAACTATCTTCTCGACATCCTAAATACAACCGAAGTCAACGCGATTGTTATTGATATTAAAGACTATACGGGAAACGTTGCCTACAAAACGGATATCCCGAAAGTAAATGAGTATGATGCTTGGGAAAGAAAGATTCCAAAAATAAACGCACTTATCAAACAGTTTCATGACGCGGGTGTGTATGTGATTGGGCGAGTTGCTGTTTTTCAAGATCAGAAATTAGTACAGGCACGACCAGATTTAGCACTCCATAGCAGTTCGACGGGGGAGGTTTGGCGTGATTATAAAAAAGTTGCTTGGTTAGACACAGCGAGTAAAGAGGTCTGGGATTACAATATCGCGATCGCCAAAGACGCACTTGCCCGCGGATTTGATGAGGTTAACTTTGACTACATTCGTTTCGCATCTGATGGAAATCTAAAAGATATTAAGTATCCATTTTTTGACGAGACTACGCTCAAGCACAACACGGTCAAAAAGTTTTTTGAGTATGTACACCAGCAACTTCCTGACGCGCAAGTATCGGGTGATTTGTTTGGATTAGTTACTGAGGATACAGGGGATATGGGTATCGGACAGCACCTCGAAGACGCGATGGGTGCGTTTAATGTTATCGCGCCAATGACGTATCCGAGCCACTACGCATCGGGATATCGCAACTTTACTAACCCAGCCAATCACCCGTACGAGGTGATGAAGTTTGCGATGGATAGTGCGATAGCGCGTTTGAAAGCTCACAATGATAAGCTCGCAGCTGCTCAGGCGAGTTCGACCGCGGCGATCGCTTCAAGTTCGCCGTCCTCAACGCCAACACCACTGAAGCCAGTCGACTATAGTTCGCTCGCCAAGACGACTTTTAGGCCGTGGATTCAAGATTTTAACTTAGGAGCGACTTACACGCCGGAGATGGTGCGTGCGCAAATTAACGCGATTTATGATGCGGGCTGCGCACCGGCTCCATCTTCGACGCCACGCACCGCTCCATGCAGCGACGCGATTACCGGTTGGATGGTTTGGAACCCGAGCAACGTATTTACCAAAGCCGCACTTCTCCCTCAATAATTGACGACGAGGAGTTTTTGGTATAGAAAGTAAAGCAGTTCCCACTATCAAAAATAGAGAAAGAGAGGTTTCTGTGGATCACATCAAAGTGACGATGC
>CAZFZO010000022.1:1806-12697 GCA_964523595.1 uncultured Candidatus Saccharibacteria bacterium | reverse complement strand
GAAGTACCTCCAAATACAATGTTCAGAACTAGATATATTATAACACTAATATTAATAAAAATCAAGTACCCCACTATGATCAAACTTCGCTCCTTTTAGCTTTACTCCCCTTAAAAAACTCTTCGGTTGCTACCTCAGAGTCATTTTCCCTTCGGAAAAGGAAATAAAAGAGCCCCCAACGCACGACGATGTCGTTGCGTTGGGGGCGTAGGAGCTACTTGTCCGGTTTGATCCAGACGCGCAGACTCCCCTTGTCCGAACTACTTACGAGCTTGAACCGGTACCCTCGAACAGGGCGTTCCGGCAACCGAATCACATCCTTCGAACCGTAGATGCGCGGAGTCGACTCGCCGTCGACCCAGATCGCCACCCCGATCTCTCGGGGTACGGTCTGGAAGTAGAAGTGAGCGTTCGCCTCGGCGATGGAGACCTTGCGGCTCCACTCGCCATACGAAAGCTCGATCGTATCTTCCACCTTCCCCGCGAGCCGAAGCTCGATGGGGTCGGCGGTCGAAATGAAGAACTTCTCCGACTCCCGCGCCTGCTCTACGCGCTCGCCCTCGGCGACCGAAGTCGCCGAGGAGCGTGAAGCGAAATACCGAACTCCGGCAATCGCTCCCATAAGGGCGATCAGACCACCCGCGAAGTACAAGTACTTGCGCGGGCACAGACTCTCCGCCTTCGCGATCTCGCTCCCCTTGAGTTCGGGGTGCGCATCGTGAACAGCTTCATCGTGTGCCATGACTACTTCTTCTCCTTACCTTCGCCAGTCAATCCAGGCAAGCCACCGACGATCGCAGCCGCCCGTTCGAGCGGCGAACCACCATCGATGATGACCCGGTTACGGCTGATACCCTTCACGCCATCCCCGAGCATCTGCAGCTCGAGCAAAACCGGATCGATGTCCTTCAGCTTCCCAGCTGCCTCGGCGCGCTTCACCGCGATCGCCGAAGCTTCCAGTGCCTTCCGCATCTCCTCCGTCGTCACGACGTCCTTGATGCCGACACCCGACGCTCCAAACTTGATGCCGAAGTTCTTCTCCGTCTCGGAGTCACCCACGACCTCGCGGGCAAACACCGCCCGAAGCTTCGGGCTCTTGTAAAAGGAGAAGAGCTTATCGTCGGGCACGGGAACAGCTCCCGTCCAACCAACTTCACGCGCGATCGCCTCGTCCTCGTGCGGAACCACGTCCGTCTCGAACTTGAACCGGATCGCGAGACTGATCGGATCAGTGTTGGAGTTGAACTCCTCCACCGACTGAGCGATCACCGCCATACGCCGAACGAACGGCCGCAGTGCGTTCATGATCGACTCACGCACGCGATCGAAACCAAGCATCCAGAATCGAACCTCACCCTCATCCGTGAAATTGTTCGAGTCCGCCTTGAAGTTCGCGAACACCGGCACGTCGACGGGAATCTTCCCGCCGATCTCCACCTGAATCGTCTCGTCCTCGAACCCCAGCTCCTCGCCGATGTCGGCGTGGCTGTCCATGAACGCGAGGCCGAAGTACGGACCGCTCTTGAGAAGCAGCCAGCCAGTCACCGCGCCGTTGCGCAAATGCTGACCGAAATGCTTCGGAGAAACGATCAACCCACGAATCGCCGCCCGGAAGACGAACGACAGGACGAGGAGATAGACGATGCTCAGCCCGCCGCGAATCACCTCGCGATACGAACTGAAAAACGCCACGGAGCCAATCACGATGAACGCGATTGCTCCGATCGTAAACACCGTCCAGGTAACCAAGAGCTGGTTGCACTGCGTCGGTCGACGACCGACCATGTAGAACACGATCATGCCAACCAGAGCAGCGCCGACTCGCACCCCAAGGCCACCATTGGCCAACCAAATCGCCCAAGCGCCGAGGGCGACGGAGGCGATGACGAAGCCCCACTCACGCGCGCCACTCTTCGTAGCGATACGCTTATGAGCAAGCACCGAACCACCCCGCCCGCCGAACGCGAGCTTGAGGACACGAACCAGGAGCACGAGCCCGACGAGCGCGGCAACCGCGACCGCCGGAATCTCGAAACCGAAAAACTGGAAAGCGAGCATACGATCTCCTTCTTGGAAATTAAAAACTACTGCCTGTGCCAGACTACCGAATTGGTATCGCCCAGCACGGGCTAGGTCTGGTCTGCTTCGTAACGCACGAAACAGAGATATTGAGGCACACGAGTATGGACACCTGACGCATTACATACAAATCAAAACTGACAAATACCTCGTGAGCCGCAAAGGCTCTATTTCGTGCAAAAACAGACGTTTTTTAATGAACTACTGACTGGATATAGTATAGCACAAAATATAGCATTTGTCAACATAGCCGAAATGGCTTATAATAGGCATACTATCTAGGTTATTTCGGTATTTGCTGAGGTGGCGAAACTGGCAGACGCACTAGCTTTAGGAGCTAGCGCCGCAAGGCATGTGGGTTCAAGTCCCACCCTCAGCACAAATTGACAGCGATATCTAAAACCCGCTAACGTACGGGAAGTTCCCAATGCGGAGAAAACTCTATGCGCGCTCACGCAGCAGACGTTATCAAGCCGACGAGTATCAAAGTCTTTCGGAAAATCCACCGACTCCTCATCGCAACACCCGACATCCAAATTGTCGGAGTGCTAACGGACGATGAGATGGCAGTAGTTCACTGCCATAGCCTTGCTCGTGCAGTCGCCCGTCTTTTCCCTGAGCTAGAAGTAGTCGATGGCTACTACAACGGTTCATTTTGCCACTCATGGCTACAGACGATTGGCCGGGACGTCATCGACGTCTATCCCGTCGGCTCACTTAGCCAACCCGACGGAGTAATCGCACCAATCCTAGTCGATGGCATCGTTGCTCGCGAACTCTACAAAGAACGTCCAGTGCGTTCAATTCAAGAGATTTTGACGCGCCCATGGTTTACCCCTTCTGTCGATCTCATCGAAACCAGACTCCGAGAAACACTCGCCACGCTAGTAAGCGTATCGTGATCCCCCACCCGCCATACCCTCAAAGTTGGCGGGATTTTTTATAATAAATAAATCCCGAGCGAAACAATCGTAATCGCCACCGAAGTGATATGCCAAAGGCCGTGATTAAGCGCATACAGTCCTCGATCGCCTTTCCAACGTACGTAAAATGCGTACGCACTCAATACTCCTAAAATTACTAATGAAAAAGTAGTTAGCCCGCCGAGCAAACAAATAACTAAGTTCGCAAACATCAACGAAATCGCAGTGACATGATCAAGTAAGCTATAATGCCGCTCGCGATTAAAGTGATAAACCAAAGACGTACACGTCGCCGCAGCCAAAATGAGTGCGTGCGCATACACACCAAAATAAAGCGCGATGCCAAGCGGAATTAAAAAAAGATAGTTACTCCAAACCGCTATATCCCCCTCTGTTCGTGTTTTTTTCATAGATTAATCCCTCCTTTTCCCGTGGAAATTTTTATGAATATCTTTGAGCTGCTTGTTTGTTAAGTGCGTATAAATTTGGGTAGTCGCGATATTGCTATGCCCAAGCATCTCTTGCACGCTACGGATATCCGCACCGTTAATCAACAAATCAGTCGCAAATAAGTGACGGAGTCCGTGTGGCGTTAAGTGCCGAGTGATACCCGCCTTACGCGCGTAAAAATTAACCAAACGCTGCACCGCGCGCGTCGTAATCTTCCCAATCACCTTCGGCGGCTTTGTGCTCCCTTTTGGCATCTTAGAAACACTCACAAACAACCACTCGAGCGCGTCGGTACGCTTAGCTAAGTACGCCTTAAGTGCGCTCTTGCACGTGTCTGACAAAAACACGACACGCAACTTCTCTCCCTTACCACGTACCGTCAGCTCGTCACGCGTTAAGTCGATATACCGACTCAGTCCACAAAGCTCCGAAATACGTAGCCCGGTAGAAAACAACATCTCTAAAATCGCCCGATCACGCAAACTACGCAAATCACTCCCCTCCGGCGCTTTTAATAATCGCTCTAAGTCGTTGTACTCAATAATCTCAATCTGACGCGTTGGAAGTTTCGGTAGCTCGATCTTATCTGGAGCCAAAACCTGATAGTCACGTTTAATTAAAAACTTCAGAAAGTTACGAATCGCAATAACGTAATAATTCTGACTCACCTTTTTCATCAGCTCGCCCTGACCATCGGAAGGTCGCTCGCCCCGCGCCACTCGCTGACGCGCTAAGTAAATACGAAACGCTCGCACGCTCTCGGCGGTAATATCTTTGTACGACTTAATCCCCGCCTGTTTAAAAAACACACTCAAATAGTGCTCATAATTCCGCCGTGTTTTCGGCGAACGATTTTTCTCAATCTCTAAATAATCTAAGTACTCGGTTAGCAGCTTCTCAACTTCGGTCATTACCTCATTATACACCTGTCGCAAAATGAACTCATGGCTAGTAAGTACAGAGTTAAAAAATCGCCCACCACACCTTCGCAGGTATGAGTGGGCGGCTGAATCTAATCGCTCTTCGCGAGATCCTTCAGGATCGGAGAAAAGCCAAGAAGCATCTCGAAGTTCTGACATCCACCCCGAAGCCTCTTCAGCGCAGAACTAACGCTCTCCTTGATCTCCGTCAGGATTCTATCACCGTAAGTCTCGGGAGGGTCATACAGCGGCCAGTGACCATCCTCGAAAAGAACTTCCACGGTGATCTCGCCCGGAGCAAACCACTCGATCGGTCGCCAATGGAAGAAGAAGCACGCTGCAGACTTTCGATGGCTGCGAGAGTAAAAGACCACCCTCATCGCCTTCCCGATGAGAGGCAGGGCCGTCTCACCGTCGAAACCAAGCTGCTCACGAACATACAAGCAGACCTCGGTCCAAGTCCGAATACGCTTCGCCGTAACCGCCTCAACCGGATGTAAGGCCGTATTTGCCTGATGTTCGGTCATCGTAGCGATACTGATCTTCACAACGCCTCGTGTTTCCGGCCCCGAAGGACCTTTAGTCACCGCGCCACTACGGACACGGTTATCCTTGTTATAAAGAAAGAGGCTATTAAAGTCAACGCTACTCAATCTCAATCACCGCTGGGTCAGGATGAAACTCGAGCTCGTCGTCACTCACACGAATCAGTGGACTAAGCTCAATACGCGCCCGCTCACCTACCCCCGAAATTCGAATCACATGTTTCTCTCCTTGAGCCTCTTTTCTCCCAGATGCGATACGCCTTGTTTGTAATCGTTTTAAAAATCGCTCTACCGCATCACCAAGTCGCCCACTAAGCACCCACTGAAAAAAACTTGCCAGCCACGCTCGAGATTGATATTGGTGTCGCAAATCCTGCCCAACCTCAACACGCTTACCTATCCAACTGCGGTTTACATCAAAAAATCCCTGCATCACGGAATTCTTTCCATAAAGCGGAACCATCCGCTCATACATTAGTCGCCAATACACGTTTGGCAGAAGCGAAAACTTATACGCCCGCGGAGTGATAAAATGATTCAAACAAACTTTGTTGGCCGCGCGGTCGTGGGTATCGCTCTTTTTCCGTCGCCACCCAAATAAACCAAAAATCACCGCGGTGGCAAAACGAGTCGTAAAAATTCTCCCCTGTTTAACTGCGATCAGTACATCTAGGTCACTCTCCCTATCGACGTTACCAATCGCCATCGAACCCGAGCCTAACACAAAATCAATAAACGGAATGTAGCGAAAGAGCCAAGCTCGCTTACGCAAAAGCTCCCATTTTTGGTCATAGATAATCTGCTGCTGAACTTGAGATACCGGCTCCATAAAGCTACCCTACTCCTCCAAGCGTGGTTTTTCCAGTTGAGTCGCCTCGATTCCAATACCCTGACCCGTAACGCGCGCCACATCTTTATCCACCTTCTTCAGCTCCTTACTCGCCGTATTAAAATGATTTACGGTTGTCGAAAGTGCATTACCAAGCTTCTCAACATACTGCTCATACGCGAGCAAGTGACGTCCTAAGTCCTCAACCCACTTCGTGATCTCCTTAGCGCGCTCCTCAATCTTAAACGCCTTAAACCCGTACAAAACCGACTGCAAATAAGCGGCAAACGTCGTCGGCGAGACGATAATTACCTTTTTCTCGTTGTACGCGTAATCGATCAAATTGCGCGTATTCACCTTTACCGAGCCAACTTCGTTAATAAGTAGGTCGTAGTAAATACCTTCGGCTGGGATAAACATAAACGCAAATGGGAGCGTCCCTTCATCCGTACGAATATATTTCGAAGTCTCATCAATACGCTTCTTCAAGTCATTTTTAAAATCTTTTTCAAGCTCTTCGCGCTGCTTCTCATCAATCGCCATCGTTACGCGGTTGTAGTTGTCTAAACTAAACTTCGCATCTACGGGGATAATACCCTCTTTCGTAACAATCACCGCATCTACCGCGTCATTGTTTTTAAATCGGTGCTGCATCTTGTACGCACCTGGAGGCAAGATATTACCCAAAATAAGTTCGAGCGAAGCCTCGCCAAGGTTGCCGCGCTGCTTTTGATGCTTTAACACCTTCTCAAGGTTCGCCAACTGTTCCGCGATCGTCATAAACTGACGCGTCGCCTCATTCGTCTTCGTCTGCTCTTTCGTCACATCTAAAAGCGAGTTTTTCATCTTCTCGCTGATCTCACTTAAAAGCTTTTTAGACTCACTAAATTGACTTTGCACCGACTCGCGCATCTCTTTCTGACTCTCACCCATCTTCGAGTCTACCGTGTCAGTCAGCTTTTGGAGCTGCTGCTGCAAGAGCATTAACCCCTGCATATCATCTTTTGGCTGCGCATTTTTACGCATCATCAACAAAACGGCAACAAACCCGCCAATAAAAACAGCTAACAGAATAGCAAAATATAAAGATGTCATTACGGTCAGTATACTCCAACTAAGTCTCTGCCTCAATCAAATCCTCTCCCCCTCCTTCCCCTCTAGGCAACTGCCAAGCACTGCTCACGAAACTATTTTTAGGTATATCTCGGAGCGCGACGGCGCGAGAGCTAAGACGATTTTTTCACCAGAAAAAATACGTCGGTACCCAAAAATAGCTTCGCGAGCAATAAAAAAAGGCGCCCTCACAGCGCCTTCTTTATGAGATACAGTATAGCACAGAACACACAACTCCGCTTACCTAATTATCCACAACGCTAGACCCCCGCTCCCCGCGCCGCTAGGCCAATAACAAAGATACCAAGGGCGTTAAAGACAAATGAGATAAGGAGCAAGCGCGGGGTCTTAATCTCCCCAATACCCATCATCGCGAGCCCAATCTCATCAGGCAGTGGCGAAGCAATAACCACCGCACCCAACACGATCATACAAAGAGAAACGATCTTCATTTTCAAAACCTTATGAACAAGATTACCCGAGTGCGACCGAAAGTAAGCAACAATATCATCACCTAAATTGCCCTTGATAAACCGGAATAGTAAAAAATCTCCGATCATCGCACCAAGAGCACCGACAATCGCAAATGGTAAAATCGGTGCACCAGTTTGCGCGATCTCAAACAGCACAACACTCGCCGGAGCGACTGTGACTAGTGAAGTAAAAAAGAACCCAGCAAAAAACGTAGCGATCAAAAAACTCGAAGAGCTCCCACGCAAAAACAACTCTAGGATTCCCGTATTCACCACCCAGATAGCCAAAATAATACCGATCGTGACATACACGAGGTGACGAACGATATCCGTGCTTTTTAATCCAATTGATTGCATAGATTATGTAAGATAACGTAACAAACTCTTCCCTTTCATCTCCGCTGGCTGGCTCACACCTAAAATCTCCAGCACCGTCGGAGCAACATCTGAAAGAATACCAACTACCTCACGCTCACCCTGCGCAACCTCCGCCTCCGACTTAGTTCGATAGAACTCGCTCATCACGACATACACCGGCACCATATTCGCATCGTGCCGCGTCTCAATCATACCCGTATACGGGTCTTTCATTTTTTCTACGTGTCCGTGATCAGCAGTGATAATCAGAGCCGCATCATTCGCCTTACACGCCTTATAGATACGCTCAACTTGTGCATCAATCGTATTAATCGCTACCACTGCCGCGTCATAGTTACCCGTATGCGCAATCATATCCGCATTAGCAAAATTGGCGATGATAAAGTTGAACCCCTTATCCTCAACCGCTTCAACAACACGATTTCCAATCTCTTCCGCCATCATCTCGGGATGCTCGTCGTGATGCGTCACATTTCGACTTGGCACGAGTACGCGAAATTGATTTGGAAATGGCTCATCACGATATCCATTGAAGAAATACGTAACATGCGCATACTTTTCTGTTTCAGCAACAAGCATCTGCACCTTCCCCGCATCAGAAAGCACCTTACCAAGTGGCGCGTTAATGTCCTCGTTAGGAAACGCAACAGGTACCTTAAACTGCTTCGAATAATCAGTTAGCGTTGCGACAAACACATTTTTAAACTGCTTCGTAGGAAACGAGTTGAAATCTGGCAAAATAAACGCACTCGCGATCTGCCGAATACTATCCTCGCGAAAATCAGTAAAAATAACCGCGTCATTTTCTCGTACCGGATGCGCCTCGGGGCCGACAATGATCGGATCAGTATAGTCGTCATTATTACCACTCTCGTAAGTACGGGCTAATACAGTCTCAAGTTTTTCACTACTCACCGGCTCAGTCTCAGTTATTACCCGGTAGGCCGCCGCCGTTCGATCCCAATGACCATCACGATCAAGTCCGTAGTATCTACCTGACAAACTCGCAATTTTACCAATACCGATCTGGTCGAGCACTCCTTGCAGTTTTGCTACCTGATTCAGCGCCGAGCGCGGACGACTATCTTTACCATCTAAAAACATATGTAAATTCACCTGACTTACTCCGCGATCTTTTGCGCACTGCAAAAGCGCCTCAAGGTGCTCAAATGAAGCGTGGATATTCCCCTCGGTCAGTAAACCGATAATATTCAGCGCCGAGTTATTTTTCTGTACATGCTCAAACGCATTTAAAAAAACTGGATTCTTAAAAAAATCTCCATTTTGAATCGCAAGCGTAATACGCGGGTAGTGCTGATAAATAACCTTGCCGGCACCAATAGTTAAGTGCCCCACCTCACTATTTCCCTCCTCATTCCACGGAAGTCCAACCGAAATACCCGACGCTTGTAGCGCACCGATCGGATAGTGATGCTTAATAAAATCAATCGTCTTAGGTTGAGCTACTTGAATCGGGTTAGAAAAATCATTACGTCCAACTCCCCACCCATCAAGCACTAATAAAACACACGTTCGCTTCATACTATTAAGTATAGCTCACCCCCTACCCCAAATGAGCAAAAAATGTTGCAACCGACTACCGATTAGCCTATACTGACTAAGTAAGAAATTAACCAACTGTTCACTAAAAAATTCATATATGTTCGTAGTTTTGAAGAATTTAGCGGACATTCAACTCAATGAATCTATTCAGCCCAATATCCCTCGGGCTTTTTGCCATAGGGATCGCCGCCGGCTACTTTGTCCGGCAGACACTCGCTAGTAAGAAAGCGAACTCAGTAGAGCAGCAAATTAAACAGCAAGCAGCCGAAGCCGAAGCAAAGGCGCAGGCTATCGTAAAAGAAGCTCAAGCCAAAGCAGCTTCTATTGTCGATGAGGGCAAGAAAGAAGAGAAAGAGCGCAAGGAAAAGCTCGATAAAGTAGAAGAGCGCCTCCTCCGCCGCGAAGAAACCCTCGAAAGCCAGCTTACTAACCTTACTAACCGCGAGACTAAGTTAAGCGATGAACTTCGCCGTGTTGACGCTACTAAACAGGAAGTCGAAAAAGTAAAAAGCCAAGCAGTTGTCGAGCTCGAACGAGTAGCGGGAATGAAAGCTGACGACGCAAAGGCAAAGCTCTTCAAAGAAGTCGAGGATAAGTACAAAAACGACCTGACGCTCACTGTACAGAAGCTCGAGCAAGACCGTAAAGAAGAGGTTGAAAAGAAAGCTTCAGAAATTATCACTACCGCGCTGATGCGCTACGCCCGTAGCCACGTCGCCGACGTCACCACGAGCGTCTTCCAGCTTCCAAACGAAGAGCTCAAGGGTAAGATCATCGGTCGCGAAGGTCGCAACATCAAAGCACTCGAGCGCGCCACTGGCGTTGAGATCATTATTGATGAAGCACCAGAAAGCATCATCCTCTCCTCGTTTGACCCACTTCGTCGCGAAATCGCCAAGATGACACTCGAGCGCTTGCTTAAAGATGGACGTATCCAACCAGCTCGTATCGAAGACACCGTTGAAGAGTGTAAACAACAGCTCATCAAGCGTATGCAAGACATTGGTGAGCAAGCAGCTATCGAAGTCGGTGTGATTGGTCTACCAAAAGAAATCCTTCAACTCCTTGGCCGCCTCCACTTTAGAACAAGCTACGGACAAAACGTCTTACTCCACTCAATCGAAATGGCGCACATCGCTGGTATGATCGCGCGCGATGTCGGAGCTAACGTTGAAATCGCCAAGCGTGGCGCACTCGTCCACGATATCGGTAAAGCGATTAGTCACGAAGTAGAAGGTACGCACGTCGAGCTCGGCATGAAGATCCTCGTAAAATACGGTATCGACCAAGCGACCATCGATGCGATGAAGTCTCACCACGAAGACTACCCATTCGCGACCCCAGAGTCGTACATCGTTACTGCAGCTGACATCCTCTCTGCTGCCCGTCCAGGCGCTCGCCGCGACACGGTTGAACAGTACATCAAGCGCTTGAAAGAGCTCGAAGAGATCGCGAATAAGTTTGATGGGGTGAAGCAGGCGTACGCCCTTTCAGCTGGCCGTGAGATCCGCGTCTTCGTTGTTCCAGAGAAAATCGATGACTTTGCCGCACTCCAGATGGCAAAAAATATCGCCACTAAGGTACAGACTGATATGAAGTATCCTGGCGAAATCAAAGT
>CAZFZO010000022.1:0-1796 GCA_964523595.1 uncultured Candidatus Saccharibacteria bacterium | reverse complement strand
GAAATAATCGCGACTTGCCAAAAACAAGTCGCGATTATTTTATAAAATCTATCCCCAACCTCACTTTTGGCGCTTAAAACCTCGCTGATGTATACTATGCTCGTAGTTAGGTCGAATAAAAAAATAATTTTTATTGAACAAATTTATGAAAAAAGATGATTTAGTCGAAGCGCTCGCCAAGGGTGCTAACCTGCCAACGAAAAAGCAGGCACAGGAGATTGTAGACTGGTTCTTTGAGACCATTACGAAGGCTCTCTCCCGCGGCGAAGAGGTTGCGATTACTGGTTTTGGAGCTTTCAAGACCGTAAAGCGCGCTGCTCGCATGGGTATTAACCCAAAGACTGGTGAGAAGATCCAGATCCCGGCGATGACCAAGCCAAAGTTTACCGCTGGTAAACTCCTCAAGGACGCTGTCAAATAACGTTCTCGTAGGTACAAAACCTCCGCCCTGCGCGGAGGTTTTGTTTTACCAGTTGCCTACCCTGCTGCCAATTTCGTATACTAGAAACACTATGAACACGAAAATAAAACACGTCCTTAAAGTCATCTTGGTTATTATGGTTATCTTTATGCTGGTTGGAAGCTACTTCCTAAACTATCAAACACCAGCTCCGCAGCCAGTCACGCCAGCAGACTTTAATGGCCCAACCCCCGAGCCAAGTGCGAATGGACCAACATCCGCCCCAACGACTAACGGCCCAACCACACCCCCACCTGCTAACTAGTTGATTGTTTTTCGAAAATTGTTAATAATAGTGAAGCTTAGCTAAATGCCCTGCGGACCAGCTCCGCTCGCATTGCGGATATCGTATAGTGGTAATACCGAGCCCCTGTTTACATAAGAATCTCTGGAGCGATGCTCTTTTTTTATTTCAGAGCAAGGCGCGCCGATAAAATGTACCTATTGGCTACATTTTTGAGAAGCAACGCAGCTATCAAATAAAAAAAGCGCATCCTGAAAGGTTGTTGCTAAAAATGCGCCAGCTCATTGTCGCTCACGCCTCATATATTGCCGATATCCTCGGCGTAGCGCTCCGCGATCTGACGCATTTTAGTCAAACAACGCTCCGAGAGCTATTATGTAAACAGGGGCAGACCTTGCCATGGTCCCCATGGCAGGTGACAACATCTACTTGCAGAAACGATATTTCTCAGTACAATAATAAGCATTGCGGATATCGTATAGTGGTAATACGTCACCTTGCCATGGTGAAGCCGCGGGTCCGATTCCCGCTATCCGCTCAAAGGTTTATAAATTAATAAAAATATATGGAAACTACTACCCCAGTCGTTCCTGTACCGTCACAGCCTGTATATAAATTACCAAGCTTCTTTAAGCTCTTCGCCGCAGCCTGGGCGCGCTACAAAACAAGCTTCACAACCTTCACGCTCATCACTATCGTACCGGTAGTCTCTGTTATCGTGATCGCTATGCTCATGGGATTATTTACCCGTGGCTTTGCCGCGATTGGCGGAATATCAATCGTTATCATTTTATTTATCATCCAGCTGATCATTCAGTCTCTTACTCAACTCTCAACGATTATCGTCGCCTCAAATCCACAAACCACGCTCAAGGGCGCCTTTAATCAAGCAGCAAAAATCATCGCCTCGTATTGGTGGCTCGTATTTCTGACGAGTCTAGTCGTAACTGGCGGATTAGTCGCCCTGGTTATCCCGGGCATCATCCTGGCTATCTCGTTTAGCATTAGCATCTTCGTACTCGTCAATGAATCGCCACGCGGCCTCGCCGTACTAACGGCAGCACGCAACTACATCAAAGGCTACACCTGGCC
>CAZFZO010000021.1:3978-13218 GCA_964523595.1 uncultured Candidatus Saccharibacteria bacterium | reverse complement strand
CCGTAGATACGACTTTCAAGATCCCCTGCATATCTGTACGTAAACTCTGATCTGCCACGCTCGCCAACCTACTAAGTGCCGCCTGAGCAGGATGTCCGTACGTACTCCTCGCCCCCACCTCAATAACTGCGATCTTCGGATCAACCTCTTTCACAAATACATTACTCGATGGAAAGCGCGAACCGTGATGCGGCACCTTGAGTACGTCCGCCTTCAAATCATAATCCGCAACCAGCCGCTGCTCGGCATTCTCACCGATATCACCCGTATATAAAGCACTAAGCTGCGGGGTTTTTAATAAAACCACTACCGAACTATCATTGAGCTCACCGCTAAGCGACTCACTCATATTAGGAGATAAAATCGAAAGTACCGAATCACCAACCCGAATCTCATCTCCCTCACGTACCTGAACATACGGAACGTTGTGCTTAATAAGCTCCTGATGCAGCGTTTGATACGCACCAATATCCGCCCTACGCCCACTCCCAATAAACGCACCAACGTCATACGTCCGAACAACATCAATCAGCCCAGCGAAATGATCAAGTTGCGGATGCGTCATCACGATTAAATCAATTCGACGATCAGTAGGCGCGAGCACGCGATCTAAGTTTTTCAAAATCGCGCTCGTCGGTCCGCCATCAATAACAATGTGCTCGCCAGTACTAAGCGTGATCATCTCGCTATCCCCCTGACCTACATCAAAAAAATATAGCGCCTCTTGCGCCAACGACCGATGCGTCAAAACCAAACCCCACACACACAAATCAATCCCAACTAAAAGCGCGAAAAGATAAAATAGTGTGCGCCTCATACTAACCTTCGCCGTCGATGCTTAACCGCCATAGAGATATACAAAATCAAAAGTATTGACCAGTTCAAAACAAAAAACCACGGTGTTGACCACGGCATACCGTTTACATACACATCAGCAAATGGATATAAAAATGGAGTTGGGAAAAACCCAGTTGTGTGCGTTGGAATATCCATCAAAATATGAAGCCCCCACGCCACCAAAGGAAGAAATGGGCGCTTACGAAAATACCAAACGAGCCCAAAGATAAATGCAAAAATAAATAAACTGTGCGAAAACTGATACATCTGCCAAACATACCCCGGGAGCAAGTCGGGTCGAGGAGGTTCGAAAGTAGCAAAATCCGGGCGAGTAAATGGCCCCTTGGTTAGTGCGTGCCAAAGAAACAATGGGCCAAACGCCACTAAATCAGGAAATACCCCAAAAAAGAAAGCTAACCAGTACTGTTTACGAGGTTTTTTAAAAAAAGCAGCGCTCCCCCAAAGTCCATGCGAAAGTATGTCCATATACGTATTATACACTTCTTGTCGCTCGCCTGCGCCAAGCAGCGTATATAAACCAGATGATAAACACGTAGTAGCTACACACAGCAAAAATCGGAATACCTGCGAGAGAAATGCCAAATGAAAGCTTTGAAAAGAAGTGGATCACGCCAAGCTCATATCCAAGAAGCACTCGCGCAGGCAATGAAATAAAAATCCCAAGTAGTGGTGAGACAAGATGCCCTAAATAAATAAGCGGACCAAACAACATCGTATAAGGAATGAATCCGATGATAAGTAAATTAGTGACAAACGAAATGGGCGAGAAAAAACCAAAGTAATATAGGAGTAGTGGCAACACCATAAGCTGCGCTGCGGTGGTGGTAATTAAATTTTTTCGCCAACCGAATACCCCCGGCTCAAGAGAGAGATGGAAAAATGAAATAATCGCTGGTTGCAAATAGACAATTCCTAAAAATGCGAAGAAAGAGAGCTGGAACCCAACGTCAAATAGAAGCACGTGCGGATTAAGCACTACCATCACCGTCGCTGCTAAAGTAATAGCATTGCGCATCAAAAATGGCCGCCCAGCACGTTCTGAGACGAGCAAAATAACACCCATTATCGCCGCTCGAACCACCGAAGCCTCAGCGCCAGTCATAAGCACAAAAGCAACAATAGTCAGCGCACTAATACCAAAAATAACACGTCGAGAAAACCAAAACCCAAACAACCCAGCAACCGCAAGTACAATAATGCTAACGTTATAGCCCGAAAGTGCGACTAAGTGAGTTGTACCAGTCGCCTTAAACTCATCACGTAACTCCTGCGAAAAACCAACGCTGCGCCCCAAAATAAGCCCTCCCAAAAATGCAGCTTGATCAGGATTTAGCGAGTTCGTAAGTGCACCCAAAACACTCTTTCTAAATTCAAAAAGAACGCGTAAAACCGGATTACCCTCATTTCGCCCAGTAAGTTCAAGCCGCGGTAAGCGCACAACAGCCGCAATACCCTCTTTGCGATAATACCCGCTCTCGGGTGGCTCAATAAACGTACCTCTAAGACGAAGCTGATCGCCGTACTCATACTCCGGATACATAGGCGCAGCAATCTGAACGCGCGCATCATTAAAATCAACCAACTGAGCAATAAGCACTTGCTGATCAAAGTTAACAGAAGAACGAATAACCATCACGGCAATGGGCTGCTGTGAAAGCGCCCCGACATCAAGTCGAGGAGTCAGTGCGTCATGCCAGCCGTAATATATAAATCCAACCAAAAATCCAATCGACAAAAGTGCTAACCAAAATCGCTGGATAAGAAGTAGCACTCCAACCAAAAGCAACCAAATACCAAAAAGCACAATCAACCAATGACGCCAATGAAAAACACTGCTGGCCGCTAAAACGCCAATTAAGAAAAAAGTCATCGCCCAAAACGCCTTTTGATGCGTAGGCATAGCTACCTCAAAGTATAAACTATTTCGCCGAAACAATAATCCCACCGCCAATCATCTGAAATCCCTGTGGACGCTTAAGATACATAACTGCTGATTGACCTGGAGCGATAAATTTTTGCGGCTTATCAAATACGAGCTCAATCGTTCGAGCGACAACTATAGTCGCCTTAATGAGCGGCTGGCGATAACGCACGCGTACATACACAGAAAGTTTAGTACCTGACTTAAACTTCACGTTTGTCGAGATGCTATTAACATCCGAAAGTGTAACGCTACGCTTATACAAAGCTTGATCAGACTCTGGGGCGAGCACTAAGGTGTTGCGCTTAATATTTTTTTCAGCCACGTAGAGCGGAGTCGCACTGCCACCCACCCCCAGACCCCGTCGCTGCCCAATCGTATAAAATTGAGCGCCATTATGCGTTCCAATAACCTCCCCATCAAGATTTAACACATTGCCAGTTTTCGCTGGAATAAAATCAGCCAAAAACTCGGGCAAGCTCACCGCGCCAAGAAAACAGATTCCTTGCGAATCTTTCTTGAGTGCATTGGGTAACTTATACGTTCTCGCAAGCCGCCGAACCTGCGTTCGCTTGATAAGCTCCCCC
The DNA here is from genome assembly GCA_964523595.1 of uncultured Candidatus Saccharibacteria bacterium. Lineage (GTDB taxonomy): Bacteria > Patescibacteriota > Minisyncoccia > UBA6257 > 1-14-0-10-44-23 > CAYMXN01. Next base: position 9,852 of record CAZFZO010000021.1, on the reverse strand, counting down.
AAGGGAAACAGGCAGTGCTCAAGCTGCTTAGGGGTAAGTGTCCACAAAAAATATGACTGATCTTTTGTTGAGTCTTTTGCAGCGAATAAGGACAACCCTTGCCGTGAACGAACTAACTTCACATAGTGCCCGGTTGCTACATAGTCTGCGCCAAGCGAAATCGCCCGTTGATAAAACAACCCAAACTTAATCTCCTGATTACACATCACATCAGGGTTAGGAGTAATACCTTTCTTGTACCCATCAACCATATAACGCACTACGCGCTCTTTATACTCCTTCTCAAAATCAAATACGTAAAATGGAATACCCAAAACCTCGGCTGCACGACGTGCGTCTTCTGCGTCTTGTTCGGCGCACCCATCAACATTCCAGCAACGCAAATGCACCCCGACAACACGGTACCCCTGCTCTTTCAAAAGTGCGGCAGTCAGCGAGCTATCAACACCCCCCGACATACCAACAAATACGGTTTTTTGCGCAAGATCCTTCATCGCCACTATCTTAAACCAAAATTGACATTTTCGCCAACTTTGCTTAAAATATCTCCATTACTAAGTAACGTATTAGCAGCAAACCAATGCTTTCTTATAACGATCTCAAAGAAGGAACCTTGTTTGTATACGAGGGCCAGCCATACGAAGTTATCAGCTTCGCTTTTTTGCGTATGCAGCAGCGCAAACCAGTCGCTCAGACTGAAATTAAAAACTTGATCACCGGAAAGATTTTGCAGCGCAACTTCCATATGAATGAGAACTTTGAGGAGGTTGAAATCGAGAAACAAACTGTAAAATTCCTCTACATTAACAAAGACGCCTACTGGTTCTGTGATGCGAAAGACCCAAGCAAGCGATTCTCGATCTCGGAAGACATCGCGGGCATCGGAGGTAAATTCACTAAACAAAACACCGAAGTTACAGCTATTAGGTGGAAAGACCAAGTTATCAGTCTCGTTTGGCCAATCAAAGCTGACCTTAAAATCAAAGAAACCCCTCCAGGAGAAAAAGGAAACTCTGCGAGCAATACGACAAAAACCGCTATTCTCGAAACTGGAGCTTCCGTCCAAGTCCCGATGTTCGTCAATACAGGCGACATCATCAAGGTAAATACACTCACCGGAACCTACGTCGAGCGCCTTGAGAAATCAAAAGAGTAAGTCCAAATAAAAAACATCCCCCACGCTAACGTCGGGGATGTTTTTTTCTACACTTTTACATGTTTCTTGCGCGACTCGCGACGATCTTGTAGCCAATGGAACAAGATGTATAAGAGCGCCAAGATAAGCAGTATAAGCAGAAGGATTACGACCGAGAACCAGGAGATGGTAATAAATCGGGTTGCGGCAAAAATCTTTTCAGTATAATTACCAGCGCGATCATACGCCCGTAACACAATCGTACGATACCCACTTCCTAAGATGTACGGAGATTTTGCGACCTCAAACTCACGAGAATCAACCTGCACCTCAAAGCGATCAATACCCGAGACTGCATCAGTAGCAGAGAAAGTTAAAAATTCTTTTCCACCCGTCTCGATAATACCCGGTCGAATTGTCGCATCAGAAAACTCTGGAAGCGAACTATCTTGCATAAGTCGATACCTCGAAACAACGCTTCCGCCTACCTCTTTCACTGAGAAGTACGTAATACCATCTTGAATATCGCCGAGTTTAATATCACCGAGCCACAACAAATCACCCTCTGGCTTATCAGCAACATTATCAGGAGTAGCCGTAATATCTCTACTCACGAGATAGCTATAACTCGTTCCTGGCTTAAGATCCCAGTGTAGCTGTACTGGCCGTCGCTGATACCAAACATCCTGATCAGGATGAGACTGTGAAGTGATGACGATATAGTCCTGCGGACGAGCAGAAACAGTAATAGTCGCACCCGCCATAGACAGTGAAAGCGCAGTCCCATTTCCATCATTTTCAAGCACCTGAGAAGAAGGAAGGAAGTTAATTGAAGCAGTGCCCTTCGCAAGACCTCTGACTGTCAGTCGCCCCAAAATACCATCACCAGTAAATCCATTCGGAATACCACCAATAAGCTCGAACTCATTGCGAGCAGTCGATGGACGATCTAAAAAAAGCTTAATGATCGTTTGCGAGTCATCAATACTACGGATACTTGCTGCCGCACCAGTAAGCGCACCATGGATCTCTGCGGCATTCATCTGCTTTCCGTCAGTCGAAAGTCTAATTTCAACACTCACACTCTCTCCCTCAACTAAATCAAGGTGTTGGGGATATAGGAATAAGGAGGCAGCACGAGTACTACTTGATAATCCAAAAATCCCAACAAGTAATGAAATAAATAAGAAGGCGCGTTTCATACTATGAGTATATATTACTTACTCCAATCGTGCATAACGATAGAGAAATCCTTAATATCAACTTTCCTATCACCATTGCGATCTACGCAAGCATTTGCCGGAGGCCTCTGTGAATAATCCTTGTGCCAATAGAAAAGGAAAATAGAAAAATCTTGAATGTTGACCCGCCCATCACCATTAAAGTCAGAGCCAAAGCACTGTCTTCCTCCGCCACTAACAGGAGGCTGTCCAGGAACGATTTCACCACTCTTACCAACAAGAAAGGTAAACCCCTGTGAATACCCCGCACCACCCCCGAGTCCAGCCTGGATCATCGCCTGAAACGTATACGAGCCCGAAAAAAGCGAAGACGCAGGAATCCGAATCTGCCAACGCCCAGCAGCGCTTACCATCGTGGTGTAAGGGGGCTGACTCGGAGCAAACACATTAAAAAGCTTAAGTTGAGTGCCGGGATACGCGCTCCCAAAGAAAATTTGATCCTCACCGACGGCAAGATTAGTCTTCCCGGTAATCGTCGGTCCAATAACAATATTGGAAATAGTGACAGGAACATATGGCTGCAAATATATGCCAATGTTAGTAGTCGGAGATATAAAATCCATCGTGTCGCGCGCCCAAAGTCCAAATTGAGAAAGTCCCGAAGGAACAGAAAATGACTTTAAAAACAATCCACTGCTATCAGCAACGCCAGTACCGATAACCACTCCATTATCTACATACGTAATTATCGCACCAGGATAAGCGTATCCACTTAACACAACCGACGTAACCGTGCCGAAGGTGCCTCCCCCACCCCCGCCACCTCCACCAGACGAAGTAGATGTGGCCTGTTCGCCAATAGTTATCGTAACCCCAACATCACGAGTTTCAGCCGCTAGTCCAATAAGAGGAAGCAGTAAAAAAAGCAGAACAAAATATGCGGACGCGCGGCTAATCCTTGAAAAAGTCTGCATAAAAGATGAGAAGAGAAACCTAGCGCTGCTTTGGCGTCTCAGAACCAAACAACACCTTGAGCGCGAGACCAATACGGCGGCGGCGGCGAATCAAGAAGATGAGCACGATAAGACCAGCAAATCCTACAGCTGCGGTCTCCTTCCAAGGAATAACCCAAAACTGCACAACGCTTGTAATTGGATCATTTGTAGATCCATACACTGTAGTCAAATTTGCCTGATAACGCCCAAAAAGATATTTCTGCCCCCAAGAAGTCTCAATACGACGAATAGTACCTGGAAGAACGTTGCTCTGTGGCAAGTCAAAGCGACCAACTTCTTGATTGAAAATATTCGTAATAGTAATGAAGCCGCGCGGCTTTAAGTGAACACTTCCCGTATTTTCAAAACGACTTACGAGAGTAACTGGACCATACTCAGAGTACGAAGGAACAGAAAACTCCTTAAGATACATTTCCTCTTTAATCTCACCACTCACATTCAAAAGAAGGAGCGCACCAATACGCTGTGAAATCGCAGTCGCGCCAGTCTCTGAGGCAGCACCAACAGCAGCTAGGATTGAAGCGTAGTGACCTCCTGGCTCCGCATTAAGTGGAACAGAAACAGTAAACTCAATCGCCTTAAAAGACTTTGGTTCGATGACAAGCTCTTCAGGAGAGAGCTTAATCCAGCTCGCAAACGAATATGAGTTTTCGCGAGTGTTATCAAGATCGATCTTAACGCGCCCCTCTTCATCAGAGGCGGTAAAGTTCTGAGCACTCACACTTACTCCGATAGGAACGTCTTGATCGTTATAAATACGCAAAACGTTTGAAATCTTGTCGCCAGGATTACCACTAAGCTCGAAGTTAAGTGGCGAAATCGTAATAGCAGAAGCTTTTGGTGCGTACATAAAGGCACCCAAAAGGAGAAGCGATACTATCGCGAAAGCTTTAAATGATAGGCGCTTGTTCATAACCGTTAGAAGGTCGGAGTCGCGATATAAGTAATGGTGTTGCTGTACGAACCAGCTGGCTGTGTACCGCTTACTGACAAGCGATAGACAATACGTGAAGTATCTGCGCTCACAGGAGTCGAAGTAGAAATTGGGGTCTGTGCAGCCTCACCTCCCGAACCTGGATTACACTGTGCGTCTGAGCCAGTACATGAAAACTGATTGTACTCAGTCGCTGTTGCGAAAGCAGAGTTACAAGAAGATCCGCTGCAGGTATAACCAAAGCCATTATTAGTCGCAGTTGCCCACGCAGTTGTCGAAGCAGCACTGACAACCTCACTGCACTCGGCCGAAGCAAAGTCACAGCGAGTATCGTCTAAGGTAATCGAACCAGAAAGCAGACTTGTCTTTTCTTCGGCAGTAATTGCATATCCACTCGAAGCGTTCGTGCTAACCACTAAGTCCTGACAACCTCTATAGAACGTGTTGACAGCAACAAGAGAAGAGCCAAACGGCACCGTTGTTGAAGTAGTAGTGACCTGCGTACCTGTACCCTGTGTGCAGCTCGCGCCGGCTACACCCGAGATTGAAAATGAAAGACTCGAGTCTACAGTAACAGACACCGTAACCTGATCAATCGTCGCAACGAGCGCCGATCCACTGTCTGCAGCCGGAGTACCCGTAAACGTAATCTTCACATCATTAACGTCAGCAACACCAGCCGCCGCAGTTTTTGCCGGGTTGGTGATCTGGTTAACACCAGTCGATTGATACGTTGAGTTTGTGCCAACGGTAATAATGACACACGAACCGGAAGGAATGTATGTACCAGCCGTCGAGGTTGCCGTAAAAGTAATATCGTCAGTGGAACTTGAAACAGCAACCGTGAACGTACTCGATACTGTCGTAAAAGCTACACCCAGGGTCTGATTAGCCATCGAACCAGAACAGCTACCTTGGTTGTTATGCTTTAAGTCGATGTCGGTGAAAAATAAAGAGTTAGCAACCGTAAACTGATCAGTCGTACCAAGAGTATCAAACTCCACCTTAATCGTGTCGCCGTTAGTGATGTTGTGCTGAGTAATAAACTGGATCGTGTGGTTAGCCACCGTAGCCGGTGCGGAGGTCGAAAGCGTGTCTTTGACCGAAGTAAGCGCAGTCGCACTCGCCGAACGGGATAATAAGTAAAAACCGCTTGCTGAAACAAGCAGCGAGATGATAAGCGTAGTAGCAACAGTCGCACTACCACTCACCCCCATCAGATTTCTACAAAATCGTTATAGTCAAAGAATTAAATTAATAATTAAGAAAACAGCGACAAAATAAATCCACACGATTTATTACAGTTAGTATATCACAGAAATACATACTTCGATTTCATATGCCAAATCAAAACTGTGGATAAGTCAATAAATACACGAAATGGTCAAATATATATTGCTATTTCGCCTTCCCGATGAGAGTCAAGAACGCACGTTTGATACGCAACACCCCTCCTCGCTTCCAGAAAAAACGAACAGCGAAAATCAAAACACCGAGAATAAGTAGTAACTTCCACGGGAAAACCCAAAATCGAACCGACTCACGCATAAACGAGTCTACGTCAGGGGTGTCATCAATCGAATTAAGCGGAACCTGCAAGAGCAATGT
>CAZFZO010000021.1:2963-3968 GCA_964523595.1 uncultured Candidatus Saccharibacteria bacterium | reverse complement strand
GCGGTATACGGACCAAAGTAAAAATGATCGGTAAAAAATCGCCCGATAGCTGGAAAGAATCCATGGGGAGTATTATTGTCTGACTCAATACCAATCTCGATTGAACGAGTCCGATTAGGAATTAAATATCTACTTGGAAGGTCTATTACTTTCACAACCCGACCAAACATATTCTTCACCTCGATGCTCCCCTTCATTTTGAAATAATACAAACCGGTATTGCGAATGGTCGCAATATACTGATTAACAACATCTTCAAAAACCCCAGCACTCGCCCTTGGAACGAGTAGAGAAAGCACGCCGATAGCGTTATCATCTTTTGCGCCAAAGGAAGAAATCTGCGCCGTATAGCGCTGACTCGAACCAGAAAGATTTAAATCTTTTACGTTTATAAAAAAGAGTACATCAATTTCTGGATACAGACGCGTGCCACCTTCAGCAAAATAATAATCAGGAGCAGCAACTTTTAACCGCATCGCGACAAGATAGCTTCCAAGTGGAGCGGATTGCGGCGGCAGGATTCTAAAATGCAAATCCCGATACCCATCAGCAGGAATAATAAAACGCGTACCCGAAAGTTTGCTCACCGCTCCTTTCGGAGAAACAAGCGAAAACCACTTTGTCGCATTTAACTCTTCATCAACAGATACGAATTCAAGCTCATCGGTGTCAGATTTCAAATTCCACATCGACATCTGCACTTCGACTGGCAATGGCTGACTGGCCGAAGTATTAATAACACCAATCGTATCCTGATACGCAACACCCGGTAGCGCCTCAATCGCAAAAATTCCCTTACTCACAGAAATCTGCAACCCTTCAGCAAAAACAATCGGTGAACGAAGCGTAAATGCAACAAACGCAAGGGTTAAAAAGAAAAATCTTCGAAGGTACATATTAGAATTGTTGGGTTAAGATGAAACTTAAGCTATTAGTATACGTACCCGCCGCCTGGCTCGTCGGAACTGAAACACGATAGGTAATCGTCGTCTGATCAGCGCGAGC
>CAZFZO010000021.1:0-2953 GCA_964523595.1 uncultured Candidatus Saccharibacteria bacterium | reverse complement strand
AATATCACCAGGAGTACTACTACTAAATGCCGCGTACTTACTCCCAGAGAACTGGGTCAAATCAGTATCGTCAGTATTATATCCAAATCCACACTGGCTCGAACCACTACACGTACCCGCCCATGTTGTTGGCGCCGAGTAACTACTTGGCCAATCGCTAATTGTCCGAGAGCCGGAGGTAAGAAGACCTGAGGCAAAAGCAGTCACGTTATATCCAGACTCTACCGTAGAAGTAACGGTAAGCGTGTTACTCGCCGTAGTTGTCCAAGTATTACCACTAGTTAGCGGCAACGAGATCGTCGTCGTACTTAACGTCATCGCTAAAGTTTGGAATAACCAGCACGTACCGTTATTCCCGTTATCCAAGTTATCAGCCGACATCACGCTAATATTGGTACTACCAACGTCACAACCAGAGTCGACGATGTTAGCGAACTGAACGTTTTCAGTTCCCTGGTGATTTATAAGCCACTGCACACCACCAGTCGAAGCACTAATAACCGCCTTCACCGAACTACTCGTTCCCGCAATACTGAGCGCACCATTTACATAATACGTCTTACCACTTGTAAACTGATACGTTCGACTCACCGTAGGAGCAAGCAAACTTAAGTTATAAAAAGTAAACGCGGCAGCACCACCAATAGTCACCGTCGGCGACGAACCGGTAAAAGTAAACGTACTACTCGCGGTGGTCAAAGTTCCATCAGAAAGGAAGTTACCCTTAAACGTAAGCGCTACGCTCGAAGAGGCGTTAAACGTGCCATTTACGGTGTTATTAAAATTACCATCAATTGTGAATGGTGCTGAAGTGGTAACCGCGAGCGTCACGATACCAACCGAACCGATCGAAAGTCCGCCAAGCGTATGCAAGCCTCCACCAGTGCCACTAAAAGTAATTGTCGGACTAATACCAACAGAATCGATCGTCATTATATTAAGCGTCGTACTCGCGCTCGCACTACCAAGATCAATAGTCTTATCACTATTACGCGCAAATAATGCAAACGTACCACCGGTAAAATTAGTAGTGCCTAAAAACGCCGCCGTATTAGTCGCCAAGGTAAGCGTTACGTTACTCGTGCCAGTAAAAGTAGCACCCAAGGAAACCGTTAACCCATCGCCAATAGCAAAGCTCGAAGTAGCAATATCGAGCGTTCCAGCCGTAACCGCCAAACTATTTGAAGTACTCGCATTGCCCGTTACATTATAGGTTTCAGATGCATTATTCGTAACTAACTTATAGTAACCAACACCCGGAATTTGTGTATTACCACTCGCATAGTTTCCAGAAAATTGGAATGTTGAAGAAGCGCTTGTGAAAGTAGCGGCTGGACTACTCGTAATTACAAACGGACTACCCGTAGTTCCCGAAAGAACAAATGTTGAACTACCAGCAGCAAATGTAGTCGCCCCAGAATCAGTCGAAGAACCAATGGTCAAAATATTTGAAATGGTGATTGTAGTACTTGCAGCGCTACTATTTTGGAACGACGCACCACCAGCATTAGATCCGTTAAACTCAAGGTCATAAAATGACCAGTTGACCGTATTGCCCGTTGCAAAATTCTTTGGCAAAGCAATCGATGGTCGGAAAATAAACTTACTCGAAGTAAGATTAATAACTCCATCACCAGTTCCACTTCCGATTACGTTTCCGTTACCGCCTACCGTTATTGGCGCCGACCCCATCGTATTATCAAGCGTTCCCGCCGTCATAGTTAATCCAGTACTTCCAAAAACGACCATCTGACTCGTCGAAGCCGACCAGGTTCCACCCGCACCATTAAAAGTCACGCTACCGAAGTTCTTGTTCCCACTATTAATCACCATTCCAGGTTGAGTTGCTGTAAACGTAACCGCGCTGCTCGTTATCGTTGCAGTTCCCGCAACATCATTGCGCCAATCACCACCAACCGAAAGCGCATTAGTCGACATGCTAAGTGTCGAAGCTGAAGAACCCCAAGTTAAATCACCGCCCGGAGTTGAGGACGCGGCCCCCGCAGTAAGTGTTACCGCCCCTCCAGGAGTGAAAGTACTTCCACCCCAAATATATAGCCCCCAATCACTATCAACCGTAAGCGCCCCACCTGAAACATCAAAATGGATATCGCCGTCAGCACAACCAGCTCCGAGCGTTTTCGTACACGCATCGAGATCAGTATTAATAATCGGACCGGCGTCTTCATGACGAACTATGAGTCGATCTTTATAAATATGTAAGCCCGTAACGTCGCCACTGCCACTATAACGGGTAACTGCCGCGCCCGTTCCATTTCCCCCACCATTGTTATCCATCCAAACTGTAATAACATCTGTGATATTCGGTGTAGTCACGCTTGAAAAAGTAAAAACGCCACTACCGTCACTCGATACAGTCGTCTTCGCGCCACCATTAATCGAAAGCGACACCGAAGACGTAGTCGTTGTAATTCCGGCATCTGAATAGACAGTTCCTGAAATTGTTATGCCGGCGCCAGCAGCAGCAGTAGTAAACTCAGGAACATAATCAGGGGTTGAAGTTACCCCACTACTTGAAACAATTCTAAAACAATAGTCTGTATTAGCCGTCGCACTATAATCAACCAACGCAAAGTCCCAAAGCCCGTCATTACCAGCGGGAACCGTGCTGGTTACTCCAAAATTATTCGACTCCTGATACGTTTGAGCAACTACCGTATCAGTGCTATGCGTTGGGTCACTCGAAGAAGCGGTAATCGTATCATTATCAGCTGGAGTTGTATTGTTATAAAAGCGAATAGCTCCACTGCTCGTCGCTACATCCGCATATGTCTCACCCGAAAACGAAACATCACACGTACCCGACTTCGTCGCGTACTGTAATTTTAAATCTTCCGGCTGATAATAAATCGTCACTCGAATCGCATCAACCGAAGCGACACATCCCCCTGCGCAAGCTACTGAATCACCTTGCACGCCAATACCAAATCCA
>CAZFZO010000020.1:0-13447 GCA_964523595.1 uncultured Candidatus Saccharibacteria bacterium | reverse complement strand
CGCCGCATCGCAAACGCCGGCTAGGCCGGCCCCACAAGTTCTCGGCGCGGACACTCTCGGGTGTCCGCGCCGCAATAATTTAAAAGTTTTTTATTTTATTTTTTTGTCCCATTTTTCGCGAATTTGTTAATTGTCAGTCGTCATATGTCATAGGTCATATGTTCCCCTCTCTTCTCCCCTTTTCTCATTCCAACGTCTCCATCGCCTCCAACAATTCCATCGTCTTCCGCTCCCTCTTGACATTCTTTTCGCGGTGAGTATAATAGCACTATTGTTTCTGCATCGTAGTATCTAACGATGCAACCGGATGAGCGAAACACCCGCCCATCCGAATAATTGAAAATCAGATCATAGCGCATCCGTCTTGTTCCCCTACCTCTTCAAAGCTAGGGAATCAGGACGGGTGTATTATTTTCATCCCGCAGTTTGCGGTGTGAGATAGTCGCCCCATGTACTTTGAAAAAATATTCTTGTATCGAAAGACTCAAGAAAGAATACGTTCTATAAATGCATATAGAACAGACAATAAATGTAGATAGTCTTGTGACTCACATATAGCACGAATACGGCGGGACGAATTTTTGATTGATGCTAGGCGCGCGGAGTGGACAATACCGGTTGGTAGGACACGACGAGCAACAACGCAGCAAATAAAAATGCGCCCGTCAAAGCAGTAAAATCGCCAATACCTTTGTTGCACCTTCGGAGCCTATGCTTAAGCATATTGCCTCCTCGGTGCGTCGCGGTCTTAACGATTTTACTAGCTTCCGTATTTCGCGATATATGTGAGTCACAGGACGCAAATGATTAGGAATAATCAAAACTTTAATATCCTTTCAAGCGGATATTAAGGTATGCAACACACAATAATTGTGTAGTTGTCCCAAAATATAGAGTGTTTGTTATTCATCTGGCTTCGGCTAGATGAATTCCAAATTACTTATTTACTGAGGATTTGATCCTGGTCCAGGATGAACGCTGGCGGCGTGGATAAGGCATGCAAGTCGTACGGAACTACTTTTGAAGAAGTTTGAGATTATATCAATGATGACCGATTGAGTAGTTTAGTGGCGAACGGGTTAGTAACACCCTGGTACGTACCTCAAAGTCAGGAATAACTAGTCGAAAGATTAGGTAATACCTGATATTATCGCGAGATGAAAGTCGCAAGACGCTTTGAGATCGACCTAGGTTTGATCAGCTAGTTGGTGAGGTAATGGCTCACCAAGGCTATGACCAATAGGGGGGCTGAGAGGCTGTTCCCCAACGATAGCACTGAGACACGGGCTATACACCTACGGGTGGCTGCAGTCGAGAATATTCGACAATGGACGAAAGTCTGATCGAGCGACGCCGCGTGCAGGATGAAGGTCTTAGGATTGTAAACTGCTTTTCTACGGGAAAAAGTTAGTGATGGTACCGTGGGAATAAGGAGCTGCAAACTTCGTGCCAGCAGCAGCGGTAATACGAAGGCTCCAAGCGTTATCCGGATTTATTGGGCGTAAAGCGTGCGCAGGTGGTTATGTGCGTCTGTTGTTAAATCTCCCCGCTTAACGGGAAGACTGCAGTGGATACGGCATAACTAGAGCATGTAAGAGGTGACTAGAACTCACGGTGTAGGGGTGAAATCCGTTGATATCGTGGGGAATACCAAAGGCGAAGGCATGTCACTGGTACATTGCTGACACTCAGGCACGAAAGCGTGGGGAGCAAAAAGGATTAGATACCCTTGTAGTCCACGCCCTAAACGATGCACATTCGCTGTTTCGAGTATCGACCCTCGGAGTGGCTTAGCTAACGCGTTAAATGTGCCGCCTGGGAAGTACGATCGCAAGATTAAAACTCAAAGGAATAGACGGGGACTCGCACAAGCGGTGGAGCATGAGGTTCAATTCGACACTAAACGAAAAACCTTACCAGGGTTTGAAATGTACGTGAATATTCTTGGAAACAGGAATAGCCCCTTAAAAGGCACGTGCACAGGTGCTGCATGGTTGTCGTCAGCTCGTGCTTTGAAGTGTTCCCTTAAGTGGGGTAACGAGCGCAACCCGCACCGTGTGTTATATATGTCACACGGAACCGCCCCCGTTTTTGTTCAGGAACAGTAATGTTCGTGGATAAGAACGGGGGAGGAAGGAGCGGATGATGTCAAATCAGCATGGCCCTCTGATGTCCGGGGCTACACTCGTGCTACAATGGCAGGTACAAAGGGTTGCCAAACCGTAAGGTGGAGCTAATCCCAAAAAACCTGCCCCAGTTCAGATTGAGGGCTGCAACTCGCCCTCATGAAGTCGGAATCGCTAGTAATCGCGGATCAGCACGCCGCGGTGAATACGTTCTCGAGTCCTGTACTCACCGCCCGTCAAGTCAGCGGAGCCGGGAATACCCAAAGGGTTACTTCGGTAACACAAAGGTAGGCTCGGTGATGAGGACTAAGTCGTAACAAGGCACGCGTAGCGGAAGCTGTGCGTGGATCAATTAAACTTTTCTTTTCTCTCTTCGGAGATTAAAGGAGTGTCGATTTTGATAAAACAAACAAGTGTTGGTCGTGGAGCTTTTAAGTCACGACACCTTCCCCTTACCGCAAGGTTTGGGAGATTGTATGGTTGGGGCAACTACAAAGTATTTGATCATACTGATGCAAAAAAGCAGCCGAATGGCTGCTTTTTGTTTTGAAACTAGCTCGTCCCCTGCTATACTACTAGCAATACCCACCTGCTTATATGCCCGATCTCAAAAAAATCCTCGTAGCCGAAGATGACGAGTTCCTTTCAACGCTCATCAAAAACCGCCTTAAGCGAGAAAACTTTGACGTCCAAGTAGCCAAAGATGGAGAAGAGGTACTTGCTACGCTCAAAACATTTAAGCCTGACCTTGTTTTAATCGACATTATTCTCCCAAAAAAATTAGGGTTTGAGGTTATGGAAGAGATTCAAAAAGACCCAAAAACGAGCCGAACACCATTTATGGTTATTAGTAACCTCGGGCAAGACAGCGACATCCAAAAAGCTAAAGAACTAGGAGCTATCGACTACTTTATTAAGGCGCGTATTTTAATTGACGATCTTATCAAGCGCATCAAGGGATTTCTCAATCCGACAAGCGAGCCGAGTCAAACAACTCCGTAACAGAGCCACTTATCCACATAAAGTAAGTATAAAAACACTAAGCCGTGTATACTTACTAAATAAGTACATTCGAATCCGTTGGTCGATCCACTAAACGGTCGTACTTTTTCACCGGCCAATAGTACAATGGCCACATAATACAACATTAACCACTTTTATGAAAAAAGGATTTACACTCATCGAACTGCTCGTCGTCATCGCCATCTTAGCCATCTTAGCAACCGTAACCGTCTTAGTACTTAACCCAGCACAGCTCTTCGCTCAAGCTCGTGACAGTCAGCGTATCACCGACCTTGGCAACTTAAAGAGCGCGATCTCCTTGTATCTCTCGACTGCGACATCCCCTTCACTCGCTGGCGGCGCAGGATTCACCTGTGGAACTAACTTTGGATCAGATAAGGCAGGCGTCTCATCAACCATGACCGCCGCAACCCTCGCCCACGCAGCAGTCTTCACTGTTGATGGTGCTGGTTGGGCCGCAGTTAACCTCGCCTCAACCACGGGTGGCTCTCCACTCGCCGTATTGCCACGCGACCCAGTCACGACCGGAACAACGTACTACTACGGCTACTCATGCGACAACACGAACAAGACGTTCGAGTTAAACGCCAACATGGAGTCAGCACGCTACCAGAACGGAGGATCGGATGATGTCGAATCAACTGACGGCGGTAATAGTGCCGATGTATACGAAACAGGTACTGACCCAGCGCTCGACCTCTAAAAAGAGAACTAACAAAAAACCCGCAAATTTCGCGGGTTTTTTGTTATCCACATAGTCCCTGCTATCGAGCAAAGAGATACTACGGTATGCTTAGAAACATAAACCAATTATTAATACGTATGAACCCAACCAAAAAAGGATTTACACTCATCGAACTGCTCGTCGTCATCGCCATCTTAGCCATCTTAGCAACCGTAACCGTCTTAGTACTTAACCCAGCACAGCTCTTCGCTCAAGCTCGTGACAGTCAGCGTATCACCGACCTTGGCAACTTAAAGAGCGCGATCTCCTTGTATCTCTCGACTGCGACATCCCCTTCACTCGCTGGCGGCGCAGGATTCACCTGTGGAACTAACTTTGGATCAGATAAGGCAGGCGTCTCATCAACCATGACCGCCGCAACCCTCGCCCACGCAGCAGTCTTCACTGTTGATGGTGCTGGTTGGGCCGCAGTTAACCTCGCCTCAACCACGGGTGGCTCTCCACTCGCCGTATTGCCACGCGACCCAGTCACGACCGGAACAACGTACTACTACGGCTACTCATGCGACAACACGAACAAGACGTTCGAGTTAAACGCCAACATGGAGTCAGCACGCTACCAGAACGGAGGATCGGATGACTTTGAGTCAACTGACGGTGGTAACAGTGCAGATGTGTATGAGACGGGTACTGACGCAGGGCTTGATATCTAGTAGCAATGGATCAGATTACTCTCGTTAACTTAAGTATTCTTATAATCCTTTGGGGGATGCAGCTCAAGCTGCGTCCCTTTTTGGTTAAAAATCAAAAGAAAATTAGTCTCACGATACTAGCGGTCATCGTAGGAACAACATGTATTAAAGCGCACCTCCTCTTCCTCGCGTGGCAAAGCAGCGAGCCACCACTTAAGTATCTCGCCCCACCCTACGCACCCATAAGCTACTTCCTACACACCGCCTGGACTCAAATATTTAGCCAATACGTAATCGCCCTTAGTGTAGGGATAATCATATTTGGACTTATTAAGCTGCTTCCAAAAGCAAAACAAGAAGCAATTTTTGAATCAGAAGAACCAATCGTCATCACCCTCTGCATACTCCTAATGGGACACCCTCTCTGGATAGCATATCTCTGCTTCTCACTCCTGTGCTACGCACTTATCACAATCACGAAATCAACCGCCCAAAAAGAGCGACGCGTCTCGTTCTATCACTACTGGACTCCCCTCGCCATACTCACCCTTATCCTTGGAAATCACATCTTAAAAATAAGCATACTCGCACAACTACGCTTATACGGAGGATAACAACGAAGAGCGATCGTGGTAAACTAATAACAGAATCCGTTTATGTTTCAAATTCCTGCCGAACAACTTAAGGCGAGCTTAACGCAAGACGGAATTATTTCTGCCGAAGATTTTGATATCTACCAAGCAGAAAGCAAGCGTATGGGGCAAGGCATCGCCGATATGCTTATTTCAAAAAGCATTATCACTGATGAGTACTACAATAACCTTCTCGCGGATTTCTTTGGCGTCAAAATGGCCAATCTCGACCCAGCGAGTATTGATTCTGAAACGCTCAATTTAATTCCTGAAGACTACGCCCGCAGCCGCCGAGTCATCACCTTCAAGAGAGAGGCTGACGGCACGGTTGATGTTGCGATGGAAGACCCGAGCGATCTCAATACAATTGAGTTTCTCGAAACAAGACTCCAGTCTAACGTACGCCCATTCCTAGCTGGCAAAACAACACTTAATAGCATCTTTGCCTTCTACGGAAAACAGCACGTTGAGGGATTTAAGAAAATTATTCAGGAAAATATCCGCGCGTCATTAACCCTCGCTGGCAAAAAAGACTCTGAAGCAGCCGGAGAGGTTCCCATCATCTCAATTACCGACAACATTCTCGCCTACGCGCTCTCATTGCGCGCATCTGATATACACATCGAACCACTCGAAAAAGAAATTTTGATTCGCTACCGCATCGACGGTATTTTACATGAGATTATTCGTGTTCAGAAAGACATCTTACCAGCAGTAGTCGCTCGTTTTAAAATCCTTTCGGCAATGAAACTCGACGAGCACACAAATCCACAAGATGGACGCTTTAAGTACAAGATTGGAAATGAGTCAGTTGATATTCGTGTATCCATTCTTCCAACATTCTACGGAGAAAAAATAGTACTTCGCCTTCTCCTCTCAAACTCACACGTCCCCTCGCTCGAAGAGCTCGGCATGCTGCCGGAAATGATTAAAATCATCACCGAAAACATTAGCCGCTCCTACGGTATGATTCTCGTAACTGGACCAACTGGTTCAGGTAAATCAACAACACTATACTCAACACTTAGCTTATTAAACAAGCCAGAAGTTAACATTGTTACCGTCGAAGACCCTATCGAATACGATATCAAATATGTAAATCAGACTCAGATCAACGAAGCAGCTGGCATCACCTTTGCGAGTGCGCTTCGCGCCATCCTTCGCCAAGACCCAAATATCATAATGGTTGGTGAGATCCGAGACAGTGAAACCGCCGAAATCTCAGTACAAGCAGCACTTACCGGTCACTTAGTACTCTCCTCATTGCACACCAACGACGCCCCAACGGCGATCCCTCGCCTAGTAGACATGAAAGTCCCGTCGTTCTTAATCGCCGTTGTCGTAAACGCAGTTCTCGCGCAGCGCCTCGTTCGCCGCATCTGCCTCGACTGCCTATACTCATATGAAACTACCCCGGACATCGTAGCAATCATTAAGCGCCAAATTGCAGATCTTGGACTCTCTCCGGAGAAAACGCCAATACCTAAGACCCTTTTTAAGGGTAAGGGCTGCCCGTCATGCGGCCACACTGGCTACCGTGGTAGGTTAGGCATCTTCGAGATCCTCGAAGTCAACGAGGAGATCAGGCAATACATTCATAGTCCAGAGTTTAGTATCGACGGTCTACGCCAAATGGCGCAAAAAGCTGGAATGAAAACAATGTTTGAGGACGGACTAGTCAAAGTAACAAGAGGGACTACAACAATTGATGAAATTCTTCGTGTGATCAGAGAATAACCAAACGCCTGCGCTCGCGCAGGCGTTTTCGTAATAAACTATCTGATATACTTATACATATACCCAACACCTCTCCACGCGTAAGGTAAATCGTTACGAGAATGAAATTTCACTACGTCGCATCAACCCAAAACGGGAAAATAACCGAAGGTACCGCAGAAGCTGGAAGCACTCAAGAGTTGCTTATTAATCTCGCCAGCCAAGGACTTCGTCCGGTATCTGTTAAAGCAATGAAAACCGGCGAAGCGAGCGAGTCCGGCCGCCACGTCTTTGGGCAGAAAATTACAATCACCGATAAGATATTTCTAACAAAATATCTAGCAATTATGCTGAAAGTCGGCACCGACCTCTTTCAGGCGATCAACATATTAATCGCCGACTTTGAAAAACCAGCCCTCCGCGCACTCCTTATTGAGATTCGTGAGTCGCTCGAACGCGGTCAGCCCTTCTACTCCACCTTCACGCGCTACCCAAAATATTTCTCTCCAATCTTTGTTAACTTAGTAAAATCAGGCGAAGCATCGGGAAACCTCGAGCGCGTCTTCGAAGACCTGAGCGAAGGACTCGATAAAGAAAAAACCCTGCGATCAAAAATTCGCGGAGCATTGGTCTATCCAATGATCTTACTTGGCCTATCAATGCTTATTCTTATTTTCTTAACCACCTTCGCCCTGCCCCGCCTCGCCAACATATTCCTCTCCGGAGGATTTAAACCACCAGCATTTTCACGCATCGTATTTGCAGTTGGTCTCTTTATTAATAAATATATCTGGGGATTTATCGGACTTGGAGCGATTATTGGTATTTCCATTTTTATCTTCTCAAGAACACTTAGTGGAAAAAACTTTTTCCGGAGCATGCTCGTTCGCATCCCAATAATTAAAGGCATCTCGTACCAATTGGCAATTCAGCGATTCGCAACCACCCTCTCCTCACTTCTTCGCGCAGGAGTGCCAATTATTGACGCACTTACGATTACCGCGCAAACAATTGGCTACCCAAAGCTACAAGACGCAGTATTTCGCGTTGCTACCCAGGGAGTCGCTCAAGGCATATCACTTGGCGAAGCTTTTCGCCGCGAAAATGCATTTCCAGCAGTCGTGACTAACCTCATCGCCATCTCAGAGAAGGCCGGACATCTCGAGGAAATCCTCGCAACCCTTGGAAGATTTTACGAGTCAGAGATCGACACCTCGATTAAAAGCGCGATTACCTTCATCGAGCCAACTATGCTCTTATTTATCGGAGCAATCATCGGTACTGTCGCCTTAGCGGTCATTGTTCCAATTTATCAGCTCGTCGGCCAGCTCTAAAAGCTACTCGGTCGCTCTGCGGAAGAACTGACAAAAACACATACACTGCTATGTTTAAACATCGTCACTGCAAAACTACTCGCGGATTTACATTCATCGAACTCCTCCTCTCGATAACAATCTCTACGATTATCGCTGTCGCAGGAAGCATTGAGCTTTTTCAATATCTAAGTCGCCAGAATCTAGAAAATGAAGGAAGAACTATTAGTGGATTATTAGAATCAGCGAGAGAACTCAGCCGACATCAGGACAACGAGAGCCGTTGGGGGGTATACCTACAAAACAACGCATCCGAGCGAGACATATACGCCCTCTTTATGGCTGACGAGGCTCTCGTAAGCTCGTCGACATACACCGGAGCCCCAGGCCTCATCACCGAACAACACTCCGCCAAAAGCAATATCGAGTTCACCAACCCCCTCCCTGGAGAATCTCTAACCATCTTATTCTCAAAACTCACCGGCCTGCCAAGTGCAAGCTCTACGATCACCCTCCAAGCCGGATCAAGCAGCTCATCTCAAGTCACAATCACTATCGATAACGCAGGGAAAATTGACTATCAATAAACGGCTTTAAGCTTTTGGCTTTTAGCGGTAAGCTTAAGGGGATGGAAAAACGAAGAAAAAAACTGAAAACTATCTCTGGCCAGTCCCTCATTGAAACGCTCGTAGGCATAGGAATCGCTACCATTTTCATAACCGGCGCGATTGGTATTATGGTTGTCAGCCTAAGAATCGGCGGACAAAACCAAAACAGCCAACCAGCCATCGAACTCGCAAACGGACTACTTGATCAAATCTCGGTAGTAGCGCAAACAAACTGGCACACGATCGCAGACGCCTCTCCCAAAGGAGAAGCAAGTGCATTTCATCTCACTCCAGCCGACTCATTTTTTTCACTCGCGAGCGGTAGCGAAGAAATTACATCAGGAAATCAGATATATACACGCCATTTTGCAGTTGAAGACGTCTATCGAGATGAGAATGAAGCTATAGCAACCAGTGGCACTCTCGATCCCTCAACCCTTAAAATAACCGCAACCGTAACCTGGCAACAAACCGGCGAAACCGCGACTGTATCGACAATAAAATATATCGTCCGCAACAAGAGTCGTGTTTTTCAACAAACAAGCTGGACAGCAGGACCTGGCAATAATGGGCCATACCCAAGTCCACTTACTGGGTTTAGTAGCTCATCAAACATAACCTATAGCGTCGCCGGACAACTCACTATCAATGACCTAAGTGCTAGCAGCAGCACGAGCACAACCAACATAGACTCTACGAATAAATGGGCGTGGAACGATGTCATTGGCTGGATAGATTTCAGCACAACGAATACCGTAGTTGTTACTAGCACCCAGCTCCTCGGCTACGCCTCTTCAGCAGTTGGATATATCGCTCTCGACTGCGCAACTGCGCCATCACCAAGCTGCGCACACTCATACGGAGTAATAAATGACGGCAACGGAAACCTGTCTGGTTGGGCGTGGAATGATGTAATCGGCTGGATCAGCTTCGCCTCGAGCTCAATCGACGCTACGTATGGCGTAGCGATTGATATAAACGGAAACTTTAGCGGCTGGGCATGGAACGATGTCATTGGCTGGATCAGCTTTAGCTGCGAAAACACCAGTAGTTGTGGCACGTCTTCATATAAAGTAAAAACACTCTGGTCAACAACCGTAGTCTCAGCACAGCTAACTTCGAGTATTTTCGACACGCAAGTCACACAGGGAGCGGCTTATAACAGTTTGCTTTGGCAAGGTACGCAACCAGCTGGAACAAACGTAAAATTCCAAATTGCCACATCAAACTCACCATCTGGACCATGGACATACGTTGGCCCAGACAACAGCGAAAGTACATTCTACCAACCAGCCGGACCAAATATTCAGATTCGCACCAATCGCAGCAACCACGACAACAATCGCTACGTACGCTACCGCGCATATCTCGAATCAAATATCGAAAAAACACTCTCCCCTCAAGTTGAAGACATCGTTATTAGTTGGAGTCCGTAAGAGAGCTACGAGCACGCAGCTCTCAGCCTGTAGTAAAATATAATCATACCCATGCTACTCTCCCTTCTTAAAAAGCTACGAGCTGAAAGCGGTAAGCTAAAAGTCACGCGGGGCATCGCCTCCCTTCCCGCAATCCTCTTGTTTGGCGGAATTATTATCGAAATAGGAATTGTGAGTGCCCTACTCGTCTACTACCTCAATAACACGCTCTACGCCAACCGCCTCTCTGACCAGGCGCTCGCAGCTGCGCAAACAGGCATTGAAGACGGTATACTTAAAGTAGTCCAAGATAAAACTTGTCCAAACGTATCCTGTCCGAGCAGCTACCAAATCGAAACAACAACCGGAACAGCAACAATCACCATCTGCAAGGATAGCTGTGCTGGTACAGGAAAAACAGAAATCACCTCAACGGGAGTGGCACTTACCAAAAAGCATAAACTAGTCGCAACGCTTAGCGTAAGCCAAACCACCGGAGAGGTAACGATAGATGAAATAAAAGAAGAAGCTCTATGAAAATTAGCGATGTACTAAAAAAAATAAAGAATTTCATAATCTCTCAACCTAAGGTTGCTGGTCTTGAGATTTCAACCAATGGACTAAAGTTCATCTCCATTGAAAACTCGAGCAACATTCTCCAAGCCTCACTCAAACTCCCCCCGGGAATAATTGAAATGGGGAAAGTTAAAGACCAAAAAAACCTCGTAGCCGCACTCCAATCACTCCATCTTCAAATCGCACCTCTCAGTAAGCAGCTCAACGTTGTCCTCGTAGTACCATCTCAGCTTATCTACGCACAATCGTTTAATATCCCCTATCTAGAAGACTCAAAGCTCGAAGAAGCGATAAGTCTTAATCTCCAAACAATCTCGCCTTCGCGCCCAGAAGAAAGCTATTATGATTGGCAAGAGATCAAGGAAAATAAGGATGCTGGACACGCAGACCTTTTGGGAGCGTTCGCAACACGTAAGGACATCGACGCGTACACCAGTGCGCTATCAGAAGCAGGATTTAGTACAGTAGCGGTAGAGTTTCCTGGGCTCTCCCTCGCTCGCCTTATCAAAGACCGCTGGGAAAATATAGACTCAAATCAACACTACCTCGGACTATACCTAAGTACCGAAGGAGTGCTGACCGTTATCTTGAAAAACAAAAACCTATCATTCAATCACTTCACTCCGTGGTCTGATGCGATCAAGGAGCGCAGCGAAGCTCTTTCATTTGAAGACGTAAAAGCATTCCTTACCCAAGAACTTCAGCGAGTGTTAAATTTCTATGCTAGCCACGCCAACAAGCGCCTTGAGGAGATTATTTTAATCTCGCCATTTTTTAATTACGAAATTGTACAAATTGGGAAAGAGAACTTTAATCTAATGATTAAAAATCTCGCGCTCGGAGAAACCAATAAACCACTCTCTCCTTCGTGGTACGTCTCTCTCGGAGCAGCAATCCGGGGAATAGAATCCACCTCAGCCGACACCGCGATTAGTCTAAGTGAGCGAAACGCACAAAACGAATACTACCGTGGGCGCCTAGTTAGCTTTGGTAAAATCTGGAAGGATATCATTATTGCAAGTCTCATCCTCCTTATTGGCGCAACCACATTTGTCGATACTGTCGTCTCAAAATATCAAAAAGAAGTGAGTATTCGCGCAACCCAACAGGTTAACAATGAAGACACCCTCGCAATAAACGCATTGCGCGATAAGGCTCAAAATTTCAATACCATATTAAGCATCACCGAAAAAGCACTGTCCTTGAGAAAGCCATGGTCGCCATTTCTTACACGCCTTACCGCGATCACTGGAACAGGAATTACACTCGAGAAGGTCAGCGCCGATAAA
Source organism: uncultured Candidatus Saccharibacteria bacterium (assembly GCA_964523595.1). Taxonomy (GTDB): domain Bacteria; phylum Patescibacteriota; class Minisyncoccia; order UBA6257; family 1-14-0-10-44-23; genus CAYMXN01. The sequence goes on along the minus strand of CAZFZO010000020.1, from coordinate 1,372 downwards.
TCAAACCTCAACGTACTTCTTGTCGGTAAAGCAACAAATGAACTTACCGCGATTAACTTCAAAAACCGCCTCGCCGAAGAAAAGAATATCAGCAACGTCGTACTCCCCCTATCTCAAATCAAGACAGGAAGTGATCAAACAGTAAGCTTCTCGCTCACTTTTAAATTAAGCTCACTCGAGTTTTAAACAAGTTTCTTAGCCTGCATCTCCTGCCACGCCCGCTCAAGCACAGAGATAAAAATCTCCTCCTCCGCTTTAGACCAATGTTTTAATACAAACTCCTCCGCTTTCTGTCGGACTTGTTCTTTTGGATCGCGAATACCAATTTTTAGCCTCCAAAACTGATCAGTTTGAAAATTATCCATAACGCTCTGCACTCCTTTGTGCCCGCCACTCCCTCCTCCGAAAACAATCTTAAAGTCGCCTACGAGCTGATCGCTGTCATCGTGAATAACTACAACCTCGCTTGGTAAAATACCGCCCGCCTTAATCAAGCGAAAAAGTGGGATACCAATACTATTCATATATCCGCCGATTTGATCCTCAAATTTCACCAAAGGATAGTCACTTGCATGTTCTTTTTTTAAACAAAAGGTCGCAAACGAGCCAACGTTATGATACGTCTTCTCGTACTCCCCTCCTTCATTCCCAAGACCCGCAATAACACGAATATTCATATATTTGATTTTATGAGGTCAAGCCAACCTCCTTTCTAAATTGACGGGAAACAATCCTGGTTGAGTTCGCGAAATGAGAAGCGAACCTAGGAAATGTTTCCTGTGAGCGCCGAATGACAAAGAAATCAGCCAGGATTGCCCCGCCAACGGTACGCAAAATTATCTCATTTCCGTTGTTGCTCACTCTCGAAGTCATAAATGACATCTGCGAGTTCGCGCCGCGGATATGAGAGTAATTTTGTGGTATCAATTGAGAAAAAGGTTGGTTTGACCTCATGCCTCTTAGTATAGTAAAATCAGCAGTATTACGCACCTCCTCCTATGAAAAACCTTCTTTTAAGCGCCTGGGAAATCATCGAAGTCATCTTGATCGCCTTGATTACCGTTTTCATTATCCGAGCGTTTATCGTACAGCCTTTCTTGGTCAGTGGTGCTAGTATGGAGCCCACCTTCCAAAATGGCAACTATCTCCTCATCGATGAGGTAACCTACCGCTTTAGAGAGCCAGCTCGAGGCGAATCAATTGTATTTCGCTATCCAAATGACGAAACCTCTTTTTTTATCAAACGTATTATCGGTCTTCCAGGAGAAACGGTAAACCTAAAGGATGATGTCATCACTATTACCGCAACCGATGGCAAAACAAAAACAGTTTTAAGCGAATCAAATCTTCCGGCAACCACCGAGACAGCCGG
>CAZFZO010000019.1:5059-13525 GCA_964523595.1 uncultured Candidatus Saccharibacteria bacterium | reverse complement strand
GCCTCACCGGCCTGCTTTTCACCTTTCCCTCACGGTACTAGTTCACTATCGATCATAAAATGTATTTAGTCTTACCAGATAGTACTGGTATGTTCCTTCGAAGTTAATTTGCCTCGAAGTACTCAAGAATTAAACAAGAGTTCACAAGTTTTCGCCTATGGGACTATCACCCGCTTTGGTTCCACTTTCCAGTGGACTCGGCTAACATGCGAATTTTTTACTCTTTTTTCACGGATCACAGAATATCCGAAGATACTCTGTGAAACGCAAAAGCGTTTAATCATTACCCTCAAATGCTTCCTTGCGGAAACACTCAAGTTTGGACTGCTCCCGTTTCGCTCGCCGCTACTCAGGGAATAACTATTGTTTTCTACTCCTCCACTTACTGAGATGTTTCACTTCAGTGGGTCTGCTACTTCATATCTTATGTATGAAGTACATTGCGGATTACGCAATGAGGTTTCCCCATTCGGAAATTCCCGGGTCACAGGTTGCTAAGCACCTCACCGAGACTTATCGCAGCTACGCCACGTCCTTCATCGGCATTTTATGTCAAGGCATCCATCCTACGCCCTTATGCGCACTCACGCCTGTGAGTGCTCACTAACCACATATTTCTCTTGTCTTGCGACAAGAGTCTAAACTGATCATTCAAATACTCTTCATATATGAATGCGAACTGCATTTACCACGCAATGCGACGCGTGAAGTAAACCAGATCATTTTTTGTTTTACCTTTCGTCAGCGGATAACTTTGCCGACTACTCGTAAAACGTGTTGTCGCGCACCTTGAACTTGGTTCTAACGTTCAAGATACGAAACGGCTTCGCATTTTTTCCCCTAGAAAAAATACGAAACTATATATTTTGTAAAATCACTTTGCATTATCGGACGCACTATGTGCGAACCGTATACCTCTCGATACAACTTGCTTAGTGAAGATGCAAAACTGGATTTTTAAAAGTTCGTTAGTCAACTAAATCATCTAAAGAAAAACCGCTCATTCAGAGCGGCGAGTCAAACGCAATACAAAACTTTCCCGGTTAGGAAAAGGTTGAATGGTTTGTTGCCGCAATGTATAAGTTATTTCGCATTAGGTGGGTTAATGACCAATGCCCAGTAGTGTATCAAAAGGCATAAAAAGCGTCAATAGATAGGCACGTGTGGATAAATATATGGAAAAATGGCACTCTATAAGAAGCTCTTCGTACCCATAAAAAGGGAGATCCATGTCCGCCCCCACCCTCATTCTATATGGCTCGCCTGACGCGCCAGTCGTAAAGCGCATCCTCGAAAGACTAAAGGGAGTTCCGGGATGTACCATCGACCTGCGCTCTCAAGCAATCAAGTGCCCGGTTGCAACATTCGTCGACCCGAACTTAAAAGTACGACTCCACGGTTGTGGCGAAGAAGGAATTCTCGACCTCGTACTACGAAGATCGTCGAGTCGCAAACTCGTTTCAAATAGCTCGTAGCCTCCGAACTCTGACCACGTCCATCGTCGTCAGAGTTTTTTATTTGACGCAACGAAACAACTTAGTATGATAGAAGCATCGGCGGTGGGATTTCTGCGTGAACAAAACGCAAAAATCGCTGATTCGCAATCGAGACGTATCAAGCAAAACTCCAACTTCTTCTGGATACCCGGTTGGACCGCAGTCTTGACCCGCGGGGCAAGACCACCTCAAGCGGATACGAGTGGCGAGCCTCGGAAGAAAGATGCTTCGAAAAATCTCATCGCGCGAGTAGCAATCAGGTAACCTTCCCTTGAAAAGCTACTCTCCACAAAATCGCAGGCGAAAGCTATGTGTTCGCCGAGCCCTCTGATCTCGCAAGGTGCGAAATCAGATTCTGCCGCAACCTCCTCCCAGAGGCACTGCGGCTTTTTATTTTCAATCTCGACAAATACACTTAAGGCGTATAGGGTAAGAAAAGAACTTCTCATCAAGCAACGAGGAACCTCGCGATGCACCACGCAGTAACGTACTACCTCGGCCGCACTCCCGAAGGAGCAATCGAAGTTGTCAGCTTTGACGATTACAAGCGACCGCGCGTCGGCTCGACGCAAGAACAACTATTCCTTTCAGTAAAAAGAAGGAGCGATGGCTCGACAGAAATGGGTGACCCTTACTATAAGCGCCACCTCCTCGTTTATCGCCTAGAGGGCAAGGAACGAGGGATTGCACGCCTTTGGAACGGAGCAGAAATCATCAGCGATACTTTTAAAAAGGCCTTGATTCAATATATGACGAATGCGGCTGACAATAGTCGTTTCAAGTACGTCGTATTTGATGGCCTCACTGCAGCCGCTAAACTCTTGGGATTCCCGGAAGAACTCGAGCTCCTCAAGGCATGCTGCGCGAAAGTACGCATCAAGAAGATTCCACCCCCTCGACCGAAAGAAAAGTAACCCTCCTGCACGCAGCTGGTCACCCGACCCCTGCGTGCTTTTTATTACACAATAAAGTTAATCAAACGATTCTTAACAAAGATAACTTTCTTTGGAGTTCCACTCACCCACTTCTTAACCTCATCGCGTCCAAGCGCGAGATTCTCCGCATCAGCCTGCGCAAGATCAATCGGAGCACTCACCTTATCGCGCATCTTTCCATTAACCTGAATGATAAGTTCAAACGTATCTTCAACGAGTAATTGCTCATCGGCAACCGGCCACCCAGAAGTATGAATCGATTGCTTGTTACCAATCTTTACCCAGAGCTCTTCGGCGATATGCGGCGCAAACGGAGCGAGAAGTTGCAAGAAAGGAGCCCAAACCGTCTTTGAGTCAATCGAACGATACTCATCGCACTTATTGATGAAAACCATAAGTGAGCTAATCGCAGTATTAAACGCCATCGCCTCAATATCAGCCGAAACCTTTTTAATCGTCTTGTGTAAAAGTGCGAGCAACTCTTTATCGGTAGTCTTACCAGCCATCCGATTGTCCGCAGAGGACAATCGCTCTGAGGCACCAGCCGAAGAGTCAGCATCCACTGTATGCGTCGCGATATTCCAAACCTTCTCAAGGAATCGAACCGTACCTAGGATGCCGCGCTTATCCCACGCGATCGCTTGCTCAAACGGACCCATAAACATCTCATACGTACGCAAAGCGTCCGCTCCATATTCACTGATAATGTCATCAGGGCTAATCACATTACCCTTTGACTTACTCATCTTCACCCCACCCTCGGCCAAAATTAACCCGTGCGAAGTTCGTTTCTGATACGGCTCACTAGTTGGTACAAGTCCGCAATCATACAAAAACATATTCCAAAATCGTGAATACAAAAGATGCAGCACGGTGTGCTCCATACCACCGTTATACCAATCCACCGGCATAAAGTATTTGAGCGCCTTCTTACTTGCAAACTCTTTTTTGTTATCCGAATCGGTGTAGCGCAAGAAGTACCATGAAGAACCAGCCCAGTTTGGCATCGTGTCAGTCTCACGCTTCGCCGGCCCCTTACAATTCGGACACTTCGTGCTTACCCACTCGGTCATATTTGCGAGCGGACTCTCGCCTGTATCGGTCGGCTGATACTTCTCTACTTTTGGCAACGTAACTGGGAGCTCCTTTTCAGGAACAGGAACCCAACCATCCTGCTCACAATAAACAAGCGGAATCGGCTCACCCCAATAACGCTGACGAGAAAATACCCAATCACGGAGCTTATACTGAACCTTTGAAACTCCAAACGCTTTCGTCATCGCAATACGAGCCTCATCCGTTTTCATTCCAGTAAACTTTCCAGAGTTCAGAAGAGTCCCGCCCTCTTCGTATGGTTTTTGAATGCCACGGAGGATGTCTTTAGTGAAATCTGTTACAAGATCCTCGCTCAAGGCGTCTGCAACCGACAACTCAGCAATTCCCGCACCTTCGTGCTGAACCAATTGTGCCTTCTCGACATCCTTAATCGAAAAAACCGCCAAAAATTTCCCCGGAAAATTATGGCTCTCAAAGTCACCAATATATTCAAATTGCGTCTTATTGACATCAAGCTCTATCTCTTCTTTCAATTCACGCTCAATATTTGCTAATACATTTTTATCTTCGGCATCTAGGCGTCCACCAAATGGAGCAATCATTCCTGCTCTTGTCGGAGCATTTTGATCACGCTTTTGGAGCAAAAGATCACCCCTCTTTGTAAATAATAGAGCACCCGAACCATTTATTTTCGAAAGCGGGCGACTAACAACTGGTCGGATCGGCAATTTATATTTCTTTGCAAACGCAAAGTCGCGCTCGTCGTGCGCCGGCACAGCCATAATCGCACCCGTGCCATAGTTCGGAAGTACGTAGTCGGCGATAAATACCGGAATCTCTTCTTTAGTAGCCGGATTGAGAGCCTTAATACCCTTAAGCTCTACACCGGTCTTCTCTTTCCCCTCCGCCAACCGCTCCTCTTCAGACCTATTTTTTACACTCGCAATATACTTCTCGACTTCGCTCCAATTCTTAATCCAACTTTTATCAATCTGCTCAATAAATGTATGCTCCGGCGCAAAAACTAAATACGTCGCACCGAAAATAGTATCTGGACGCGTAGTAAATATCTTTTGGAATGTGGAGATTCGCTTCGCCCCACCACCAGACTCAGGACTATCGAAATTATCGAATATGGTATCAAAACCATTAGGGTCGCCTTCGGGCATCATTTTGAAATTAATCTCCGCACCCTCGCTACGGCCAATCCAATTTTCCTGTTGAATCTTCGCCTGCGGAATATAATGAACGTCCTTGAGTCCGGCGAGAAGTTTATCTGCGTACTTCGTAATCGAAATCATCCACTGCTCCTTTTCGCGCTTCTCAACTGGCCCGCCACAACGATCACACACACCGCCAGCAGCCTCTTCGTTTGCGAGACCAATCTTGTCTTTCGGACACCAATTAATATAGGTCTTCGCCTTATACGCCATTCCCTGTTCAAAAAACTTCAAAAACATCCACTGCGTCCACTTGTAGTAGTTCGGATCAGTTGTATCTATCTCGCGACTCCAATCAAGAGACGGCCCGAACGACTTAAACTGCCTGCGAAAGTTATCCGTATTCTTTTTGGTCGCTACTTCGGGAGAGATACTATTTTTAATCGCATAGTTTTCAGTCGGTAAACCAAACGCATCCCAGCCAATCGGAAAAAGCACATCGTATCCCTCCATACGGCGCTTACGACTAATAACGTCCATGCCGATATATGGCCGTAAGTGTCCAACGTGTAAGCCGTCGCCAGATGGATAAGGAAACTCAAATAACGAGTACCACTTCTTACCCTTTCCCTTCGTATTGTAAATACCCGAGCTCTCCCACTCAGCTTGCCAACGCTTTTCGATTTCAGAAAAATTGTACGCCATAATTAAATACCAAAAACGACTTTCACGTTTTCAGTAGTCTGTTTCTCAAGTTTATCATACGAAACCCCTTTCAGCTCGGCCATCTTCTTTGCAGACTCAATAACATAGACTGGTTCGTTACGCTTTCCACGATACGGCATCGGAGCGACATACGGCGCATCAGTCTCCATCAAAATCCTATCCATCGGAATGGTCGCAATCGTTCCATCATAATCGCGGCTAAAGGTAATAACACCTCCAAGTGTGAAATAATACCCCGCATCAACAAACTTCTTGGTCATAGCGACCGAGCCAACATAAAAATGCAGAACTTTCTTCAGTGGGGCGTAAATTGGAGCCGAAAGAATAGCAAACAAATCTTCATACGCATCATCAGTTCCTTTTGATGGACGACAGTGAATCATCAGCGCCTTACCAACACTTAACGCGATCTGCGCTTGCGCAATAAATACATTTTTCTGTTCTTCTTTTAAAAGCATTACCTGGCGCTCGGTTAGTCCATCAAATCGATAGTAATCAAGACCGCACTCGCCAATCGCAACAACACGCTCGTCTTCAGCAAGTTCCGCAAACGCATCCACATCAAAAGACTCTTTAATCGAATCTTTTTGCTCTTTTGCATCGTGATGCCAGGTTTCAGCGCTACCCACATGTCCAGGGTGAAATCCAACTGTCGCCCAAACTTCTCCAGGATATTTCTTCGCAAACTCAACCGCCCCACGCGAAGTAGCGAGCTGGGTACCAACAGTAATCATCTTAATTCCTTCTTTTTGAGCACGTTTCATCACCTCTGGTCGATCAACATCAAATGCAGGGAAGTGAACGTGTGTATGCGCATCAAACATAGCTTAAATACTAACAATTTTAGAGTTATCCACAAGTCCTTGACTAAAAAGACAGATGCGGTAATATCAACCCTACCAGCTGATCGATCCAGCTTGGACCCCCCCTCCCATCGGAGGCGCGGACAGGAAAAAGCAGAGGTACGCCGCTGGCCTACCTCTTGAGCAGACTCATGTCGGGCCCTCTACGCAGCGCCCCACAGCTTACTCCGGATTGCAGCTCTCCCATGGTTTCGGGACCCAACCCGCACCAGACACGATGAGCTCTCTGGCCTGTCCGCGCCGACCCCGGGTCGGCAGTCGCAAACCGCGCTTCACTTCAATGTGACGCGGTTGTTTTTTTGCCAAAAAAATAGCATACTAAAGTTATGGCCAATCAGGGTCGAGCTCTCTTGTCGGATACAACCCCCGACATTGAACCTCCTGCCCAACCCTCCCATCCCCCGAGCTCCCCTGAAAAGCCTGGGGTCGTCAACGCGAGTTGTCGACCCCCTTTTAATTTCCAAATCAAAAAGCCCCCTTAGGGCTTTTTGCATACAAACTATAAACGCGGGAAGAGTGGGGCGCTCGGCTTGGAACAAAGATACTGCTTCTTCTCTTTGTCGATAACAATACACGCCTGAATCTTTTGCGCGGTCTCTGGCAAAAACGGCATTAGCAAACTAGAAACGGTATATAAGATATAGAGCAAACTTACCAATACCGCACCCTGCTCGGAAGATCCCGCCGCCAACTCCCACGGCTTCTTAGCATTTACATATCCATCGCCATATCCAATCAACTTCCAAATCGCCGTTAAAGCGTTGTAGAAATCTAGCTCGTTAATACGCTTCGGCACTTCAGCATTCGCAGCTTCAATCGCCTTAATAGTCTCAATTTCTATTTTCTGTTCAAAATCAAACGACAATGCACCAAAAGTCTGCGCAAGAGTTAAAACGCGGGCAGCAAAATTACCAATACCATTGGCCAAGTCAGCGTTATAGCGAATCTTAAACTTCTCCTCACTAAAATCTCCATCACCATCAGATGGGATTTCGCGGAGTAAGAAATACCGAACCGCATCAGACCCATACTTCGCAATAAGCTCCATCGGATCAACGACATTCCCTAAGGACTTACTCATCTTTTGTCCATCAACCGTAAAGTATCCATGCACGAACAATTTCTTAGGAATCGGAAGTCGCGCAGACAGCAAAATCGCTGGCCAATAAATAGCATGGAAGCGGAAGATACCCTTGCCGATAATATGCAGGTCAGCCGGCCACTTATCCGGCATCGCGGAACGATACACATTGAGTGCATCAAACCATACATACATAATCTGGCTCTCATCGCCTGGCACCGGCACACCCCAACCTCTTGCGCGCTCCTTACTACGCGAAATCGAAAAATCCTGCAGTCCTTGCTTGATAAATCCAAGAGCTTCATTTTTACGAAACTCTGGAGCGATCACAAATGTATTTGAATCAATCAAATCTTCAAGCATCGCTTGATAACGAGAAAGCTTAAAGAAATAGTTCTCTTCTTCAACCTCATCGAGCTTCTTACCAGGGTGTTCAAAACACTCGCCTTTTTCGCTCAACTCATCGACAGTATAAAACGCCTCACAGCCGACACAGTACAACCCTTTATATTTTTTCTTATAAATATCACCATTTGCATTACAGCGCTTCCATAACTCTTGCGCAGACTCTGCATTGTTCGCCGCGCTAGAGCGCTGAAAGGTATCGATACTAATATGAAGTGCCTTAATCAAATCCTGGAACGACTTACTATATTTAAGAGCAAGCTGATCAGGAGTTAATCCCTCTTTTTCTGCCGCCTGTACAATCTTCAAAGAGTTTTCATCTGACCCAGTGATATATGAAACATCATCGCCAAGCGACTTACGAAACCGAGCAACAACATCACCCTGCACAAATTCTTGCGCATGACCAATGTGCGGCTTAGCATTTACATACGGAATTGCTGCTGTTAAATAAAATTTCATAGGGGTAAACCTGATTCGCAGTCAACTATAAACCGCCTAGACCGCACTATCAAGAGGCCGGGTATGCGCATGCGATCCAGACCACGCGCGAAGAATCTCTTGGAAAAGCACCGCCGAAGGCACCGAGATAAGCACACCAACAATCCCAAGCACCTGACCACCGATCAAAAGAGCGACAAGCACAACAACCGGACTCAAATTAGTCGTATAACCAATAACTTGAGGAATCAATAAATGGCTCTCGAGCTGCTGAATGGCAACAAACAAAAGAAGTGTATAAAA
>CAZFZO010000019.1:0-5049 GCA_964523595.1 uncultured Candidatus Saccharibacteria bacterium | reverse complement strand
GTGTTGGCGAGGTAGTGAGTGCGAATAAAATAGCTAACCCACCCGAGAAAATAGGACCAACATACGGAATAATCTCAAACAAGCCAGCAATCACACCGAGCAAAAGACTATATTTCACCCCAAGGATAGAGAGTCCGATAAATACCGCGATACCGACAATCAAGCTTAAAAACATCTGGCCAATAAACCAGCGGCTGATTTTTACCCGAACCCGCTCATAGATATCAAGCACGCGCGGCTGCGTATTATACGGCAATACAGCGATTAAAAACTTCTCTACTCCATCACGCCCGACGGTGAGATAAAACGAAAGCACAAACACAACGACGGTGAGAATAAACCCACCCAAAAACTTAGCAACAATATTGATAAGAGTGATTTTTCCACTCAAAAGAGTCGCTGTCAGCTCATCAACATATCCATTGACCTGCGCCAAAATTTGAGAAGAGCTCGCGTTAAACGAACCAAAGAAACTACCAACAACATCTCCCGAGTTACTTAATAAACTATTGAGCTGAACAAGGAAGATCGGTACGACAATATAAATAACTAAAGCGATACCAAAGATAGCGATGATGTAAATTGCTAGCGTACCCAAAATACGCGGAATGCGTTTCTTCTCAAGCCAACTCACGAATGGATCAACCTGCGCCCCGTTTTTTTCTCGAAGTTTTACCCCGGCAATTTGCCACGGCCAATATATTTTAAAAAGGTTAAATTTGAGGTTATTGTAACTTCGGGCGAGTGCAAGGAAGCCCGATCCGCCGTGACATTTGCCGGGGTTTCTTCTATCAATACCAACCAAGCTAACCATGGCGACGATGCGCCAAAGCGAACCCCAACTTATTGAAAATTCTTTTGCCTCCATTGCACTACGTATTAATAAACTATTTGTATTGTACCCTACGCAACATGAAAAAGAAAACGGGCGACGATCACTTTCGTGACGTCGCCCGTTAACCCTCCCTACCCAGCACATCCGAGCTAGCGCTAAAACACCAGAATCTATATATATTCCAACAAACACCTAGAGCACCAGCAGCTTCTTAAACTCATCCGCATTTTCATACGGACCGATGATAGCTAAGTTAAGTTTTTCATTTACAAACAAGAACTTCGCCAGGTCGCGAATCTCCTCTGCCGTTACCTTATTAACCGCCGCGATCAAATCATCAGTCGTCATCACATTGTGACGAAGCACTTCTTGTGTTCCGTAAAATACTGCCAAATCATCCGAACCTTCTAAGCCCAAGAGCAAATTACCAATCATATGACTCTTCGCACGCGCGAGCTCTTCACTAGAAACAAGCTCGGTCGTCAGTCGCTTGAACTCTTTGAGAATTTCGCTAATAACCATTTGTGCTTTTGAAAGCTCAAGTCCAGCCGAAGCAGCAAAATAGCCGTGGTCAGTATACAAATCAGCACCCGCGCGTACGTAATACGCCGCACCATACTTTTCACGCAAGAGTTGGAACAAACGAGAGCTCATACCACCACCTAAGATGTCGCCAAGCACCTCGATCACGTAACGACGACTATCGCTTAAATCAAACGCACGCACGCCAAGGACGATATGCGCTTGATCAGACTTCTTGTATTTCAAAAATACTGCTGGCTCACTTTGCTTCTCCGTAACCGCCAGCTTACCCTCTTTCGTGCCAGACGCCATCGTACCAAAAAGCTCTTGAGCACGAGCAATAATTTTCTGCTCATCAAAACCACCAGCAATCACAAGCGTTGTCGCCGCTGGCAAATAGTGCTGACTTCGGTACTTCACGATATCCTCGCGCGTCATCTTACGAATTAGCTCTCGCTCACCTGCGATATCCCAACCAGCTGGCTGGTCACCATAGAGCAGCGCCATAAAGTAATCACCAATCTTTCGCTGGGGCATATCCTCATACATATTAATCTCTTCGATAATGACGCCCTTCTCACGCTCAATCTCATCCGCATCAAAAATCGGATTCATATATAAGTCCGCGATAATCTCGAGCGCCTTCTCACCCTTATCTGCACTCACCTTAGCGTAATAGCCCGTATACTCGTGGCTCGTAAACGCGTTTGACTGCGCTCCAAGGCCATCGAGCTCACCAGCGATCATGCTCGGCTTTGGACGATTGGTCGTACCCTTAAAACAAAGATGCTCTAAAAAGTGCGAAATACCATTAATACGTTTCTCCTCATACTTGCTTCCACACTCAACAAGCGTCAAAACAGTCATCGCGACCGCACCGGCCTGCGGAACCGTAATAATCTTCAGACCGTTTGGCAGCGTTATTTTCGAAAATGGTTTCATATAAGCGGAGTATAACGTGAAATCTATAAAATAAAAATCCCCGCACCAGCTCATCGCTAATGCGGAGAAAGACTCAAGACGGGAGAGACAAGATCATCTCCTCGAGAGAGCCCAGCTCGCTCATCAGGAAATCGAGCTCACTCTCGTTCGACTCCGGAGCTCGTGCTGGAGTTAGGCGCACGCCGTAGCAAGCACTAAGATCAGCAACCTGCTTTCGAACAAGCTCGACAAGCCGATCAATCTCACCGATAGATAGCGTCGCTCGACGAGCGAAAAGCTCGTCGATCTCCACTCGCCCAGCAAGTAGCTCCGCTCTCAAGGCGAGTTGTTGCGCTTCACGCAGTCGCCGCCTCTCGTTCAGATCACTCATGGCTCACCTCCAAAAAGATCATCGCTTCCGCTTGAGGGGACACTTCTTCTGGTGCCAACGACTCAGACCAAGCCGCCCTCCCTTACGCTTAACAAATCGATATCCTTCGGCAACCGGATTACACTTGAGTAACAGTAATTTTATCCGGCGCTCAGCAGTAAGCCGATCCCGTCGAACACCAGTAGCCTTTTTCGTGGGCATCTTACTCTCCCGAGATACTAAAAATACTGTAGTACCACGACCCTGCTCCGTCAAATAAAAAACCGGGTGGAGAGTCGAACTCTCACACCCGATCAGACGAACCTACTAGGCGATAGCAGTCGCGGGAATCGGCCAGGTCGCCTCGACGAGGTCGAGGATCTCGTGAAGCAACTCGTACTCCGACTGGAGCCACGCGTTCTCCGCCTCGATGATCCAATCGCCGAGCTCGTCACCATCCTTGTCGTCATTCCGGAGCAGCTGCGCCGACAAACGGCCGAACAGAACACCGCGATCCTGAAGATCCTGAGTGGGCATTTAATGCACCTCCTAAGGGATATTATAGCACATAAATAATACGTTGTCAATCTCGATTGAAACAAAAACCGGGTGGAGAGTCGAACTCTCACACCCGGATTAATCTACCTCTTCAAAACCACTCGCCCATCAGAACCAACCGCACGCTCATAAACTCGTAGCTTGCTCTTGAAACGCAAGGCCAGCTGCTTACTCGCAGCAGATACGCCACCACGGAGAACAGTCCAAGGGGCGTCTTTCATCTTCGCCGGAGCTCCGATGACAAAGATGTTGCCACGGACACGAGGACATAGCGCGATGACTTTGCGGGCAAAGTTCGCCAGCCTCCGAGCACTATACCGCGGCCCAACTCGAAAAAGGAGCGTACGAAACTCTGCCTTGCGCCTATTCATACGCGCAGCAAGCTCCTCGGCAGACGGCAGTTCAGAGAGGTACTCGCGCATCCTCGGCAAAGCGTCAGAAGTGTTAAGCTTTCGATCCCGATACACTTCACTTGCAACACCAAAAAAAGGACGATAGAGATTTGGAGCTATCCGCTCCCAGTTTGACCAGTCACCGAGGACCGCAAGACCACACTCCCAACGCCCAAACCGATGGAATTTGAGACGCACGAAAATTCTCCTAAATGAGATGAACTACTTAGACAATATCAGGAAATAAAGTCGATATCAAACAAACAAAAAACCGGGCGGAGAGTCGAACTCTCACACCCGGCACTCAAACTACAACTCGACATCATCAAGACCAACTTCATCAGGAATCCCTTGACTAAGATTCTTCTTGAGCTCCCTGCGAAGAAGATCCCTTACCGTTTTTGCCGGAAACGCTTTCGTAAGTAGCTCCTGATGATCAACGGTATACAGCGCCGCTTCGTGTGCCAGCATTAAAAAATATGCAAGGTCAATCTCAGAACGAGAAGACCTAGAGATCATCCTACGCTGTGCCCCGCCAAATGAAGAAAGATGAGCCTTGAGTTTCGCAACTCGATCACGCAAGCGACTCAAAAAATCAACCTGATCAACGCACAAAGGATCTTTCTGATACGCCTCATCGAGAGTCATGAGGGCCGTTCGCTCATCCGCATCTGCCGGATTATCAGGCAAGACAAAAACAAACTTGCTCATGAAAAGCTCCGAATATGCCATCGACATTCAATCACATCATGCAATAATTAGCAAAATAAAAAGCCGCTTATGCGGCTTTTATGTTTTCTACAATCTTAAGCTTTCAAATTTTTCTGCAAGTACGCTGGCAGTTCACTAATCTTTATACGCTCCTGCTGCATCGTATCTCGATCGCGAATTGTTACTGTATCAGCAAGCTCCGGACCCTTTTCGCCAAGCGTATCAAAATCAACAGTCACGCAGTATGGCGTACCAATCTCGTCCTGACTGTAATAGCGCTTACCAACATTGCCTCGGTCGTCCCACGCAGTCGTAAAGTTTGACGCAAGCAGATCAAATACCTGTTTCGCCTTTTCGACGAGCTGTGGCTTGTTTGCTAAAAGTGGGAATACAGCAACCTTGTACGGCGCCATCCATTTCGGGAACTTCATATACACACGATCATTAGCAGCATCTTCGGTATAGGCTTCGAGCATCGCCACAAGCACGCTGCGATCAACTCCCCAGGTCGGTTCAATGACGTGTGGCAAAAACTTTTCATTCGTAATTGGATCAGTGTACTGCAAATCCTCACCCGACAACTTCGCGTGATTACTCAAATCATAATCACCACGATACGCGATACCATACAACTCCTTCTGGCCAAACGGATAGTCGTACTCAACATCGACGGTGCGCTGTGAGTAGTGTGCGCGATCGCCATCAGGAATCTCGACAAAGTGTAAGTGCTCAGTACGCAC
>CAZFZO010000018.1:0-15156 GCA_964523595.1 uncultured Candidatus Saccharibacteria bacterium | reverse complement strand
TGTGAGGAATCGAACCTCAATTGCAAGATCCGCAATCTTGCGTCCTATCCATTGAACGACAAGGGCATATGCGGGACAATAAAGCTTTCCTATTATCACTTATTGTGCTGAAAAAATCAACCGAAATAGGCTCGCCACCATCGCCACCGCCTGATATGATTACCTCTATGAACCTGCGCCAGATGAAACAAGCCGTATTCGCGCAAAAACCCATATTTGCGCGAATTATCAAGCAAAACAAAGACAAGACTCTGAAAGAGTTCTATCAAACGCTTGGACAAAAATACAGTGCAGACACCGTACCCGTCTCGCGGAAACAGGAGCTTATCTCAGTTATTGAACGACACACCAAGCGCCTCTTGGGTGAAAAAACAGCCAAACAATACGCTAAGTATCTTAAGACAAACTACTGGGTCTCAACTGCAGGACATCACGATACCGCAACGCACCCATTTTTTAGCAACTACCTCATCGTCCAAGGACATTGCAATCTCGAAAAAGGCCTACCAGTTGTCCCCGTGCTTACCTGCGCCGGAATTTCGATCAACAACTCGTCCTCCCCGCGAAGTATTTTATTCCATGACCAAACCGGCAAACAACAAAAGCTTCACCTGATCAGCCTCAAAAACCACCACCACCCCGTATATGGACACGGAAAGTATCAAAAAAATAAAATAGAAAATGAAGCCGTCACACCTATACTTGAGAAAAGCTTTTTCTCAAAAAAGACGCTGTCGCTAAAATCGCTCAGCGACCAACTCACGCACGCAGTGGCAAAACTCTATCAGCAACTTCCAGGGATGGAAACCGTAAGCGTTATTCATCTCGAGCAGGAAGCCATCGCCACCGACCTCATCATTCGCTATCACCTACGCAAACAAACGATCATCAACAAGATCCTTTTCGACCCAAAAATCAGAACTGCATTTTTGCACCAATACGATGGCATTGCCGGAAGTCACGACCAAAAGAAAAAAACCGGCACTCACCTCTTCTGGGGCATAACACCTGAAGGCAGAAAGTCGCTAGTGGTAAAAAATAATCAGCTTATCAGCAATGATGGGCAAATTAAAATTGACCTCAACGCTTCAGAAATAAAAAAAGCCCTCGTAGCTAAACATATTATGCCAGCGATGAGCATCACGCTTACTACCCTTTCGTTTTACTACGGCCTCGCCTGCGCCGGAGGATTCAGTCAGGTAAACTACCTGACTGAAATGAAACAAGCTTTTCTCAAACTCCTTACTAGCAAGACAGACTCGATTGAGATAGAAATCGCGACCAACGTACCAACCGACCTCTTGGCTGGAGAGTTTGCATTTATCGAGTTACCAAGGCATGCACAAATCCTCGCAACCCCAATCGACATCATTACGGAACCCAACCACTTCACATCCAACCTCATTACGAAAATGATCGAAAAAACTACGCTCGGCCAAGCAGTTGATAAGATGATGCCCGAGCTCTATGCTATAGTTGCTGGCTCAAAAAATATCCATGGCAAAGTCTAGTCTAAAAAACAAAAAACGCTGTCTCCTGTGTGGCAACAATCCCGTCTCGCACATAAATGAACGCCTAAGTGAATACTTAAGCGTTATCGGATCACCGCTTCGCTGGGTAGCGGAAAAACCACTTGGTCGAGGCATCGAAAAACTCCTAAGCCTTACCCTTCCTGGCGTACTTAAAATTGGGGAAAAACTAAGCCTTGTCTCGTATGAAACTAACCCCGAAAAGGCCCCTAATGGGCGCTCTAAGGCGATTTGGGAGGAGGCGGTGCGTCGCAACATCCCTATGACTCAAATCGTCATTGGTAAGGCTTATACTGACTTTTATCGCGCCTATGTAAATAGCCAACGCATCTATTTTGAAAGCTTACCAATCCCTGCTAAGCAAAAGCACGCCTCTGGCGCACTACGCTGGGTTGATGACAAGGGGAAATTCAAAAAGAAGCTCCAGGCAGCCCACATACCAACTCCAGATGGCGGAAGTGCGACAAGCCTCAAAAAAGCACTACGCATATTTAAAACTATCCGCAAACCAGTAATCGTAAAACCAGCGCTCGGCTCCCGAGGAAGACACACCACAACACTTATCTCCACAGAGGAAGAGCTCAAAAAAGGATTTAAAATCGCCCGGCAGATCGCACGTAAGGTAATCATCGAAGAGCACCTCATTGGCAGCGTGTATCGTGGCACCGTAATTAATGGCAAACTCGTCGGCGTACTGCGAGGCGACCCACCACGTATCACCGGCGACGGCACCAGCACAATCACTCAGCTAATCGAGCACAAAAATAAAAATAGGCATCCACGTGTTAAAGAGTACGTCATCTCACCCCTCACCGAGCCATTTCTTAAACGCCTCGGCCACTCAATCACCGACATACTTCCCAAAGGGAAAACAATCGACCTTACAGAAAAAATAGGCCTTTCCTACGGAGGAATGACCGCAGAAGAATTTAATATCTGCCATCCAAAGACCAAGGCAATTCTCGAACAAGCCGGCAAAGTTGTTAACTTCCCCGTAATGGGCTTTGATTTTATTATCGAAGACATTACTAAAGACCCAGACACGCAAATCTGGGGCATCATCGAATGCAACTCACTCCCCTTTATCGACCTCCATCATCACCCTGTTGAAGGAACGCCAATCAACGCGGCTAAGTCAGTTTGGGACTTGTGGTTTTAGAAACGGAGCAATTTAGAAATATGCTCACTGAGCGTTTCGTGATACTCCTGCTCAGCAAGATGCATTTTCATAAACGAGCGAATCTCCTCAATCATCTCGTCTTTAATCAAAATACGAACAAGCATCGCAACTTTACGTTTCGGAAATAATATAAGCTCAGCGAGCGGAGACCCAGCCGAATCATTCACAGCCGCAAACGCTTCAAAGTTAATAAACTGATAACTCGTGTGTGGGGCAGCAACCCCTTGTTCGGTAAGCTCATACGGAAACTCACGCGGCTCTTGTTGCGCCCAAAACCAAATCATCACTTCGCTAACGATTACGAAAATTGCGAATAAGATATTTTTTTGCCAAAGCGAAAATAAAATAATGACACCAGAAACAAAAACACTCGCCAAAAACCACGCCCCAGATTTCTCATAAAACCGAAATTCTGGAGCAGTCCAGGTTATTTTTTTCTCTATCGCATCATCGGCCATATTAATAATTCTATCGTGAGTTAAGAGCCGACTCAATCATTACATCTAATAATCTAGGGAAGCTAATACCAACCGCCTCAGCTGCTTGTGGCAAAAGGCTGGTCGGCGTCATACCAGGAATCGTATTAATCTCTAAAACATGCAACTTCGAACCAACCAGAATAAAGTCTGTTCGCGAAAATCCCGAAGCACCGATCGCTTCGTGCGCCTTAAGCGCAGCCTTTTGTATCTTGCGAATCATCAGCCCCGGTAAACGCGGCGGAGTAATCTCCATACTCGCCCCTACCTTATACTTTGCGGTGTAGTCAAAAAATGCACGCTTAGGAATAATCTCTGTTGGTAAGAGCGCCTGCCGCTTACCCGACAAATCAAGTACGCCACACGTCAACTCTCTCCCCTTGAGATACTCCTGAATAAGGATACGCGAAGAGATCTTACGGGCCTTCATAAGCGCAGCAAGCAACGTACGCTGACTGTTTACAATAAAAACACCAACGCTCGATCCGCGATCAGCTGGCTTCACGACACACGGATAGCCAAATGGACTCTTCGTGACACCCTTCGCTAAAACTGAACGAGGAACGCTAAGTCCGGAAGCGCGAAACAAGAGTGAAGACGCCACCTTATCCATACCAAGCTTTGACGCAGTCGAATCTGAACCAGTAAATGGCATACCAATATCTTCAAGGGTTTCCTGTAACTTACCATCTTCTCCATACTCCCCGTGCATCACGATAAAAGCTAAATCAAACTGTTTTAAAAACTGACTCGCGGTCATCGGCCAGGAGCCATCCTTATCAATAATAACCGCCCGCGCGGCATATTTTTGGCTATCCAAATTCTTCAAAACCATCGCGCCAGATTTCATCGAAACCTCGTGCTCGGCCGATGGGCCACCCATGAGCACAGCAACGCGTAACTTCCCCTCTTGATTGGTTTTCTGTTTCATTAGTTTAACTATACCACGCACCCAATCTACTTCCGCACATCCTCCTCGAACTCATCTAAAAGCTCTCGAGCATACGCAACAATCGTCCCTTCGGGCATATCAAAATCAACTAACTCAAGACGCTCACGATCTTCTGGCCCAACCTCACTCTTTATCAAAATATGAAACGCCACATATTGGCGAGCAGTTGGATATAGTAACTCAAAAAGCTTGAGCCGTTCACTCGCAGTCGAGTACTTTTTTAACGCAACTATCTTTTCGCGTAGCCCAACCACTAAAGCTATTCTCCCCTGGTTAAACAACTCACTCGTGGACACTAATTTTTCCTTCTTAAAAAATTCCATCCCAGGTATTATATCACGCTCGAAAACAAAAATCGGCAGTTTATATGTCATGCCGAGGACAGTACTACAACTAGGAAGGCAGTCGCTTCCACCATGGAATCCTTCTTAATGTTTCTTCCTGCGAAGAAGGAGTGCCAAATAATCTAGGCAACTCAGCGGTAAAACCAAGAGTGATCTGATTGATGTCATTTGCGTGAATGATCGATTGTGAATTCTTGCGCAACCTAAATCCACCCGGGACTAAGCGCCAAACCCGCCAACAACACTCGCGCAAAGTAATGAAGTTAGCATGGGGAAATTTCGCTTCGATTGCGGAAACCGCTTGTCCAGCCCACGGCGCATCCTCAAGTACGCCATGAGAAAAACCAAACGGATGAGCTGAACCTCTCCCAGGCATAAACCTCAAATGAGGACCGGAAGTCCTGCAGATCATACGCTTCCATTCAATGAGTTTGAGCCAAGCACTCAAAGACATCCCGCCAGAGGAACGGAATTCCTCTCTTCCGCTGATAAACTTACGCGACTCATTCTTTTCTACGCGCCCGAAAGACCACGAGTGTTCTACAGAACCTGGGAACAAAGCCCAAATGCCATCACAACAGGAAAGAATTTTACGCGTAGAAACCATCCCGCACGTACCAATAACCTCTCGATGAGGATCCTTTTTGCATGAAACGCCATTAGGAAAACCGATACTACGATGACCCATCTGCCACCTCCTGTAGGGATGCAAAAACCGCCTCGCGGCGGCTTGTAAGAAAGTTCGATTGAAAGTACGCAATACAACAGAATCCAATATCTTTCCTCGCGAGAGGTTGGAAGAAGCACCTTACCCTTTCGGGCAGGTTGCTGGAGCATCGACGGGCCAAATCCCTCAGCTCACTCTTGATACATATTCTGTTGTTAAGGTACGAGGCTTAACTATAAGAAAATGCACTAACCCTGTCAAATAAAAGCAAAAAATCCTTCAACTTGAAGGATTTTTTTGCAGCCTTTCTAACTCAAGGATTCTAGTTGTTCGTGCGGAAAGTGCTTGGCATCGTCATCGTGATATTCCCCACGCTGTCGATACTGCGTACGATGTAGTAGTACGTGGTATTTGGCTGGAGATTCGCGAGCGAAACCGTGTGGCCAGTCTGACGTGCGGTCGTATCGATCGCAAGTGAACCACTGATGTACGGAGTCTGGTTAGGCCCAGTCGCCTCATTTGAGACGAGCGCTACGTTGCTGTAGTACACCTGCCCTTGAGTCGCCTCATTGGTTGACCAAGAGATACTTGCGTTAGTGTTACCATACTGCACTGCTGGTGCGCTCATAACTGGAACTGTATCCCAAGAAGTCTGACTGACTGGAGGGACGTTAGAACCCATAAGAGCGTTGATGCGTGCCATCGTTGTCGGACCTACACGACCAAAACCGGTCGTTGCAGGAGTTCCGCTCGTAACGATACCCTGCGCAATCTGGAAACGCTGTACTCCCGCTGCCGTAAGTGGACCAAAGTATCCCGTGACAAGACCTGACGGATAGATACTGGAGTTCGTGGCGAGATACGTTTGGAGCTCGGTTACCTGTGACCCGGTTGAACCAAGATCAAGCGAAGTAACGATGGCCGCAGACGCGGTCGAGGCTCCGAGGAGCGAAACAAAGAGTAGTGCTGCTATCATCCCCCCGAGAAGAAGATCTTTACGCGACACACTCTGGAAACTAATTATGTTCTTCATATATTTTTTTATTGCTATTTTTACTAATGACTGACAAGAAGGATGTATACAGTCGACCGCCATATATGTGCACCTCTACAACTAGTGCCGTAGGGAGGCTAAAGATATTACAATCGAATAATTTGCGCAGAAATAGTTGGCTCGGTACCACCGTAGACAAGTTTGCCAGTAATCGTAAGCAGGTCACCTACGTGTATATCAGTCAGCGCACCCTTCTCGCCCATAACTCGCAAAAAAGAGGTATTCAGCGTCGGACTTGTTTGAACAAGCCAAGTGAAATCAGCCACCCCCCAAGACATTACAACGTGAAGATTATCACCATCTTGAGAAACAACGCGCGCATCTCGGAGTAAAACCACGCCATTATTCGCAATATGCACCTCGAGCATTGGAGCGAACTTGAGTGAGACAACCGCCGCTTCAGCAACCTGCACCCCACTCCGCGAAGCAGTGCTCGATATAAATTGATGAGGCATCGAAGGAGTCTTAGTTTGATATACAAAAATCATCACCGCAAAAAATGGCAGCGCTGATAATACAGCAAAGAAAGAAAATCGCTTAAGAGGACTAAGTAAAACAAAAGACGGCATCATATACCCTCGATGCCGTCCCAGTGTACATATGATTACAAATCTACTTCACCTGTGCCTTCTTCTTAAATCCTGCGATTTCTTTTTCTAGCTTCTGAATCTGTGTCGCCATTTTCTTAGTTTGATCAGTAAGGCGTACCTCGATTTGATTCGCATGCGTTGCAAGCGTTTCAGCAACGACCATAATCTCGGTCACATCTTCCATCGCAAGTAAAATAATCGGCGGAAACTCATCAGCAGTATTTGCCACCATGCTGTTTTTTGGATAAATCTGCCTGGCGTTAAGAATCATTACCTTTCTTCCCACCGAGGGAAACTGATGAATAACCTCAAATCCTTTAAAAAAAGTATTTTTCGGCAAAATATTCTCTAAAAGCTTTCGCAAATCAGGAATATTCCACTGACCATTTCCCAGGTCATATACGATTTTCTTCTCTGCATCCTGCGGATCAACCTGAAAAGTCCGATAAAACGACTCATTCGCTGCCATAACCCGCAAATCCTTATCTAAAATCAGCACCGGCTCCCGCACAATATCTACTACCGTCTTAATATACGTCCAGCTATGCTCCCAAAGTCGACCAACCAAATCAGCTGCCACCGGCCTGATCACCGAACTCCCGTCTTTTTTAATTGTTTCCATGCTTATTAAGCCGAATAGTCATGCTTTTCATTTCAATTCGCTATAAGAGGTAGAGCGTGCTAGGCTCAAGACCTAGATCGCACCTCCTCATACGGCCACCCGATTAGTAATGAAGCCGTAATATCAAACCCCTTTGTTTTGGCGCTGGGCCTCAAGGGTTGCATACACCTTCCTAATTTACTGTAATACGGTCGTAATCAGGTTCGGCTTACTTATACCTCGCCATGATGACCCCTAAAGAAAAAATTCAGCGCCAGGGACAGCTCACCGAGGCACACGCCAGTTTTGAGAAAGGACTCAAAACACACGCCTTTTTCAAATTGCATGATCGTGGGCTTAGCGAGGGGCTCGTCCAAGACACGTTTATGAAAACCTGGAGCTATCTCGTCAAAGGAGGAAAAATCGATGTTATGAAAGCCTTTCTCTACCACATTCTCAATAATCTCATTGTCGACGAGTACCGAAAAAACAAAACTATCTCGCTCGATATCCTCTTGGGTAAAGGATTTGAACCAAACTCGGGAAAAACTGAACGCCTGTTCGATGCACTCGACGGTAAAGCGGCGCTCCTTTTAATCCAACGCCTCCCTGTCACCTATCAGAAAGTAATGCGCATGCGTTATGTCCAAGACCTCTCACTCGAAGAAATGGCGCTAGTTACCGGACAATCAAAAAACTCCATCGCCGTACAAGCCCATCGTGGCTTAGAAAAATTAAAAGTCCTTTATAACATTAATAACCAATAACCTATATGCTTTGGACTATCGTCGCTATTCTGTTAGTACTCTGGCTCCTCGGATTTAGCTTTAACCTTGGAGGAAGTATGATTCACACCCTACTCGTCATCATACTCATCGTCGTCATCATTCAGCTCTTAACCTAGGACTAAATACAAAACCAGCCGCACGAATTCGTGCGGCTGGTTTTTATTTTCAGTTCAGTATATTTTTCTCTGCGGAGGCGGAAGGATTCGAACCTTCGGACCCCGTTAAGGGTCAACATCTTAGCAGGATGCTGCTATAGACCGCTCAGCCACGCCTCCGTATATATCACTAACGATTTCATTAGGATACCGATTTACATTGAAAAAAGCAACGCGACTGCTACACTTATACATATGTCACCAGAACAGCCAGAACTCATCGAAAATCCCGCCGCCGTAGTTCATGCGATGTATCAAGACGCGATGGCACGAGGCGCAAACGACTTTGAACCAGCCGCCTTTCAACGCATCTTAGCCAAACTCTCTCGCAACGAGTACGCAAATCCAGCTGACGCGGTTAAAGAGGCGCAAGGAATTCTCGAAGGTAAGCAGGATTATCACTAAATAAAATCGGCGGTTCGCGCAAAGCGAAACCGCCGAAACTTCCCTACCCCTTCTTTCGCCGACGAGAGGCCGTCTTCATGGGCGCCTTTACTACCACCACAATCGGCTTCCTCTTGAGCAGCAAGCCCTCCCGACGAAGACGCTCCTCGAACTCGACGACGCTGTCACCAGACAGTGCGTACATCCGCGTCACACGCGCGATGTCATAACCAAGCTTATCGTCTGAAAGCCGGCGACACTTCTCGCCGCCAGGACCTTCGAACGTAACACAATCAATGATCTCTTGGACGATATACTCCAAAATCGCCCGAGTATCGCCCCAAGACCTACGAACGGTTTCGATGAACCGCTCCGGAAGTTGAAGTGACATCGCTCGCATACTGAAGACTGAACCAGCCATAGACACCTCCTTTGGTGTATGTATTAAATATCAAAATCAAAGATTCCTGTCAATTTTCCTTGATAAAATCGACAAAAGCTGGTATTTTTATCCCATCAGAGCTAACGGCCCGAAAAGGGCCTATCTCTAACGGGACAAGGGAAACTTCTTAGTTCTACTAACTCAATGACATCCTCTTCAAACCAACTTAAGCGCGGACCAGTCGTCGTCGTCATGGGACACGTCGACCACGGCAAAACCACCCTCTTGGACACTATCCGCAAGAGCAATGTTGCTGCACGCGAAGCCGGCGGAATCACCCAAGGCGTCGGTGCGTACGAAATTGTCTACAAAAACGAAAAAATCACCTTTATTGATACGCCAGGTCACGAGGCGTTTTCAAAGATGCGCGCTCGCGGTGCCAAAATCGCTGATATCGCCATCTTACTCGTCGCCGCTGACGACAGCGTCAAGCCACAAACCAAAGAAGCTATTAAAACGATCTTTGAGGCTAAACTCCCCTTTATCGTCGCCATCAACAAGATCGACAAGACCAACGGCGAAATCGAGAAAGTAAAAAACGACCTTTTACAGAACGAAGTCTTGCTCGAAGGCTTTGGAGGCAGTACGAGCTTCCAGCCAATCTCAGCTAAAACCGGCGATGGCGTAAACGAACTCCTTGATATCATTTTACTTACTGCGGAAGTTGAAAACCTCACCTACGACCCAAGCGTTCCAGCGAGCGGCTACGTACTTGAGGCGCACGTTGATAAGCGCATCGGCAACCTCGTTACGATGATCGTTAAAAACGGCACCCTAAAAACTGGCCAGTCTATCATCGCTGGCAGCGCTTCGGGCAAAGTAAAAGATTTGAAAAACTTCGCTGGCGAAAAAGTGAGTGAGCTCACCCCTTCCGCTCCAGCCATCGTTTTAGGATTTGAGACGCTCCCAGTCATTGGCGAAACCTTTACCGTCGGCACTGCCAAAGAAATCGCCGTAGCGAAAAAGAAACCACTCCCTCCAGCGGGCGAAAAACAGATCAACTTTATCCTCAAGGCAAACGTCGCAGGCTCGCTCGAAGCGCTTAATGACGCGATCATCAAGCTCAAGCCACCACAGGATATGAACCTGGTCATTATCGACCAAAGCGTTGGCGAAGTAACTGATGGTGACGCGAAACTCGCCGCCTCAACCAACTCATCGATTGTCGCCTTTAAAACAAAAATCAACTCCGCCGCTCAAAACGTCATTAAGGCGAGCCATATTAAAGTATTTGAATCAGAAATCATCTACGAACTCCTTGAGTTAATCGAAAAAGAGCTCGAAGCCGCCCAGAAAAAGATTATTAGTGGTGAGCTTGAGATCCTCGCCGTCTTTGACCAGAAAAATATCGCCAAACAGATTGTTGGTGGCAAGGTAGTCTCGGGCGTGATGAAAAACCAAGCCGACCTCGAAATCCAGCGCCGTGGTGCGATTATCGGTACGGGCAAAATCGTCAACCTTCAGCAAAACAAAAAAGAAGCAGCCGAAGTCGCTGCCGAGCTTGAGTGTGGACTACTCGTAAATACCGTCGTAACTATCGCGGTTGGTGATCGCCTAATTAGCCGAGCCATCTACTAGCCATGATTCCCCCACGCAAGCCCTACACCCGCAAACAACGCGTCAGCTCGCTTATTCAAGAAGAGATGGGCAAACTACTCTTACGCGAAGTTGAGTTCCCTGGTGGCATTATTACGATTATGGGCGTAGACGTAACCGATAAGCTCGATTACGCCCGCTTCCATATCAGCGTTATTCCATCCAGCCGTGGAACTGAAGCAGTCACTATGCTCAACGCTCGCCAACCATATCTCCAGAGCTTAATGATGAAAAAGATCCAAATCCGTCCAACCCCGACCATCTCATTTGAACTTGATTTAGGAAGCGAAAAAGCAGCTGGCGTAGAAAAAGCACTGCTGGACGAAGAGACCAAAAACCATTAGATTTAGGTTTATGGCGCCATAGCCAAGTGGTAAGGCAGGAGTCTGCAAAACTCTTATACGTCGGTTCGATTCCGACTGGCGCCTCCGGCTTTTTGTAAGCCTCATTTGCTCGGGTGGCGGAACTGGCAGACGCATTCCCCTTAAGAGGGAACGCCCAAAAGGCTTGTGGGTTCGATTCCCACCCCGAGCACCTATGAATGTTCGTACATTTCTCGCAGCTGGCGGCAACCCTACGGCCCTCATCTGGGACGCCCCAATCACCCAACGAACAAAAATTGCTAAGCAATATCTCGCACAGGCCGAGCAAGTTGGCTTTATCGAAACTCAAAATATACCAACCCTCACAATGATGGGTGGGGAGCTTTGCATTAACGGCCTCCTCTCTCTCGCCTCCACGCTCGGGAAGAAAGGAACTATCGCCACTTCAGCGATGACCGAGCCAATCCCCTACGAAAATACTGACACCCAGACCGCTATCCTGCTCCAAAACTTTGTATATCAAATAAAAGACAAACTCGTACTTCTTTCCGGCATTGGATTTATTGTTATGAAACCAAATGAGACGATCTCTAAGGCCGAACTCAAAGCCCACGCAGCCAAACACAACCTCCCCGCTTTTGGAGCTATCTATATCCAAGACGACACCATCACTCCACACATCTTCGTAGAGCAAACCGACACCTTAATCACCGAAACAGCTTGCGGCTCGGGCAGCATCGCCACTCACCTCATCACGGGGAAAAATAAGATTATTCAACCAACCGGAGAAGCGATTACGATTGAAAAAATAGGCACCGGACTTCGCATCAGCACGCACATCACCGAAATCACCTCGTAATTGACGTTTTTTGTCTTTTATTTTAGGGTAAGGGCTGTCCCTCACATACCCGGAGATCGCCGTGACCGAACGCCCTTTGCCTCCGATCACCCGCACCCAAGGCATAACCAACGAGCGACTTGCCTGGGTCGCCAAGCTCGTCGTGCAGATGGCGACCGAACTTAGCCCCGACAAGACACGCAAGGGTGGCTACCTCTTCGTTCTGTTTCCCGACTCGCCCGCGCAATGCGGACAAATCGGCGAGCTCGCCGACCCGAGTAAGGACAAGCGTTATCGCGCCTTCTCCGAGGAAAAGCCCAGGCGTGTTGCAGAATTCCCCGACCACTGGTCGTCGTTTCAGAGTCGCAACGATCAGCTCGAGCGATTCCCTGGAGCGATTCGTTGTTCAAACAGGATCATCCTCGGCTTCTCGGGACGCCCGAGTCTCGAAGACGAAGCAATTTGCCTAGTGATTGCGCTCTATATGAAATGGATCGTGTTCAGCCGGGCGAAGATGATCGCCGACATCAGCAACAACCAGTTCTTTCACCAGCTGCGGCGAGCATTCGAAGCCCCGTGGAGCAAGCGCTAACCGTCCCCCGCCCGCCAACATCTTCCGAGAGGAAGTTGTGGCGGGCTTTTTTATCGACAAAACAACACTGGTTATGTTTTAATACAACTAGAACCTGCTCATAGGAGAAGCCTATGCCCCGCATGCAAGACGTACTCGGAGACATCAAGTTCCGAAACGCGAACGGTCTGGACCTTCAAGGGGTTCAACCGCCCCTGCACCACTCATCAGTCAGATGGGTTCGTGGCTACCCGATTTTTAAAAACGACTATCGTCCGGATATGCTCACCGCCGAAGAGCTCGGCTGTGTCACGCGACCCTGCAGCTCACCCCTTCCTGACGTCGCAGGAGCCAGTCGAGAACTACGCGCATTGATGCTTCGACCCTTTATGGGCTCGCCTAAGAAGACCAACTCCCAAAATCGGAGACGCAGGCATGCGTAAAGCCACGAAGAGAAACTCTGGATTGATGTCACGAGCCGAACGCGAAGCCAAAGGCGTCCGTATCGTGCGCAACACGCCGGTCTTCGATAAAGCCTTTGAACCGCGAGCATTTTATCAACCAAAGCCTGGTTGTTGCACTCGCCAATTCAAAGGCGTCATCGGCAAGAGCGCAAAGCTGCGCGCCGCCGCTGAGTCCTAAATCCCGAGAAAAGACCCTTCGCCCGCCGCAGATCCAAAATGCTGGCGGGCTTTTTATTTGCTACACTATATCTATGGTCAAACTCTCCGTCGGATTACTTATCCTCACCGACATTCCCAACAAAGGCATCGCCGCCATCTTACACAAACGCGGAGCGTACAAACACTTACGCCCGAGTCGCTTTACTGGCGTACTTCAACTCACCGCCAACGCAAACGTTAAAAAAGGAGAAACTATAAACCACGCGCTCGAACGAGCAATTAAACTTCACCTCGGCGAGCACGCGGCTAAACATATCAAGCGATATCTTGAAAATATCCACGAGATAACCCGCATCGAAACTGCTGGACGCACCTTTCACGCTCACCTGCTGACCGTTCCGCACAATATCTTGACTCTCATCAAACCACGCCGCGAAACCGCTTCAATCGAACTCCTCTATCCAGACGATCTCAAACGCCTCGCCACTACTGCTACCAAAAATCCAAAAAGTACCCTTGTCACCTTCCCTCTTACCCACGCCGTTCTCAAGAAAGCTCTCGCCAATCTCTAAACTAAAACCGCCCTCATTTCGAGGGCGGTTTTAGTTTCATTATGACTCGTAGATAGTAATCGTCGCATCAACATGGCGGATACCCCAGTTGATAGCCTCTTTACGAGTAGCCATCAAGATATCAAAGCGCTCATCTTTCGAGTTTCCAAAAGAAGCGTCGAAGCGAAGATTCATACGGTCCTCGCACGTATACGTCTTACCTTTAATCGTTACTTTCGTACCGAATGGGTAACGGCGTGGACACGCGATAGCACCTGGATAGACTTTCTTACCACTCGCCATAATATCTGGCGTACTGTCAGTCTGAGCAGCATCAGCGTTATACGCCGTCGCACGGATCTTCACTACCTCCTGCTTAGGAGCCAATGAGGTCTCGGCAGTAAGCGTAACCGCATCATGAAGCTCTTCACTGTCTGCAAACTGGCTTTCGCGAGCTGCAGAAACCATTTGCACAGAAATAGCTACTAAAAGGAGAATAAGAGCCACCAATGGCTTATAGTTCGCCTTAATCGCCGCTGAAAGACTGATTAAAAGGTTGTTTATTTTCATAGGTTTGTCTAACAAAAAATCCCCTCACATACACGGGGACTTACTGCTAGTAACTCTATCCTATCATATAATTAGACAATTGTCAATAGAAAACGTCAAGGAACCGCTTAAAACCTAGGTTTTTAGGCTATTCAGGGGTGCTTTTTAAGCTAAAATCAAACGCCCGCCAAAAGGCGGGCGTTTCACCAACTAATCTATCTTCACCTTGAGCTTTTTCTGCTTCGCCTTGTTCACTTTTGGCATAACCAGAGTCAAAACCCCATTTTTAATACTCGCTTCTGAGCTATCTGGATCGATTTCCTGTGGCAAGATGACCGAACGAGAGAATCTACCCCAATAACACTCCTGATAAAAGTAATCCTCGTCGCTAATCGTCCCCTCACGCTCACGCTTACCCCGAATCGTCACCGACTCACTCGTAATCGTGATCTCAAGGTCATCACTGCGCACGCCAGCAATTGGCGACTCAATTACGATCGCGTCTGGGCGTTGATATACATCAATTGTTAACTGGCCCTCGCGCTCATCAGCAATACTCCCCTCGAGCGAAGGCTCATCAGTATGTTCAATAACCTCTTTTTGCTCTTCTTCGGCTCGCGGCTCCTTTTTCGCCTTCAGATGAGCACCCGAGGCTAACTCTTCAAAGAATTTCTTCGTATCGTTGTCCATACAGTAAGTATACCATCAAAGCTTTAATCATCAGTCGCTTTAAGCGTCTCAAAATCAGCTAGCAAGAAGAACGCGATAAAAACGGTAAAGGCGATCGCCCAGCTCCCCGGCCCGGTCTTAATAATCAGATAGTTAAAGAGCGCGTGAAGCGAGATTGCTACGCCAAGACCAACTGCGATATACCAACCGACAGCCTTACGCTTCTCAATGCCCATCGCCCAGTGATAGCCCAAAAGTCCTGAGGACACGCTGT
>CAZFZO010000017.1:14990-15304 GCA_964523595.1 uncultured Candidatus Saccharibacteria bacterium | reverse complement strand
CGAAGCCCGTGCGTTTAAGGATGTTATTCCACGCTACAAAACGATGCGGGGTTTTAACGTTCCGCGTAAAGCAGGGTGGGACACGCACGGCTTGCCAGTCGAACTCCAGACTGAAAAGGAGCTCGGAATGAAAAATAAAAGTGAGATTGAAAAATACGGTATCGCCGAGTTTAATGCGAAGTGTAAGGAGCTTGTTTGGCGCTATCGCAGTGAGTTTGAGGCGAGCACCGAGCGTATGGGCTTTTGGCTCGATCTTAAGAACCCGTATGTAACCTACGAAAACCGCTACATCGAAAGTATCTGGTGGGTATTGG
>CAZFZO010000017.1:0-14980 GCA_964523595.1 uncultured Candidatus Saccharibacteria bacterium | reverse complement strand
TCTAGTCACGAACTCGGTCAGCCAGGAGCGTACCGCCCGACCAAAGACCCATCATTGTTTGTAAAATTCCAACTCAAAGAAGCTACTAGCTCTAAGCTAAAAGCTAAAAGCTATTTTCTAGCCTGGACAACTACGCCGTGGACGCTGCCAGGTAACTTAGCATTGGCTATTAACCCAAAGCTCACGTATAAAAAATTCGAAGTAAAGAAAACTGATACGGGAGTAGTTGAGTATCTCTACGCGTACAATACGCCAGCGGCACGCGAAGGGTACGAGGTCAAAGAGCTCGAAACAGTTTTGGGCAAGAAGTTAGTTGGCAAGAAATACGTCCCACTCTATCCACTTAAAACAAAGCACCCAAAATTAAAAATCGCCGACTTGTACAAAGTGCGTGCGGGTGATTTCGTCTCGACCGAAGACGGTTCGGGTATCGTGCACATCGCTCCATCATTTGGAGAAGAAGACTTTAAGCTGATGGGTATCAAGGAGGGTTTGCCGATGACGATTGATGATCAAGGCAAGATGAGCAAGGGGTATCCGGGCGCAGGAAAGTATATTAAGCAGGCGGATGGCGACGTTATTGCCGACTTGATTAAGCGTGGACTTTTGTACCAGCAAGGGGAGATTGAACACGAGTACCCACACTGCTGGCGCTGTAACAGTGCGCTCGTGTATATGGTACGCAGCTCCTGGTTTATCGAGATGAGCAAGTTGCGTGACCAAATGCTCAAGAACAATCAAAAGATTAACTGGACGCCAGCCAACATTAAAGAAGGACGTTTTGGTGAGTGGTTAAAGGATCTCAAAGACTGGTCTATCTCTCGCAATCGTTATTGGGGTGCGCCAATTCCAATTTGGGAGTGTGCGGATTGCGAAAAGCATATCGTAGTAAGTGGACGACAAGAGCTCAATGACCGCGCGGTTAGCCATAACCGGTTCTTTGCGGTGCGACACGGTGAGGCGCAGCACAATGTTGAAAATTGGATAGCTTCAGGAGTAGAGACGACTAAAAACGCCTCGCATCTTACCGAAAAAGGAGTCAGGCAGGTTGAGAATATTGCCGGCAAGCTCAAAAAAGAAAAAATCGACTTAATTATCTGTTCGCCGTATGTACGTACAAAAGAGACAGCCAAGATTATCGCGAAAGCGACTAAGGCGAAGGTGATTGTTGATAAGCGTATTGGCGAGATTCAGGTAGGTGAGTATAACCGCGCGATGGTGCCGGCGTATCACGCGTTTTTCAACAACAAGCTCGAGCGATTTACTGTCCGACCAAAAGGAAAAGCAGAAACGCTAACCGAGGTGCGTGCGCGCATGATGAGTTTCTTTAATGACATCAATAAGAAGTACAACAACAAGCGCATCGTTATTGTCGGCCACGGCGATCCACTCTGGATGCTCGACTCGGCCCTAAGAGGGTTAACAAATGAAGAGGCGCTCGCTTCTGACTACTACCCAGCGCACGACCATCACAAAGAGCTTACGGTTAACAACTGGCCAGTAAACAAAGAGGGTGCTCTCGATTTACACCGCCCATTTGTCGACGAGGTACATATCGCGTGTCCATCGTGTAAAAAACCAATGCAGCGCGTTAAAGAAGTGCTCGACGTCTGGCTCGAGTCAGGTGCGATGCCATACGCGTCCGTAAACTTCCCATACGCGTTTACTAAGGACGGCAAGCGCCCAACGGGCGAAGAGGCGAAGCACTTATTCAAGCAGCTCGACTACCCAGCTGACTATATCGCCGAAGCTGTCGATCAGACGCGTGGTTGGTTCTATACGCTTTTAGCGATGTCGACCGCACTCGGACTTGAGCCGGCGTATAAAAACGTCATCTGTCTCGGTCTCGTGCTCGACAAAAACGGTATCAAGATGAGTAAGAGTAAGGGGAATATCGTCGACCCGATGATGGTTATGAAAAAGTACGGTGCCGATGTGTTGCGCTGGTACTTCTATACCATCAACGACCCAGGCGACTCGAAGCGATTTACCGAAGACGACCTAGCGAAGATTACGCGTAAGTTTGTTCTCATCATCTATAACTCATTCGTGTTTTGGAATAGCTACGGAAAACATGAGAGCGCTCGCAAGGGTGAGCCACAAATTAAGCACGTACTCGACCGCTGGATCCTCGCATCACTTAATACGCTCACCAAAGAGGTAACGGCAAAGTTAGACGCGTATCAGATCGGTGAGGCTGGACGTTTGATCGAGGCGTTTGCTGACGATCTCTCGCGCTGGTATATCCGCCGCAGCCGCGACCGCTTCCAGTCTGGTAGTACATCCGAAGAGCAGGATCACGAAGCAGCTTCACACACACTTCGCCTAGCGCTCGAGACCATCAGTCGCTTGCTCGCTCCATTTATGCCATTTTTCTCAGACGCACTCTATCAATCAGTAGGAGGTGTGCAGAAGTCGGTGCACCTTGCTGATTGGCCGACAATCTCCGAAGAGAGCGATGAGGATGACAAGGCGTTGCCACAAAAGATGGCTAAGGTTCGCGCTCTTGCCGCTGAAGCCCTCGCGTTGCGTGCCGAACTCAAGCTCAAGGTTCGTCAGCCGCTCGCTTCAGCCACAATTAAGAAGGGGACGTTTGAAGAGTATACGGATGATGAACTCATGGCGATTCTCAAAGATGAGATTAACGTTAAGAAGATTTTGTTTGCCGATCAGCTTCCGGAAGGTAAGTCGATTATCCTCGATACCGAGATTACTGCCGAGCTCAAAGAAGAGGGTATGGTGCGTGAGCTCGTGCGCACAATTCAAGGGCTACGCCAAGACGCTGGGTATCAGGTTGGTGACGAGATTGTGTTGATGATTGAAGCGTCTGATAAGTTGTTTGATGTAGTTCAGCGAAACTCTATTCAGCTGAAAAAGGCGGTAGGCGCGGGTCAGCTCGAGATGAAGAAGTCGGAGAAGTTTGATATTCAGCTCGAGAGTAAACTCGACGAAGCTCCAATCTGGATAGGTCTGCGAAAAATATAGAAATGAAAGCGCGCCCGATTCAGCACTGAATCGGGCGCGTTGGTTTTAGTTGAGGACAAATCGCAGATCGCGGTCAGTTAGCCGAAGGAGCGGCTCGACCTTTGCGCGCAGGGCGGTATGTAGGCGCAGTCCATTCTCCGCAAGAATCTTCGCGTACTCTCTACGCTCTCCATCGCTGATCGTCCCAGCTCGATACTTAGCCGAGAGTTCCTGCTGGCGCGCTGATGCTTCCATGGGCGTATCCTCCTAGGTGTTCCGCGTTAAGCGTAATGGGTTTAATTCTCGATTGCAAGGATATGATATGATTTTCTATATGCGCAAACTACTGTATCTCATTCCTATTATCATCGCTGGTATATTTATCTACCTTATTGCTGATCGGACTGCGATGCCTGGATATGAAAAATATCGAACAATAGACCGCTCAATTAAGGATCACTACACCATCAATGCGGAGTACCCGCAGTTTTCTGGTTTTAAGGACGAAGCCGCAGAAACAAGCCTGAACACTGAGATAGCTGAACTAATCACGAAGACAGTTGGGGAGTTTAAAGAGAGTGCATTAAACGCCTACACCTCAAGCTCGGAGCGGTTCAGTACACTCACTATTCGTTACGGGGTGCCACTGATAACCACCAAAGTCGCGAGTATCGAGTTTTTAATTTCGAGCCAGCTCGCCGAAGAGAGTAAGTCGACTAATTATGAGGTGAGTATCAATTACGATTTGATCGCGAAGAAACATATTCAGTTAAGCGATTTATTTATTGGCGAGGATTATTTAAAGAAGCTAAGCGCGATAGCTACTGAGAGCTTAAAAACTAAATTAGGAACGGGGGTAGATGCGCGCTGGATTAAAGAGGGTGCTTCTCCGCAACCAGATAACTATCAGGTGTTTCTTATTACCCCAGGTAGCTTCGTAGTAGTATTTAATCCAAATCGCGTTGCCGCATACGCAGCTGGCCAGCAAAAAGTAGTGTTTCGTCTCGACCAAATCAAAGAGTTTGTAAATCCAAGCGGGCCACTCGCGCAAATCAAGTAACTAAAAACCCAGCATTTGCTGGGTTTTTAGTTAGGCGGCTCGTTTTGGTCTTTTGACGGGAGGTTCGACGTAGAGGCGGATTTTATGAAGGGGAACTTTCACAAAAATATCTTGAGTTTCTTCGGCTCGGCTCAAGCTTGCCAAGATATCGCCATCAACCACCTGTTCAGCATCAAAATTCCAAATTTCATTTTCTTTTCCGATGATGACTACCGGGTCGCCAACTTGCGGAGCGCGAAGTGATTCTGGTGATGGCTGCGATTCAAATGACTCGGCGCTAGACTCTCTTGATTTACCAAATCCAAACATAGCTTTATTTAAAATAATCTATTTTGATTGCCTGACGAACCTTAAGCATTGTTTCTTGAGCAATGAGTCTTGCTTTTTCAGTACCCTCACGTAAAATAGCTAAAATTTGTTCAGGATTCTTAGAAAGTTCTTGCCGCCGCGTACGTATAGGTGAAATGAAGGCTTCTAAGACTTCTATTAATCGCTTTTTAATAACGACGTCTCCAAGACCACCTTTCCGGTAGTGCTGTTTAAAATCTTCAACTTCAGTTTTATTGGTGTTAAAAATATCCATATAGGTGAATACAACGTTTCCTTCAACCTTACCAGGATCGCTCGAGCGAACATGTGAAGGGTCTGTGTACATCAACATTACTTTACGCTTAATCTCCTCAAAAGAATCATCTAAATATATAGCATTCCCAAGGGACTTGCTTGCCTTAGCATTGCCGTCTATGCCAATAAGTCGTGATGCATCAGAGAGAACGGGTTCAATCTTGCGGAATGTCGGTCCATATATGGCATTGAACTTAGAGACAATCTCATTAGCTTGTTCGATAACTGGTAGTTGGTCGCTACCAACAGGGATGAGGTTGCTATTACAAAATAAGATATCGGCAGCTTGGCTTACTGGATATGCTAAAAATCCGGCTGGTACATTTTCACCATATCCTTTTTGCTTCATTTCATCTTTAACAGTCGGGTTTCTTTTGAGGCGCGCGAGGGTTACT
This sequence comes from uncultured Candidatus Saccharibacteria bacterium, assembly GCA_964523595.1. Classification (GTDB taxonomy): domain Bacteria; phylum Patescibacteriota; class Minisyncoccia; order UBA6257; family 1-14-0-10-44-23; genus CAYMXN01. Next base: position 9,937 of record CAZFZO010000017.1, on the reverse strand, counting down.
AGATTAAGAAAAAGAACGGTGAGTTCAGCAATTTCCGGGATCTGAGATTGGATAAAAAAAGTAGTTTTCTTTGGATCAAGGCCAGCAGCTATATTGTCGATTGCCACCTCAATCACATTATTACTTACCTTTTCAGGGTTTTCGGCATTATAACGTAACTATACTTCTATTATTGCATTAATTAGTCAAAACTATATTATTTTTAAGAGATTCCATACCCCTCGATTTTATCGCAAATGATAAAATTATGCTACTTTAAAGGATATGGACCTTCAAGTTGGCGTAAAAATATTACTGAAGAATAAAGACGGTAAGTTTCTACTTGCTCGGCGATCAGAGCAGAAGTATAAAGACGTAAAAGGGATGTGGGATATTATCGGTGGGCGCATCGACCCAGGCTCACCCCTTATTGATAACCTTAAGCGCGAGATCAAAGAAGAGATTAATCTCGATTTTACTGGAACAGCTCGGCTCGTCGCCGCGCAAGATATTTTACGCGTACCGGGCAAGCACGTAGTTCGGCTGACGTATGTCGGTCGCATCGAGGGTGAGCCAGTATTAAGCGATGAAAACACGGAGTATAAATGGTTATCTGAAAGCGAACTCAGAAACTTTGATGATTTAGATATGTTTGTTAAGGAAATTCTTGACCAGGTGCTCGCAGCAGCGCAGCAAATGTAAGTAATCTCACGATAGAGCGTCTTAGTAAGGCGAGAGGTTATTATCATTCATTTTAATAATATGATTAGCACAAAAAAGATGCTCGGCATCGGAGTATTAGCGATCGTCACTGGTTCGGTAGCGTATATATTAAGTGGCGAGCACGGAAAACAAAATAGAAAAAAGTTAGCAGTATGGATGAAAAAGATGGAAGAGAAGGGGTTGGCAAAACTCAAGGAGGTGAAAGAGATTAACGAAGAGAAATATTCTGAGTTTTTAAACAAAGCGAAAATAAAATACCAAGCGTTACGTGATTTTGATCCAGAAGAGGTTGCGATTATGGCACTTCAGCTTAAGAAAAACTGGCCAACGATCAAAGCAAGCCTAAAGTCAGACATCTCAAAGACTAATACATCAGGAAAGTCGAAACAAAAAGCTAAGTCGTCAAAAAAGGAAGTAAAATAAATAGCGCGCTTGTCGCAAGGCGTTAAGTACGGTATTCTTAATGCATATGACAAAAGCAGGAAAGCGCACCAAGCGCACGACGAGGAAGCATAAGCGCGTACTGAAGCGAAAGGCGCACAGCTCAACGAATCGTCGCCGCGCCAAGAGTCGCCGCAAAGGAAAATAAGTTTCAAAAACCGGTATATTGTACCGGTTTTTGATTTACAGTAGGCTTAAGGCATATGATCCAGAAAAAACCAACTACGCTCGTGCTCTTGTATAACGACCAGCAAATTTTATTAGGAATAAAGAAGCGTGGGTTTGCGACTGGCAAGTGGAACGGGTATGGCGGCAAGCTTGCTGATGGCGAGACGCCGGAGCAGGGCGCACTGCGTGAACTCGAAGAGGAGTCGGGAATCAAGCTTAATACACTGACAAAACGAGGAGTTTTCACTTTTATATACGAGGATCAGGGCGAGACGTGGCAGACGCATGTATTTGCTGTTCCAGGCTTTACAGGCGACGCGATCGAAACTGAAGAGATGCGCCCGTAGTGGTTTAATCACGCCGATATCCCATTTGCTGATATGTGGGCCGATGACAAGCTCTGGATGCCATTATTACTCGCGGGAAAGAAGTTCAAGGGAACTTTTCGGTTTAAAGACTACAAGACGATATTGAGTTATGACCTCGTTGAAGTTGAGGAAATTTAAATCATCTCCCAAAACACTTCAAATAGCGAGCGCAGGCTTTGTGCGATTGTCTTGCTGCGGATAATTACCGCGTGTTCTTGGTTTTTTACCAGTGAAATAATCGCGACGTTATCTCCGTAGATATCAATCTCGTTATTAAATGTTTTAAGTTCTTTTGGGAGCAACTTAATTCGGCGAAGTTCCTTTGAGTTTTTCTCGGCTGTAAAAATATCTAACGCCCGCTGTGTTTTCGGTACGATACCCCGAGAGGGGATTTTGAGTTCAGTGCGACGGCGCCAATATGACTCTAGGAATTTTTTAGTAAATCCCTCTTCGAGCGAGTCGGCAGAGGCGAACGAGAGAATCTCGTCTGGCTTTTGAGCGAGCGTATCCTGGAGGGCATTTTTTATTCCTTCTTCGCCTTCATAAAACAGAACATCTGGCTTTTCTGGGCGACGGGCGTATCGGGCGGCGAACTCCGCCTTGAGTCCGGCGATTGAGCCGATCGTCTCGTCAATCTGAGACTTTTGTTCGTTTAGTTTTTCTTCGATCACACTCATCGGTTCCGCTTCGAAATAGCGCACACTTGTGTTGCGCTTAGCGCGAATGCGTATCAGCCCGCGCTTTGATAAGCGCTTAAGCGCTTCATAGGCGGTAATGCGATTAAGTCCGGCCGAAGAGGCGATAGCCGCCGCTCCGTCCGGGCCCATTTCTAAGGTTGCGAGATAGGTCTTAATCTCAATCGGATTAAGCCCAATTTGCTCCAGGATCGCTTTAATGTCCTTTTTCATATAATTTGTCGTTATCATATTACAAAATTGATATATGTCAAATGGGCTCAAATAAAGGATAAATAGGCTAAAACCTATTAAAATGTATTTCTTAATTTACATATCTTATGAATATAGCACTATACGTACAGTTGTTTGAAAACCCAACAAGTCAGATCTGGAGGTCTCTATGCGAAAGTCGTTGTCTAGTCGCGCATTGAAAGTGACGGTGCCGGTTGGAGACGTTCCAATTTTTGCCGGAGATGATTGCGATGGCGAGGCTGTGCCAGAGAAGGATTACACCATGGTTATCAATTTTCTGCGCAGTGGTCATCCCGCCGTGCAAATAACGCGCATTGTAGCGGAGCCATCCGAGATAAAGGCGGAGCTGATTTATGGACTCCGATTTCGATCTCTAGCAAAAGAGTCGTTTCATGTAGGGCTAGTTAAACAGCGTCGAGATTGGAATAGCTATACCGTTTGTTGTCTCTTTACCATTACTCGAACCACCAAGTCCTGATACGAGCTCACAAACTCAACAAGGAGGTCGTCATGCCGTGCGATCACTCTCGGACCGTTGTGATTGAGGATGGGTTTCGTAGGTGTCTTTCTTGTCACGAGGAGATCCCCGACGGGAGTTGCGCTCAATACGGAGGGCACACCCGAAGTGGGATTAAGGGTAGGTCTTGGGACGGAAGCAGGGAGATGGAGCGATGCGCTCGCTGTCACAATTTCGTATTTGTAAGTAGTTTCCAGTAGGTTTCGACCCGTGCCCGGCTGACATTATCTTCGGGTATGTCAGCCGGCTTTCTTTTGTTATGATGTGTTTGTGCAAATAAAGCGATTTCAAAAACTAATTTGGGACTATTACCGCAAGCAGGGTAGGCAGCTTCTTTGGCGGCCTCCATTATTAAAGCCGCGTAAAGACGGTACGCTCGATCCGTATAAAATCGTCGTATCCGAGATAATGCTGCAGCAAACGCAGGTCAGTCGAGTGGAAAAAAAGTTCCCTGAATTTATCACGACCTTCCTAGATTTTAAAGCCCTCGCGCAGGCTGATACGACACAACTCTTGCGGGTCTGGCAGGGTATGGGATATAACCGTCGGGCACTCAACCTACGTAAGCTCGCTCAGGAGATTGTAACGGCCCATAAAGGCCAATTACCAAGCGATATGAGGGCTTTAGACGCCTTACCGGGCATTGGGCCCAATACGGCTGGATCGATTCGCGCATTTGCATTTAACCTACCGAGTGTCTTTATCGAAACTAATATCCGCCGGGTTTTTATTCATCACTTCTTCTCCGATAAAAAGAATATAAACGATGAACAGATTTTAGAGTTAGTTGAAAAAACGCTACCAAAAGAAAATGTCCGCGAGTGGTATTACGCACTTATGGATTATGGTTCGCATCTAGCCAGTAAGGTTGAGAATCCGAATCGCAAGAGCGCTCATTACACCAAGCAAGCAAAATTTGAAGGTTCTAACCGTCAACTCCGTGGCGCCGTATTGCGAACCATTCTCAAAGGTGAGGTAGTTAATCAAAAAGTATTTGCGAAAAAGTATCAAAAGTCAGCGGCTCAAATCAGGGCTGTACTTGCCGAGCTTAAAGCAGAAGGGTTTATAAATTAAAAAACCGCTCAAGAGCGGTTTTTTAATTTACTACTTGATAATGATCGTTCCTTTCATGCCCGGGTGTAGGTCGCAAGTGTAGCTGTAGGTCCCCGCTGCAGTGTTTTTGCTATCAAAGGTGTACGACTTACCCGTGGTAATCGAGTGACTCCCACCAAAGATGTTCGCAGTCGCAGTATGGACGCTCGAGTCATCGTTAATAAAAGTGACGAGGTCGCCACGGTTGATAGTGATGCTAATCGGGTCAAAGGCAAAATTTTTCATGTGCACAACGATCGTTTTGCCCGAAGTGGTAGTGGCTGCGTTAGCGTAAAACTCAACTGCGACTGGTTTGCCGGCTGCATCGTTGAGCGCTACATCGATGTTTTGTGAGAAATTCTTATCGCCATCAATATCAGCGTGCAGCATTGCAAAGTATCCAGAGCCCGGAGCGGTCGCGAGGATGATGTTAATGTTTTTTGAAGTTCCCGCAGGAAGGTAGTTACTCATCGCTAGTACACGACCGACGCTGCCACGGTTGTCTTCGTGAATGACAACAAAGCCTGCACGATCGAGCGTTGCGCTCTCAATTACGACGTTTGCTCCCGGAGTCTGATCTTTCACTGTAAGTGCGTTCGCTTTGCCTGGAGTGCCAGCGCTTCCGCCCTGGGTTGGGGTAGGGGTAGGTGTTATTGGCTCAGCCTGTTCAGCTGGGGTAACTGGCTGGTTAATGACCTCCTCAGCTGGCTGCTGGGGTTTGTTACTCACAAAGATAACCGCGCCAATAGCTACAACTGCGATAAGGATCCAAAGTGTAGATTTTTTCATATATACCCATTATAGCACCTTATAAAAAAGCCCCGAAAGTGCGCGAGTGCGCACCATCGGGGCGTGAGCTATCTTCGAGAACGCATCGCTTTTGCAACGACCACTTCAAGGCTCGTAAGGTTCTCGCGAGCTTTCGCGAGAGCCTCTTGGAGCTTCTCGAGGTCTTCCGCTGGGCGATACCTAACCATCGCATCTACGTCCTTCTGGGTAACGATCTGCAAGAAGGACTCAAGGTCGGCCGAAAGTCCACCAAGGATGCTGATCACTCGACTATACGCCTTGCGAGGCGGAGGTCGGTGGTCAGGTCCTGTCTCGCCCGCATCTTCCATTTTCCGTTTCAAAAAGGCGGTCGCCTGATTGAGCTTCATGCCACGTTCGACGACGGTGCGGGCAATATCCGGCTGGAGGTCATAACGGATGCTTGCGAGGCGAATCGCGAATGAAAAGGTGATACGCGATGCTTCGGGAATGTTGGGCTCCATCATCGCCTGAACATCAGGATGCATGCCCAGGAGCTGAAGGCGTTGCGTAACCCAGGCTCTCGTTCGACCGAAAGCACGAGCCAGTCGTTCATTCGACCAGTTCTGCTGGTCTCTGACCTTCTTGAGCGTCCGAGCTGTCTCGATGTCAGAAAGGTCAAGCCGAGCGAAGTTCTCAACGGCAGATAGCAGATAGGACTCTTCGGCGGTCTTAACGTGTTTGATCTCGGCGCGCATCTGGGCAACGCCAGCAATTTCGCACGCGTGCCAACGCCGTTGTCCAGCGATGAGCTCAAAGTCGTGTTCGGGATCGTCCTCGATCGGGCGAACAAGTACTGGGGTCAGCTGGCCGACCTCGGCGATGCTATTCGCAAGCTCCTGGAGTGGAATAGGGTCGAAGTAGGTACGCGGCTGATCTTTAAAGGGCCGAATCCGTACGCGCGGAATGAGGACGATCTGATTATCGATCGTCAGTGCGGGCCGGGGAGTCATAGTGAATCCTCCTGAGACTAGGTGAATCCTATACAATTGAGAGATTCTTTTCAAGGTTTCTAAAATAAATGGCCGCCTGCTCATTTCTAAGTGGGCGGCCGAGGAGAGTCGTTACTAGGTGTTGCGCTCTAGGTAGTTATGCCGAGGAAGGTATTCGCGTAAGCGTTCGAGTGCCCGAGAGTAGATTTGGCATACGCGACTTTCGGTAATAGCGAGCTCTTCCGCGACCTCTTGCATAGTCATACCGCAACCAAAGTAGAGAAGTAGTATTGTGCGTTCGATTCTTGGTAGGGCGAGCAGCATCCATCGGAAGTTGTCTTCTTGGAGGCTTATGGTCAGGGGAGAGGGCGCGCGCTTGTCGTCAATCAAGTCAATCATCTGTAGGCCAGATTCTTCAGTCTCGCTGCCTCCAGATTCATCGTAGAGAGAGAAGACCGAGATCTCGCTTTGAGCGTCTGGCAGAAAAGCCTCGTATTCTGCACGCGTCATCTTGAGCTTGGCCCGAATCTCTTCGTTGAACGGATCGCGACCGAGCTCTATTCGAAGAGCAGCGACCGCTGTGTTGTATTGCCTTTTTCTTATGCGAACCAGTCGAGCGACCCAGTCAGTCTCGCGTATTCCATCGAGAATCGCACCTCGAATGCGAGCTGCGGCGTAGGTCTTGAATTGGAAGCCGCGGGTAGGGTCAAATTTCTCAACCGCCTCAATGAGGCCGAAAGATCCGGTAGAAACAAGGTCATCGACGTCAACCGAAGCAGGAAGAGTCGAGGCTAGGCGTTCCGCATGGTATCTGACGAGCGGAAAGTAGAAGGCGGCTAGGCGATTGCGGAGGTCGAGCTTCTGCTCGGGCGTACACCCATCGAAGTAAGCCGCCCAAAGCGGGGCTACCTCTTCGTCTCGAATCTTCTTCATGTCATCCCTCCATGAAGTTTCTGGTGTGGTGAAAGGTTCTGTCCCAACCCTAGCGAATTATGATTAAAAAATCAAAAACCAGCCCTTGCGAGCTGGTTTTTGGTGAAATACTAGACCTCGATGATTACCGGTAAGATCATCGGGCGACGCATCGTCTTGTTGTAGAGGAAGAGTCCGACTTGATCACGAATAAGTCCCTTGATGTAATCGCTTTCTGGCGACTGCTTCTTGTGTTGAGTTTGCGTGAGAATGTTGCGGATCTTCGTACGAATCTCATCAATGAGAGAGGTGTGATCTTTTAGGTAGATAAACCCACGGCTGATAACATCAGGATTTTTCATTAATCTGCCCGTGCGACGATCAACCGTTGAGATAATAACAACCATTCCTTCTTGCGAGAGGAGTTTGCGATCGCGCAGTACTACCGCCTCAACGTCACCAACACCAAGACCATCGACGAGTACGTAAAACGCATCAACAGTTTTGTCGGTAATTTTCACATTGTCTGGAGTGACTTCGGCAATCTGTCCGTTGTCCATTAAGATGACGCGCTCTTTCGGAATGCCAACACGCTTCATGTTGAGTACGTTAGACGCACGCATAAAGTAGTGGCCGTGAACTGGAATGACAAACTTTGGCTTACAGAGTTGCGCAACGAGTCCCAAGTCTGCGCCTGGAGCGTGTCCAGACGAGTGAATGTCGAGGTCGTTGTTGGTGATAACCGTCGCACCCTGACGCGCAAAGTTATCTTTGAGTGTCTGTACGCCGCGCTCGTTACCCGGAATAACCGAGGAAGAGAAGATGACCGTGTCACCAACTTTTACCTTCACGAAACGGTGTTCGCCATTAACAATACGCATAAGTCCTGCGTTTTCTTGGCCCTGTGCGCCAGTAGAAAGAATCAAGATCTTATCGTCTTTGTATTTAGCGATATCTTCGATAGGGACGACGCTGCCTGGTTTGAATTTTACGTACCCAAGGCTGCGGGCGATCTCAAGGTTCTCTTTCATACTGCGACCGTTGATCATAACCTTACGCCCAATCTTTTCAGCGATTTTTACGATTTCAGCAATACGTGTGATCATCGAAGCAAAGGTTGAGAGAATAATACGTCCCTCGGCTTCGAGCATCATCTTCTCCAAGTTCGCCTCAACAATTTTTTCCGAGACCGAGTGACCAGACTCCCACGCGTTCGTCGAGTCAATACAGAGCGTGTGTACATTCATTTTTCCAAGGCGCTCAAACTCTTGGAGATTTTCTGCCGTTCCTTCTTCATCGTAATCTAAGCGGAAGTCAGCAAAGTGCACCATCAGTCCAGCAGGGGTGTGGAGGGCGAGACCGGTCGTGTCAGGTACGGTGTGGCTTACACCAAAGAACTCCGCAGTAAAGTTTTCAGAGAGCTTAACTTTGTCGTGGTTCTTGATCTCATGGAACTTCATCTTCGGTGCGTTTGGAATTTCAGCTAAACGCTTTTCCAAAACAGCACGAATAAGCGCAGTTCCATAAATAGTTGGATTGCCGAGCTTCTCAAGTACATACGGCACAGCGCCAAAGTGGTCGTAGTGTGCGTGTGTAATAATCAACGCTTTGATATTTTGCTTTTTCTTTTCAAGGTAGCTGACGTTTGGAATAATCCAGTCTACGCCCGGGGTTTCTTCAACCGGGAACTGAATACCCATGTCGACAATAACAATCTCATCGTTGTATTCGAAAAACATCGAGTTGCGTCCGACCTCTTCAAGTCCTCCGAGTGGAACGTAGTAAAGCGTGTCGCGCTTGAGTCCGCCAGTAGTACCGTGTTCATCTTTTTGCTCATGTCCCTTAAGTGAGTTCTCTTGAGCGTAAAGCTTTTTATCCGCAATCGGGTTGCGCCTAATCGCAGAAGACATGCGGTACATTTTTTCAGTGCGTCGGCTCGCGTCACCGTGTCCGTGTGGACGCGCTGCACCATGTTGATGTGGTGCGTGGCGATGTGAAGAGTGCTCAGGGTCAGTTCGTTTGCGAACGACAATAGCGTTCGGATCAATCGGTGCCGACGAAGCTTGTGGTTTATAAAACATCGTATCTTTCAGCTGGTCGAAGTCTTTCGCCTTAGCTGAGTGCGCGACGTGTTTTGGTGCATCCTGCTTAGCAGCAGGGTGGGCCGATGGTCCACGGGAAACGTCATTGGTAATAGCGGTTCGCTGTGGACGAGGCCTAATTTTCGGTGGCTTTGGTGCCATAAATAATTTTAATGTTAATAATAAATTATAATTTTTGTAGTTCGTATATCTCCGACAAGATAACGTAGCTTATAGCTGTAAGCTTACAGTTGTCAGATGACGGCTAAAAACCAATCAGCTCACAACTATAAACTTTTTGCTATTTCTAGTGGGGATGGTGGGACTTGAACCCACATGAGTTGCCTCACACGTACCTGAAACGTGCGCGTCTGCCATTTCGCCACATCCCCCCGTTTACACCAATCAGTATCAGTCTTTAGCTCCGCAGCTTCCGCTTAATCTTAGTGACCGTCTCATTTTGTGAGGGGTCAAGGTTAAGCAGTCTCGCGAGCTCAAGGCCAATCCAGTTTGCAAGTATAAACGAGTTGGCGACAATTTCCAGAGAGCTCTCCCCAGGAATGCTCACGGTAATTGTTTTAATTCCATCATTTTCAAGTGTTTCGCGCGCGATTTTTAAGAGTTTCTTAGTAATCGCGTTTTGATGCTGACTCGCAGGGAGCAGCGCGACAAAGTGTTGCGGCTTTCGGTCAAACCCAGATATCTCAAAATGATTTACATGTGGATACGTGTTTGCAAAGGCCGGTGTTTTCGCCGATTCATTAAGCTGGATCTTAATCAGTTCACCGATATGGCTTTCGCGCGTAGGGGTGTAGATGAGGACCGTTTTGTAGAGCAGTTCGCGGGCGATATCTTTGCCGATAGTGCGAAAGAGCTCTGGCTTAAGTGAATTTGAAAGATCAGGAATCGTAATGGTAGGTATAACGGCTTGCAGTATCGAGAGAACTCCATATAGAAGAGCACCGCTCGTTTGCCGAGCCAATACACC
>CAZFZO010000016.1:0-16120 GCA_964523595.1 uncultured Candidatus Saccharibacteria bacterium | reverse complement strand
TAGAGCGTTTCATTGACATTGAAAAGGCCGCTGGTTCGATCCCAGCAAGGCGCACCATGAAAAATCAAACCATCGCAAAAATTCTCAATACCGCGGGCATCATCTTCGCCGTTTTAGCACTTATCGCCGCTGCGGGGATTGTTATTAGTATCCTCTTCCCGGTTATAGTCCTAATTATCTTGACCATTGGCGCCTTCCAAGTCGCCAACTACTATCAGCGCAAGTCATAAATCAAAAACAGCCGATAAGGCTGTTTTTGATTTACCACACTACTTCTTGCCGAGAGTCTTAGTTCCTGGCTCCCACTCAACCGGACAAAGCTCGCCCGTCTGAAGCGCCTGAACCGCACGTAGCACCTCTTTAACAGACCGTCCAACCGAGTTATCCGAAACCATCATCCAGCGCAGTACTCCGTCTGGATCAATAATAAAAGTACCTCGCTGACTCGCACCATCTGGCGCAAGAATATTGTAATCAGCCGAAATTTTTTGAGTCGTATCAGCTAATACTGGGTACTTCACCATCGGCAAATCACGCTCAAACCACGCACGATGCGAGTGCTCGCTGTCAGTCGATGCACCGATAATCATCGCCTTGTGCTTCTTAAATTGCTCCTCAAGATGCGCGAACTCCTTAATCTCCGTTGGACAAATAAACGTGAAGTCTCGAGGATAAAAGAACAACACCACCCACTTCCCTTTATAGTCTTTCAAGCTAACCTCATGAATTTCGCCAGCGTGATACGCGAGTACCGCGTTAAACTCTGGAACTTTTTCACCAATTTTAACCATATAAATTTGTGACTTAATAATTAATACGCTCTTAGTATACCAAATCTCAATCGAAGACAAAGACGCTACGAATTCAACGCAAAGAAATTTTCAAATAACTGCGCCACCACGATTGGTCCTGTACCACCTGGCGTTGGCGTTACATACTCCGCAACTTCAGAAACAGTTTTTAAATCAACATCTCCAGTCAGCTCGCCCGCAATCGAACCATATCCAAAATCAATAACTACCGCGCCAGGCTTGATATGCTGTCCGCGAATGAGTTTCGCCTGTCCGGTACCAGAAATAATCAAATCAGCCTCTTGGAGGGCAGCAACATCAAGCTTTGACTTGCCAAGCACCGTCAACTTAATCACCTTATCCATCAACCAGGTCGCTACTGGTCGGCCAATCAAAAGCCCCGGACCAACGACTACTACGCGCTTACCAGTTAAATCAAAATCAATCTCATTCAAAATACGCTTAACCGCCCCTGCAGCCGGAGCCAAAATCGAAGTCGCCTCACCATTTAACACATCAACATCTTTCTCAAGCCCAATCGCGTTTAAAATAGGTGTTCGGTCATATTTCCGAGGCAGAGGCAGCTGAACAATAATCCCACCAACCTCATCATCAGCTGAAATCGTACGAATCTCACCTTCGAGCTCGCTTTGACTCATTCGATCAGAAAATTTCTTAAGTTCAAACGGAACTCCTAATTGTTCAGCTGTTTTTTCTTTCTGTTTTAAAAAACTCAAAGACGCCTTATCATCGCCAACTAAAATACCCACCATTCGCTTAACAGGAGTCGAGCGCTGTTTGAGCTCACTGATAATATCAGCGGCAATTTGTTTTCCATCGATCAAGTTCGCCATATACTTCGTTGCCCCTTATTTTACATACATAAGTTCATTTAGCATATCCCGGAGCCTCAAAGCGCTCCCTTTGTCATAAATTCCAACCTAAAAGTTGACAAATAATAAAAATAGGTGCATAATATATTACAGTACACATTGCGGCAACACAACCTCATGTCGAGTTAGGCGTTGCAGTAAAAAAGAATGGAGCATCACGGCATGCAATTCACTAGAAACGAAAGAAGGCTTCTCTTCTGGGTAGGTATCGCGATCTGCGTCTTGGCACTGATCGCAGTACTAATCTCGCTGACGGGCAGCATGTCCGAGGCGCGGAAGATCTTCTTCTCAACACTCCTCGTCATCCTCGCCTCCGTCGGAGGCGTCGTCGTCGGCCACAACATCGACAGTGTCATCCTCGATAGAGCGAAAGAAGAGGAGGAGGTCAGATGAGTATCCTCGGCGGAAGTCACTACAAGGGCTACGGACGCACCTGGGCGCTCATAGTCGGCATCATCTTCGGAGTCGCCGAAGCAGTAGCGTCTCTGACCGAGGGAGCGTCTGTGACACTCGTGATCGGCCTCGGAATCATCGCGTTCGCCTTCATCCTCTATTTCATCAGGCGTCCGGCACGCTGGGAACCCTAGACCCCCCGTCCAGTCGCCTCGGTCAGCTGCTCATGAGTTCTTTCGGGAATTCGGGGCAGCTGATTTTTTTATGTCAGAACCTTACAACTTAGAGCATCAATTATTCCTAATACGGCAGCGGAAACTTCTTGCAAAGTTTAAGCACCTCTTTCTTCACTCGTTCGGCTGGCTCTTTTAAATCAACTAAATGGTGGATAAACATCGCGATCTGCTTCATTTCTTTCTCTTTCATGCCGCGAGTCGTAACCGATGGCGTACCCATGCGCACCCCCGATGGACGAAACGGTTTGTCATCGCCAGGCACCGAGTTACGGTTGGCAATAATACCCGCCGCCTCAAGGAGCTGCTCCGCCTGCGAGCCGTCTAAGCCCTTATTGCGCATATCGATAAGTAATAAATGATTATCCGTACCGCCCGAAACTAACTGAAAGCCATACTTCAAAAGCTCATCAGCTAATACTTTCGCATTTTTCACAACCTGCTGACCATACTTTTTAAACTTCGGCGTTTGCATCTGCTCAAACATATACGCAATTGCCGCCGTCTGATTATTATGTGGACCACCCTGAAGTCCCGGCATGATCGCCTTATCAATCTTATTTGCAATCTCTTTGTCTTTACTAAAAATGACCGCACCGCGAGGCCCACGCATCGTCTTGTGCGTCGTCGCCATTACCACATCAGTATACTCAAAAGGCGCTGGGTGAACTCCCGCGCTTACCAGTCCAGCGATATGCGAAATATCCGCTAAATGAAACGCACCCACTTTTTTCGCGATCTCACCAATACGCTTAAAATCAATTACCCGCGCATACGCAGTCGCACCAGAGATAATAAGCTGTGGCTTATATGTCAAAGCCATCTGCTCAAGCTGATCATAATCAATTAAACCAGTTGAGAGATTTACACCGTACTGCACTGACTTATAAAAAACACCGGAAAAGTTAACCGGATGACCGTGCGTTAGGTGTCCACCATGACCAAGCGACATACCCATCACCGTATCGCCCGGTTTAGTAAGTGCAAAATAAACTGCTAAGTTAGCTGGCGAACCTGAGTACGGCTGTACATTCACAAACCAGTTATCAGAAAGTTTAAACGCCTTTTTACCCTTCTCCCACGCGTACACCTCAATCGCATCATAAAACGCATTACCAGGATAATACCGGCGACCCGGATACCCTTCTGAATATTTGTTTACCAGTGGCGAACCTAAAATCTGAAGCGTCGTATCATCAACAATGTTTTCCGAAGGAATCAAATCAATCGTCTCATTCTGTCGCTGAATCTCCTTTTTAATAATCCCAAGAATTTTAGTAGCCATATACAGAAAATGTAGCAAAAATCAGTCCGTTCAGCAATAAAAAAGTCCGCCAGTCAGTGACGACGAGCGGACGAGAGCGAACTAGAACAACTTTCCGAAGTCTCTGACGAGCGAGACAAACAGGATCACGCCAAAAGCGAACCCGCTAACGTAGTAGAAGGTGCGCAGCTTTCCCCGCCGGCGCTCCCAGCTACGAACAGTAAGGTTTGCAACCCTGCCCCCATCGAAAGGAATAAACGGCACGAGATTCATCACCGCCAATCCGATCGAAATGATGGCCGCAAAGCCGATGAGAGACCAAGTGTTCGTCGCGAAATGCATGCCCGATTGGACGATGCCAACGGGACCAGCGAGGCTACCCGCAAAACAGAACCAACCCAATAGTCCGACTACGACGAAACGCAGGACGATAATTGACGCCTTGCTGAGAGCGACGACAGCCAGAAAGATTCCCAAATTGATAGCCGCGTCAAGCGAGAATCGAGCAAAAGAGTCCTTGACCACCTCGGAGCTCGAAATGATCGAACGAACAAAGAGAACTCCCCAGCAAACGAAAAACGTCAACACGTTTGCGAGAATGCCGCCCATGTAGATAAGCTTCTGGGCACGCACCGGCAAACGTTTAATACTCAAGTGCTCACCACTGCTATTGGTCTCGCCAGCCGGACGCACGTACGCGCCAAGCAGAAGTGGACTGAGTCGCAGGCGAACACTACCAAGCCAGGCCGGCAAGAAAAAAGCGAACGAGAGCCCCTTGATCGGCAAACCGATGCCGAACTCTTCGAGCTTGATGCCGTACCGCCGCATCATCACCGCATGCCCCAGCTCGTGCAGAATCACGACTGCAAGCACCGCTCCAATGATTGCCCAGAGGTGCATGACGAAATCTCCATGGGAAAACGAAATGAACTTCCGAAACAGTAAAATAAAAAAAACGCACTGTCAACAAGCGCTAAAGTTACTGGTGCGTGTGGGAGGGATCGAACCTCCGACCTTTTCATTATCAGTGAAATGCTCTACCACTGAGCTACACACGCAAGTGAAAACTAGTATACCGAAATTACTGCTTCTTTGACAAGCTCTCCATTAATTTTGAGTACCCATCAAAGTTAAAATGTACAACTCCTGCATCGGTAGTCAAATCAATCTTAAAGACATCGGTAGTGTGGCGAGTAAGAGAGTGAAGGTTAATAATGAGATATGTAAGGATAAACGTGATCATAAATAAGCTCCCGAAGATGAAAAACATATCTTTTCGCCTGTTATTTACAAATTTTCGCATAGTTAATGAATATATACCTCGCCGCTTAAAATAAGAGAGAAATCTTTAGCATCTCTGCGCTGCGTGAGATCAAAGGACTGTACATTCAAAATTCGCTTACCAAACTCTAAATCCTCTAAAAACGAAACAAGGTCAGCAATTTGCCCAGTAAGCGAGATGGTAAATCGAACGCTCCCCGGATCAGTTCCATTTGGCAAATTTTCATTACCAAACGCAAAGCCAAAACCGACACGATGCTCCTTCGCGACCTTTTCAAGCTCACGTGGAAGCGTAATCAGTTGATCACGAGTTGGAAGCACTTCTTGAAGCTGTGTCGTAAGCTGTGCGCCGCGCTCCGCCTCGAGTTTAAGTGTTCCAAGTAACAAAACAGCTTGGTTGCGAATAGCGATATCGGTCTGGTATCGCTTGATCGCCTCAACACGGCGATCAATATCGATATTAAGATAAATCAAAAGACCGACCAAAACGGCAAGTATAAGGAGAAAAATGCCAATCGAAATAAAAAAGCTTTTTTTAAACTTATCCAGCGACATCTTATATAATAAAAGTATAGCATAGACAAGCATATGGATGGATTAAAAGAAACAAAAGCGTATCACGCACTCGCTATATACTTCCGCGGCGATTACGCAAAGCTCAAAAAAGCTCTTGCCGAACATCAAAGTTGGACAAAGGCGTACAACGAACTCCATCCGGCGATCGACATCGAAGCTGAATTCGAGCAACTCAAGATACAACACATCCACCTCATACTCGAAGGAGAAAAAGAATTTCCACCGCTTTTGACTGAAATCCCTTGGAAACCACACGCACTCTATTTCAAAGGAAATCTTCCTGATAGTAGAAAAGTTTCTGTCGCTATCGTTGGAACCCGCAAAGCTACAGCACAAGGATTGCAGTATGCGGCGCAATTCGCCAAAACCCTCGCTGGATCGGGCCTCCAAATCATCAGTGGACTCGCGCTCGGCATGGATACCGCAGCACACCAAGCAACACTCGAAGCACGCGGAAAAACTTTTGCCGTCCTCGCCAATGGTCTTGATGACGTGTATCCAAAACAAAACAAACGCCTCGCAGACGAAATACTTAAATCAGGTGGCGGACTTATCTCCGAATACCCACCAAAAACCCCTTCACTACCGCGCTTCTTTCTCGAACGCAACCGTATCGTGAGCGGTCTAAGTAAGGGCACGCTTATCATAGAAGCACCTGAGCGCTCCGGAACGCTCGCAACCGCACGCTTTGCCACCGAACAAAATCGCGAAGTATTCGTAATCCCAGGACTCATTAATCACATCAACTACAAAGGCTCAAACAAGCTTATTCAAACCGGCGCAATGCTTACCACACAACCCGAAGACATCCTGCGTGGACTTGGCGTCGACATCAAAGAAACGAAGGATAGTGGAATTGAAAAACTTGATAAAAATCAACAAATAGTTTTAAATGCTCTCGCTCAAGCAGCAGCACCTCTCCACATAGACGTGATTGTGGAAAAGACAAACCTAGAGCATCATATAGTACATGAGGCACTCGCCCAACTATCTATAGAAGGCAGAGTGAGTGAAATGGCAGACACCTATCAAATAATTTAACAAAATGAAATTAGTCATCGTCGAGTCACCAACCAAAGCAGTTACGATCGGTAAGTTTCTCGGCAAAGAGTATCGCGTCGAATCATCCTACGGACATATCCGTGATTTACCACGGAGTCGTTTTGGTATCAATCTAGAAACATTTATGCCCGAATATATCGTGCCAATTAAAGCACGAAAACGCGTAGCCGAACTTAAGAAGCTCGCCCAAAAAGCGAGCGAAATCGTACTCGCATCTGATGAAGACCGCGAAGGAGAAGCGATCGCTTGGCACATTAAATCCGTACTTGAAACACCAGACAAAAAAACGCCAGACAAAAACCCGATCGCCGGCAAGCCGGTGAGCCGTATCGTATTTCACGAAATCACCGAAACAGCTATTCATAACGCCCTCGCCCACCCACGCACCATCGACCTCAACCTCGTCGACGCTCAACAAGCCCGACGTATTTTAGACCGCGTCGTTGGATACAAACTTTCCCCGTTTCTCTGGAAGAAGATTTTTAAAGGACTCTCGGCTGGTCGCGTGCAGTCAGTAGCCCTAAAACTAATCGTTGACCGCGAAAATGAGATAAAAGCCTTCAAGCCAGAAGAGTACTGGACGATTGAAGCGCTCATCACCGAACCAAAATCAAAAAAGACATTTGAAGCTGGACTCGCAAAAATCAATGGCAAAGCCGTTGAGAAGTTTGAGATCAAAACAAAGCAGCAAGCAGAAACCATCGCAAAAGACTTAGCGAGCGGAAACATTAAGGTTGCACAAATTAAGAAAACCGAGGTAAAGAAAAATCCCCTCGCACCATTTACGACGAGTACCCTTCAGCAAACTGCCAGTAGTCGACTTGGATACTCAGCGAAAAAAACGATGATGATGGCGCAGCGCCTCTATGAAAACGGTTTCATCACCTATATGCGTACTGACGCGGTCAATCTTTCGGCTGACTCAGTACTCATGGCAAAAAACTGGCTCACCAAAGAGCTTGGTAGCGAGTACGCACTCGAAACGCCACGCGTCTTTACCGGCAAATCAAAAGGAGCTCAAGAGGCACACGAGGCTATTCGTCCAACTAAGATGATGCGTCCAGAAGAGATGCCAGTCGAAGAAGAAGCCGAGCGCAAAGTCTATCGTCTTATCTGGCAGCGTTTTGTCGCCAGCCAGATGCCTCAAGCTATTTTTGACTCAACGCAAATCGAAGTGGAAGCAAAGGGAGCAAAAGATACCTACACCCTACGCGGCAGCGGTAGCATGATGAAATGTGAAGGATTTCTTAAAATCTACCCACAAACATTCGAAGAAAAAGAAATTCCAGCGCTCACCGATGGCCAAGACCTGACTGGTAAGGCAGACATCCAGCCAAATCAGCACTTTACCGAACCACCTCCGCGCTACAGCGAAGCCAAGCTTATTAAGACGCTCGAAGAGTACGGCATCGGCCGTCCTTCAACCTACGTACCAATTATTTCGGTCATCCAAGTCCGCAACTACGTCAAAAAAGAAGCCGGACGATTTATTCCGACCGATATTGGCGAGTTGGTGAATAAAATCCTAAGTAAGCACTTCCCAGAAATTGTCGATATCAACTTCACCGCCCACATGGAAGAGAAGTTCGACGAAGTTGCTGAAGGAAAAGAAAAATGGCAACAGCTCTTAAGCGACTTCTATAAACCATTCGAAACTAACCTAGAAAAGAAATATATCGAAGTCGATAAAGAGTTTGAAGACGAGAAAACCAACGAGGTTTGTGATTGCGCAGGCAAAGGAAGTACTGAAAAATCAGAATGTGTTCACGAGGGAGCCTGTGGTAAGCCGATGATTATCAAGTACGGACGCTTCGGAAAGTTCCTCGCCTGCTCCGGCTTCCCTGACTGTAAGAACACGAAAAACATCGCCAAACCAGAGCTTCTTATCGGACTCAAGTGTCCAAAGTGCACAACCGGTGATGTTATCGAGAAACACACGAATAAAGGCCGTAAACGCACGTTTTGGGGCTGTAATCGCTATCCAGAGTGTGATTGGGCCAGCTGGACTAATCCCCTTGGTAAACCAAAAGAAAAAGACGAAACACCAGAGACAGCTGAGACTGAAGCCGAATAAAATACAAACCGCTCAACTAATTGGTGAGCGGTTTGTATTTTATATCTCAATTAAAGTGAAAATCCCGGAGGCAACTCATCACTCGGCGCCTGCAAAGTAGCCGGCCCAGCATCCTTCTTGGTCATCTTACCGATGATCGCCTGAAGCTCTTCTGGAGAATAAAACTCAATCGTAATCTTTCCAGTCGCTCCCGAACGCTCAAGCTTAACCTGCGCACCCAAGAACTCCTCAAGAGCGCGCTGAAGCGCAGCACCTTCAGGATCAGCGGTCAGTGGAAGTGGTGGACGCTCTTTCGCAGCTCGTGTCGTCTTGAAATAATCAATCTTGTTTTTTAAATCCCTAACACTCAAGTTATTACGTGTAATCTCTTCAAAAAAGACCTGCTGCTGACCAACATCATCAATCGAAAGCAGTAATCGCGCCTGACTCTCGCTTAACTGACCGTTAGAAACAGCCTCCTGCATATTTGCAGGAAGGTTTAATAAACGCATCGTGTTGGCAATCACTTCACGACTCTTTCCAATCTTTTGAGCAATTTCACGCTGGGTCAACTTAAACTCGTCTTGTAGACGGTTATACGCACGCGCAGACTCAATCGGGTTTAAATTCGCACGCTGAACGTTTTCAATAATCGCCAACTCAAGGCGCTCACGATCAAGTCCAACGTTCTTAACAACAGCTGGCACACGTTCAAGTCCAGCAATCTTAGCAGCACGAAAACGGCGCTCACCAGCGATAAGTTCGTAACGGACGCTAGTACCAAACTCGGTTGGTTCTTCGATCTTAGTAACAACGAGTGGCTGCAAAATACCATAGTCTCGAATCGAACCAGCTAACTCCTGCAACTGTTCGTCATCAAAAACGCGACGGGGCTGATAAGGGTTTGGACTAATCTTTTCAACCTCAATCAAGAAAACAGGTTCTTGGATTTGAGGCTCGGCGGAGCTTCGTGTAAGATCCATAAAAGTATAAATTGATTTTATCACAACTTTCCGCTTTAATGTAGTAATAGCAAGAAGAGGCAGGGTTAAAGTATGCAGAATGAGGTACGTCACAGATTCTTTCGGTCGGACTAAGGATGCGATTTAATTTATTTTAGTGCGAGGCGCTGGAGCGAGCTGAACTAACCTGTTCTGCGAGTGAAAGCAACAAAGAAATAAAATAAATTAAACGTATCACCCGTAAGCTCGGGTGGTGGAACTGGCAGACACACTCCCCTCAAGAGGGAGCGCCGCAAGGCATGAGAGTTCGACTCTCTCCCCGAGCACACTACAAACATACATAAAGGCCACGCCTCGATTTCTTGACATTTAAATAAAAAAATTATACATTCATAACTGCTTGAGACCCCCCCATTAAAGGAAACGGCTCATGGGCACGCAGACGTGGCATCGGCAGTGGAAAAAGGTCGTCGTCGCACAAGGAGCGAAGGCAGCGCTCCCCGCGATCACCTCGGTTGATCAGATCGAGATCATCCCAGTACTCCGACAGGGAGAGTACGGACTCAGCCGGCAGACACTGAAAGATCGAGCACGGGAAATGGGAGCTCTGACAAGCGAAGAGGCATTTGACGCTGTCTCGGCGCTCGCCAAACAGTTCCCGCCCGAATGGAATTGCGCAACGATCGTGTTTCCCGAAGCCGCATGGAAAGATGGCGAGGGAGCAGAAGAGGCGATCTCTACGCTCTGGAGAACGCCCGATGGAACGATATCGAAAAAGAGCTCGAATCGCGACGTGCGAAGCATCGGCACGTGGCACCGCCACCTCTTGCACATAAAGCACCTGAGGGGAATGGCTCACGACTTTTACCAGCGAATGCATTTCGTACGAGTAAGGCAATCCTGAGTCCCACTCCGCCCATCCACACCTAAAAATGTCGATGGGCGATTTTTATTAAGTACCACAAAGAGAGTGATATACTAAATACATGACAGAAAAACCGGCACAAGATACTGGCTCGCCCGAACGATACGAATATCTCCGGTGGGAGTCAGGGGTTACAACGCGAAGTGCGATGTATCACGACGGTAAAAATGAAGACTCGAACATAAACCGTCCAGAAATGGGTTTATTTGGCGTTTTCGATGGCGTAGGCGGCGAAAAAGGTGGTGCGATAGCCTCGAGCAATGCAGCTCAAGAAATCGCCTCGTATTATGCCGCAACCGGACACAGCAACGAAGGCTCTGATGTGCAAGATGAAAAAGGACTACGCGAACGAATGGTAGAAGCTATCACTGCCGCTCGCATTAAAGTTTCTGCGCAAATCGGCGCTGCTGGCTTAGACGAAGGCGCGACTACGGTTACCGTCGTCAAAACATGGAGAACACCAGGAGGAAAAACAAAAGCCCTCATCACTAATATCGGAGACAGTCGCGCCTATATCATCCGGAATAAACGATTAATGCAGATAACTCATGATGATAATATCGTTGATGCGTTATCGAATGATGCCGCCGAACGCGAAAGAATCAACAGCCAACTGGACACGGTAAAGACGAGACAAGAGTATGAAATGCTCGACCCACTAGCCCAAACAGCTTTTACTCGACG
The DNA here is from genome assembly GCA_964523595.1 of uncultured Candidatus Saccharibacteria bacterium. Classification (GTDB taxonomy): domain Bacteria; phylum Patescibacteriota; class Minisyncoccia; order UBA6257; family 1-14-0-10-44-23; genus CAYMXN01. Next base: position 5,003 of record CAZFZO010000016.1, on the reverse strand, counting down.
AAATATTATTACGAGCAGCCTAGAAGATGGACTCGAGATCGATGACCAACGAAAAATGGGGGTCGTTGAGTTAAAATCAGGAGACAAGCTACTAATCTGCAGTGACGGTATTCACGACAATCTCACCAGCGAAGAAATAAAGGAGATACTCGATACGCAAAAAAATCCACAAGAACTGAGTAGCTGGATCGTCCGAGCCGCAAACGAACGCAGTGAAGAAGATAATGAAGAGAATATTCGCGCTAAGGACGACGACATGACTGCGTTAGTTGTTGAATTTACATAAATTCCTGCTAAAATAATTTTCTATGAAAGAAAACCGTTTTCTTTTGGCACTCGTAAAATGGATAATGCCAGCAATTATCATAGTTCTTATTTGCTTGATCGCGTTCCTTAAACCAACGCCAAAAGCACCAGGAACTATCGAAGGAGTTGTTACATTTAAATCCACCTGCCCAAATACAATTTGCACAATGAATAACACCGAAATAATCATCTATCGTTTCGGTGGCAAAGTAATCGTCGCAAAAACAACCCCGGACAACACGGGACACTACGCGTTCACCCTTCCACCCGCAACGTACATTCTAGATGCACAACTAGGAAATACGACAAGCACTGATACGCCACGAGAAATCCGCCTCGAATCAGGAAAGACCGAGGTACTAAACATCAAGCTCGTAAACGCAAATTAATTAGCGAGTGCTTTTTGCTTTCGCTTTCGTAACAGCAGCGTCGTAAGAGGTGTTAATCTCTTTAATAGTCGCGATCGTCTCGTCCAAAGTCTGCAAATACTCCTCATTTAAGCGATTTGTAATTTGCATATACATCATCATAAGTTGGACATACATCTCGCCTTTCTCTTCCTTAGTCCACTCCTTAGCAAAAAACGTATCAAGTATCGCCTTCGCTTCTTCAAAGCGCTGCTCCTTTATCAACTGCTCTAATTTTTTCATTTCCAAATTGTTTGTCATAGGAGTTAGGCGTTAGCAGTATTAAATCGCTCATAGATGCGCGACAAAAGCATCTTCTTACGTACATCAAGTTTACTATCAGCCAATCGAGCCTTTAAGCTCTCTTTGATAAACGCACGAGCCGCCTCATTGCGACGCGTTCCAAAGAAACGAGGAGTCTTGAGGAATGGCTCGAGAGCTTTTTCAAGATCAGCGAGTGGAGTAGCTCCAAGCGAGACACCCTTGATGAGCTCACCAATTTCAAAGTGTGCTCGGCGATCAAAGGCGCGATCAAGACGCTGCTGATAATCAGCCTCAATCGTCGCATCATAGGCAAATCCTGGTTGCTTACTCGCCTCACGGACACGATCAAAGTATGCTTGAGCATTTTCAAGCGCAGCCAAATCCTGCTGAGGGACACGAGTAGTATCTGTGGAAAAATCAAATGGTGTGTTAGCTTCAGTAGTCTGATCATATCCCGAAAGACGCTTAAGCTCAGCAGCAACACGCTCACGCATCTTTTGCTGAACAGCCTGCATCGGGAAGAAGCCATCACTAAAGACCATCGCCACAACTTTATCGCGACTCTCTTTCAGCTTCGCAAGCTGCTCTTGCGCGCTACTTATCTTCGAAAGAGTCTCGCTGGCTTTTCTAAATTCAGCATTGTACTTCCACTTCGAAAATCGCGGCAAAATAAATCGCAAAAACTTATTCGAATACTCTGAACGAACATCAACTTTGTGTTTCTCGCGGAGTTCGTGTTCAGCATACGCGTACACGTCAATTCCACTACCAATCACGCCGGCAACACGTTCCATCATCGAGTGAGTGCGCTTCGCCATCTCGAGTAACTGCAAACGACGACTGAGCTCATCAAAATTCCCAAGCTTCGCAAGCTCGACTTCGCGACCAGCAATTACTTTTGGCAAGCCAACGAATAACTTCGTTTCTTCAGCGAAATATCGAACACGTCCTGGATTTTTAATCGCTTCCGAGGCTAAGTAAGCGTCAACAGATTCAAAATCCTCCGGACTCATCTCTAAGCCCGTATCTTGCTTAAACTTTTCTTGATACGCGAGCTTAATAGCTGGACCAGCTTCAAACATTGCTGTATATCCATCAAATATCTGTGCTGCGCGAACCCAATCAGCTTGCTGTGGATTGCCAATAATCGCATTAATTTCTGGATACATTAAAGCACCGGCTGCATCCCTGCGGTTTGCTCGACTTCCCAGGAAATCCATAAAACCAGTATTGTTAAGCATCGCATCAATTTGAGCCTCACTTACCGCACGAACCGTGCTCTCAATGGTTTGACTTGCACGAATTTCCGCACGAGACTCCGGCATACGCATTCCCGCACGTTCAGCGGAAGATAGTTCATTGTCACCACCCTCAATAGGACGTGCGCCACCTGGAACATTTTCAGCAACAGACGCACCAACCTTAGACAGATTTTCACGAGTACGCAATTGAGCACGCAGCTTCTCGATGCGCTCATCAAATTCTCGCGCTTTCAATTTCATCGAACTACGAAGATCATTAGTGTCTGCATGTTGCTGTGCGCCAATCTCTTGCATGCGTGCTAAAACGCGAGCTTTCTCAGCCTCAAGCTTAGCAATTTGCTGCTCAAGCGTAAGCTCTACTTTTGGAGCAACCTCTGGCTTTTTCGCAGCCTCAGCCGGAGCCGGCTTAGTTACCTCGGAAGCCTGTTCACCCATTAACGCGTCGTACCACTCTTGCGGTAACAAATCTACGTTTCCATTATTAATACTCAGAATTTTTTTAATCTGATCGGCACACTCATCACGAAGATAATTAAGAGACTCCACTTTATCCTCCTCCGAAGGATACTTCACCACATCAGTATCGTACTTTACGTAATTCAGATCCTTTCGTACTTGCTTGATCAAAGCTTCTATTTTCTTTCGCTGTTCATCTGACAACTTAAAATCTTCAATTTTTGGACGCTTCTCACCTTGAGCTGGAACAGTCTCAGGGCTAACTTCTGAGCCCGCCGGTGCCTGCTCGCCCATCAAAGCGTCAAACCACTCTTGTGGAAGTAAATCTACATTTTCATTATGAACACGCAAAATCCGCTTAATCTCGGTAGCGGCATGATCCTGCGAGTGACGCATATCAGCCTCTTTTTGTTCAGCCGGAATATCAGTACTACGCTTAATAAAGTACAGATTTTCACGCGACTGCTTAATTAACGCCTCAATCTCAGCACGCTGCTTCTTAGAAAGATGCAGGTCTGAAATCTCTGGTCGCTTGTCACCCGAAGCTTCAACAGGCTTCGCCTCAATAATAATCGGTTCTTTTGCTTTCTCGGCTACTGGCTGCTTTGGTTTTTCGATAACCTCGACTGGCTTAACTGGATACCCAAGGCTCGTTGTCATGCTTGGGTCAGGGGTAATAAGCACCTTTCCACTTGGATTAGAGTCAAAAGCTTTCTTCACACGTGGCGGCTCTTGCTCACCCATAAGAGCGTCGTACCAAGGCTTAGGCAGTCGATCAACTTGATTATGACTATTCGCAATCTTCATAATCTGCTTGGCAAAATAATCTCGCATACGCGCCAGCTCATCCGCCTTAGCTTCTGGAGTAGCGTCTCCTTTTCGATCAATCAAATACGCATTTTCACGCGCTTCAGTAAGAAGTTCATCAACTGAAGCTTTTTGAGTAGCTGAAAGTTTTAAGCTAGAAAGCTCCGGACGCTCTACGGCAGTAAGTGCATTAAGATTTGGTTCAGCAGCTAACTCCTGATACCACGCCTCCGGCAAAAGCTCCACATCATTGCCTTCACGATTTAAAATATGCAAAATCTTCTTCGCATTTTTCCCCCGGATATGCTCAAACACCTCACGAGGCGAAACGCCTCCCTTAATGCGACCACTAGACTGACCAAATTTCACGCCCGCTCGATCAATCTCCTCACGAGCCTGCGCACGAATCTCATCAATCTCAGCCTGAGCCTCTGCGGTAAGCTTTAATTTCTCAATCCTTGGTCGCTCAATCACAACGCGCTCCACAGACTTCTTAGTCGGAGAAACTGCCGGCTTTTCTGCAGACACGGCTTCGCCCTGAGAAACACCTTCAGAAATTTTCATTTTATCGCGCATTGGTTTATTGTTTTTTTCTCGATTAGAACCATTTTCCTCTCCACTCTTCATACTAGGCTTTTTCTTCGCAGGGACGACTGGCTCAGGAGGAGCTTCACTTAGTACAACTCGAGCCACCGTGGGCTCAGGGGCAGAATCAAGCTTACCAGTGATAAACAAAAGGTTCTCTATTTCAGGCGGAACCTCAAGGATACGGCGATTACTAGTCCGAAGTGTATCTAAAATACGCGTAGAAAAATCAGAGACGGTACGTCGATGCAAATCAAGCTGTTCTTCATGCGTAATAACCTCACCCGCTTGTCGCCGATTAGCAATATCATGATCAATCTTCGCATGCTCCTGCTGGCATGCACGAACATAGCCATCAACTTTTTTACTCACCTCTGGGGCGATCGCCGCTTCGACATACACCTCGTCGACTGAACGTCCGCGCTCAATTTTTACTGGAGCTGCAGGCTGAGATTCAATCTTTTTAGCAACTGGAGTACGGGCTGAAGCCTGTGCTCGTTTTTCGGCAGCAACGCGCTCTATATTTTTCGAAAATCCAGAAGTAAAAATACCAGCACTTCGAGCGAGATTATGAAGTGGCGTAGAATTACCATCAAATAACGCATCCATTGCGTGCTCAATATGGTAACCCTCTAAGGCTGGATGTCGATAAAGATCGTTTTGTATATCATCAAAAGTAACAGCTGGATCAGCTTTTAATGAGGTATAGCGCTCTTTTTTCTCTGCTGGAATAGCCTCTTGCTCCGCGCGAACGCTAAGTTTCTCGGTAGAAACGCCGCCAGCGTGCGTACCCATTAAAGCTACAACAACCGGAGAATCAGGGCTTACGCCGGAATACACTTCTCGCAAAAAATTAGTAACAGCACCAACATGCTTATTGAAAATCTCGTGGTCACGAGTGCGCAAGTCAGATGGA